>JBIOYN010000343.1:0-7593 GCA_044870155.1 Acidimicrobiia bacterium | reverse complement strand
GCTGCCACCGGTACTCAGGACACCGAAGGGCAGCACGCCGCCGGTGCCGGGGGCGTCGACCTCGGCCGTAGCCTCGGCGGCGGCCTTGAGCTGGGTGACGCCCAACACCTTGGCGAAGGAGGTCTGGATGATCTGGCTGGGGACCCGGACCTTGACCCGGGTGCCGGCGTTGTTGAAGGTGATGCAGGGCGTAGTGGCCGTGCGGTACCAACCCGAAGCGTTGCCCACCGTGGACGAGGGGCTCCCGCACCCGTCACCGGCGGACCACAGCGAGGTCCACTGTGCGTCGGTGTAGTCGGCCCGGAGGCTCTCACGGGCCACCTTCATGGCCTCGGTAACTGCAGTGGTGGTGCCGTACCCGAGGTTCTGGGCGGCGGCCAGCGCGGCGGCATCCGCTGACGTCACCGACACGCGACGCTCGTTGTAGCCCATGCCGAGATCGACGACGAAGGCGGTCATGCCCAACAGGGCGACCATCGTCAGAGCCACCATGATGAGCGAGGCGCCCCGCTCTTCACTGCGCAGCCTGGTTAGCACGTGACCGTTCCTCCTGAGGTGCCGGCGTCAAAAGTGGCCGTCTGCTCGAGACGCATGATGGCCTTGGACTTCAGATCGATGTTGAGGAAATTGAAGAGCCCGGTGACGGATTGGAAGGGATAGACGAGGCAGACCTCGACGTTCTTTCCGGCCGTCTTGGCGCCCGAGTCAGGGAAGGAGAACCCGACCTGGACGTTGCTGGAAGGGGCCAGGCCGGTGGTGCGCGCCCGGGTGGCGGTGATCAGGGCGGTGAGCTGGGCCGCGCTCGTGGTGGCGCAGCCGGAAGCCGTGGTGTTGCAGCCGTTGTTCACGGCCGCCAACCGGGCACCTTCCCGGGAGCCGCTGCGCAACTCGATGTAGGAGTTGAAGGCGAACCCGAAGTCGATGATCCCGAAGATCAGGGTGGCGAGCAGCGGGAGCACCAGGGCGAACTCCACCAGGCTCGCGCCTCTTTCCCCCTTGCGCCTTCTCATGAGCCTCGATCCTCCGGGCGAGCGGACCGGGGCGGGTGCGCCGGCAACGTTCTTATCGGCCAAGGTACGCATGCTGTTCCAATCGTGGGAGGGAGGAACCGGGGCTAACCGGCGCGCATGCAAAGGGCGCGGCGGGTTCGTCAGACTCATCGGCTGCGCGGGTGTCCTTCTTGAGGCAGACCTGTCCCACTGCGGGCGATTCCGCCCCGCTCAGGGAGGCGAGCGAAGAATTTCAGTTCCGGAATCGGTCAATTCGGACATCTCGGCTGAGTCCGGGTGATGCTTCGGTCCCTTTCGACCGACAGTCAGGGGTGTCACCCCCCGGTCGCGGAAGACCCTCTCCGCGACGGTCCCACCATGGAGGCGCGGCCCATCGCGCCCCACATGAGCGAGTGAGGTCGCACAGTGAGCCGTCGAGTCCTGATCGTGATTGTCGCCGTGGCGCTTGCCGGTGTCTCGGCCTTTGCCGCCGTGAACTACCTGTCGAGCGCTGACTCCCGGGCGCTGGGCAATGCCGAGATGGTCGAGGTCTTCATGGTGAAGAAGGACATCACCAAGGGCTTCCCGGGTGAGCAGGCCCTGGACGAGGGATACGTCGTCAAGGACCGTATCCCCCGCAAGTACTACCCCGCCAAGGCGGTCGTGAACTCCCAGACCCTGCGGGGCAAGGTCGCTCTCGCCCCCATCCCCGCCGGCCTGCCGGTGGTGGACGGCGCTTTCGTCGACCCCCGGGTGGCGACGGTGTCCTTCGCCCAGCGCATTGACAAGGGCATGGAGGCGATCACCATCAGCGTGAGCGACACCCAGGGCGTGGCCCGGCTGGTCGTTCCCGGTGACCACGTGAACATGATCCTCACCCTGCCCGAGAACCCGGCCGACGAGAACACCACGAAGAGCCAGTTCGTGCTCAAGAACATCGAGGTGCTGGCCGTGGGCAACTCCGTGCAGCTCCAGCCTGGCGAGCAGGCCGCTCAACCGACGGCCGAGGGCGAGACCGCTCCCCAGACCCAGTCGGGGCTGCTCACGCTGTCGCTGCCGGCGCTGGACACGGAGAAGGTCACCCTCGCCCAGTCGATCGGATCGATCCACCTGACGCTGGTGCCGCCGGACTTCACCCCGGCACCCGTGCCTCCCGTCAACCGTGGCAATATCTTCTCCTAGTACTCTCCCCTCCGTGATCCGGAACTGGACGAGCTGACTTCACCTAACGTGCCTGTCGCCCTCGCCATCGTCGAATCCGACCCGAAGCTCCGCACCCGCCTGAACATGCAGGCGGGTGAGGTAGCGCCCACGACCTCCTATCCGAGTGTCGAGGCGCTCCTCGAGGAGCTTCGGATCGGCCAGCCCACCGTGGTGGTCTTTGGTCCTGGGTTCGCCGACCCCGACGGGTTGGCCCAGATCGAGAAGGTCACCCGATCCCGTCCGGAGTTTGGGGCCGTCCTCATGGCTGCCGAACTCTCAACCGGCCTGCTCCAGCAGGCACTTCGGGCCGGCGTCAAGGATGTCCTGGGCCTCCCCAGCGAGACCCAGGTCCTTCGGGAGTCGGTGGAGCGGGTGGCCGAGACACTCGCCCCCGTCCAGCTGCCGCCCGCCGTCGAGGGTGTGCGGACCGAACGGGGCCGGGTGATCACGGTCACCTCCACCAAGGGCGGGGCGGGCAAGAGCGTGGTGGCCACCAACCTGGCGGTCGCGCTGGCGAAGAAGGGTCAAGGCCCGGTGGTTCTCGTCGACGCCGACCTGCAGTTCGGGGATGTCGCCGTCCTCATGCGGCTCAGCCCGGCGCACACCATTGTCGACGCTGTCTCCAACATCCAGCGCCTCGACGCCCAGTTCCTCCAGAGCCTGCTCATCCGGCACGACTCCAGCGGCCTCCTCATCCTGCCGGCCCCCGTGGAACCCTCATTCGCCGAGCGGGTATCGGGTGCCGACATGGTCAAGATCGTGGAGGTGCTGCAGAGCTTCTGCAGCTACGTGGTGGTGGACACCCCGGCGCAGTTCAACGACGTCGTCCTGGGCCTCATCGAGCACTCCGACGACGTGCTCATGGTGGCGGCCATGGACATTCCGAGCATCAAGAACGTGAAGCTCGGCCTCCAGACCCTGCGACTCCTGTCGATCCCCGACCACAAGTTGAAGCTGGTGCTGAACCGCGCCAACTCGAAGGTCAGGCTCGACGTGAGCGAGGTAGAACGGACCCTCGGCCTGAAGGCCGATTGCCTGGTCCCCAGCGACATCCTGGTGCCCCAGTCGGTGAACAAGGGCACCCCGGCCATCCTCGACGCCCCCAAGTCGGCAGTAGCCCGGGCGTTCGAACAACTGGCCGATTTGTACTCAGGTGTGCCGTCCGACGTGCCGATAAGTAAGGCGCGCGGACGATTCGGCCTGTTCTAAAAGCCGGATTTCCGCTCCGGCGTTCGAAGCGTCTCACCTGTCGCTTTCAAGGAAGGAACCGCGATGTCTCTGTACCGTCGCCTGCACGACGCGACGCGGGAACTAGCCCCCGGCGGGCGCGACCCGGTTCTCGACGAGCTGCGCCAGAAGGTGCACCACCACCTGATCGAAGAGCTCGGCCCGGTCCTCTACGACCGGCGCCTGTCGGAAGACGAGCTCCGCCGCCAGGTCACCGAGCACCTCCAGGTGGCGCTCAGCCGGGAGAAGGTCCCGCTGTCGACCGCCGACCGGGCCCAGCTCATCCAGGACATCTCCGATGACGTCCTCGGCTACGGCCCCATCGACCGGTTCCTCCAGGACCCCGAGGTCACCGAGGTCATGGTCAACGGCCCCACCAACGTCTACGTGGAGCGGGCCGGCAAGATCACCCAGACGTCGGCGTCGTTCCTCGACGAGACGCACCTGCGCCGCATCATCGAGAAGATCGTGGCCCAGGTCGGCCGGCGGGTCGACGAGGCCACCCCGATGGTCGACGCCCGCCTGCCCGACGGCTCCCGGGTGAACGCCATCATCTCCCCCCTGGCCATCGGTGGGCCTTTCCTCACCATCCGGAAGTTCTCCAAGGACCCCTACTCGGTCGAGGACCTGATCCAGTTCGGGACGTTCTCGCCGAACACGGCCCGGTTCCTTGACGCCTGCGTCAAGGGCCGGCTGAACATCATCGTCAGCGGCGGGACGGGCACCGGGAAGACCACCACCCTCAACGTGCTCTCGTCATTCATCCCTGAGGACGAGCGCATCGTGACGGTGGAGGACGCCAAGGAGCTCCAGCTCCACCAGGAGCACGTACTGCCCCTCGAGTCCCGGCCGCCCAACATCGAGGGCAAGGGCGAGGTCCGTATCCGGGACCTGGTCCGGAACTCCCTCCGGATGCGGCCCGACCGCATCGTCGTCGGTGAGTGCCGTGGCGGTGGGGCCCTGGACATGCTCCAGGCCATGAACACCGGCCACGACGGGTCACTGACCACCGTCCACGCCAACGCCCCCCGGGACGCCCTCTCCCGCCTCGAGACCCTGGTCCTCATGGCCGGCATGGACCTGCCCGTGCGGGCCATCCGGGAGCAGATGGCCTCGGCCATCGACCTCATCGTCCAGGTCAGCCGGCTGCGGGACGGGTCCCGCCGGGTCACCCACGTGAGTGAGGTCCAGGGCATGGAGGGTGACGTGATCGTCCTCCAGGACATCTTCCTCTTCGACTACGGCATGGGCATCGACGAGCACGGCCGCTTCAAGGGACACCTGAAGTCGACCGGTATCCGGCCCAAGTTCGCCGAGAAGCTGGCCGACCTCGGCATCCGCCTCGGCCCCGAAGTGTTCGCCGCCGAGCCCTTCGCCCGGCGCATGGCAGGTGCCCGATGAAGCGCTTCCTCGTCGGCGCCGCCCTGGTGGTGGGGCTCGCCCTTCAGGCGACTCCGGTTCTCGCCGCTGAGAACGTCACCATCCGGGAGGTCGACACCCAGGCCTTCCCCGAGGTGCGTCTCTCCGTGCAGGTCAGCGGGGACGCCAAGACCACGGACTTCTCTCTCCGGGAGAACGGCAAGACGGTCAAGTCGCTGCGGGTCGTCCCGCTCAAGGAGACGTCCAAGCCGGTGGGGACGGTTCTGGTCATGGACACGTCGGGCTCGATGAAGAGCCGGGACGCCATCGCCCAGGCCAAGGCTGCCGCCAACCAGTTCATCGCCGCCAAGGCGCCGAATGACTGGATCGCCGTGGTGTCGTTCTCCAGCCAGGCGTTCCTCAAGAGCGACTTCACCCAGGACGGCGCCGCCCTCACCGCCGCCATCGACGGTCTCGCCGCCGATGGGGAGACGGCCCTGTGGGACGGGGTGAGCCTGGGGGCGAGCCTCTACGCCAAGCACCCCGAGCTGCAGCCCAACATCCTGATCCTCTCCGACGGTGCGGACACTGTGTCGACGGCCAACGAGACGCAGGCGGTCGCTTCCGTGACCACGGCCCGGGCGTCGTTGTTCGCCATCGGCATCGAGTCGACAGAGTTCAGACCGGCCCTTCTCGGTTCCTTCGTGCAGGCAACCGGCGGCTCCCTCGCCACCAGCCTGAAGCCCGACGATCTCTCCGCCGAGTTCACCAAGGTCCGGCGGGCCATCGAGAACCAGTACGAGGTGACCTACCAGTCCACCGGCAACGGCGGGTCGCTGGCCCTCGACCTCACGGTGGCTGGCGCCAGCACCCACACCCAGACGCGGGCCGGCACCATCGGCGTCGCTCCCGAGCCCAAGGTGGTTGACGCTTCCGGAGGGCCGTTGGCCAATGCCGCCGGCAAGTGGATCATCGTCGGACTCGTGGCCGGTGCGATCGGACTCCTCGCCTTCGGGCTGCTGGTCATCTTCCTTCGCAAGGACGAGGGCATCGACCGCCGCCTCGGCGCCTATGTCGCCGATGACGAGGAAGCCGGGCACAACAAGAGCCTGGCCGAGACGGGGCTCGTCCAGATGGCTGTCGAGATGACCTCGAAGATGGCCGGTCACGGCGGGCTCCTGGTGAAGGTCGAAGCTCTCCTCGAGCAGGCGAACCTGCCCCTGCGAGCCGCCGAGGCACTGTTCTTCTACGGCGCCGGCGTGCTCGTGCTCGGCCTGCTGGCGATCATCAGTGCTCCGAGCATTGGGGTGGGGATCATGGCCGCAGCTGTGGTCGCCTTCGTCCCGATCGTCGTGGTGAAGGCGAAGGTCAGCAGGCGGCTCAAAGCCTTCGAGGGCATGCTGCCCGACACGCTCAACCTCCTGTCAGGTTCACTCCGGGCCGGTTACTCGTTCCTCCAGGGCCTCGAAGCGGTGGCCGAGGAGACGAGCGACCCGATGCAGCGTGAGCTGCGGCGGGTCCTGGCCGAGTCCCGGCTGGGCCGTCCTCTGGAGGAGGCTCTGGAAGACACCGCTCACCGGATGTCGAGCCGGGACTTCGAATGGGCCGTCCTCGCCATCCGCATCCAGCGGGAGGTCGGTGGAAACCTGGCCGAGCTCCTCTCGACGGTCGCCGACACCATGGTGCAGCGAGGCCGGCTGCGGGGCGAGATCAAGGCCCTCACCGCCGAAGGCAGGATCTCGGCGCTGGTGATGGCCTGCCTCCCGGTGGCCCTGGGTGGGGCGCTCTACGTGATGAACCCGAAGTACATCGGCACGCTCTTCAGCGAGTTCATCGGGCTGCTGATGCTGGGTGGCGCCGTGATCATGGCCGGGGTTGGGTTCCTCTGGCTCAAGAAGATCATCAAGATCGAGGTCTAGGACAATGATCATTCTCGCTGCTCTCGGAATCTTCGCCGGAGTCTTCCTGCTCATCGCCACCGTCCTCTTGGCCGGGGACGAGCGCCGTGAGGTCCGCAGCGCCCTCAGTCGGCTCGACTACCAGACGGACAACGTCCGGGAGGCGGAGATGCTCGCCTCCATCAGGGTTCGGGTCCTGGTGCCCGCCATGGCCGGGCTGGCCAAGCTCTCGGGGCGTTTCACCCCCGCGGGCTACGTCACCCAGATCCGTCACAAGCTGGTGCTGGCGGGGAACCCCGCTGGGCTGGACGCCGACCGCTTCGTGGCCATCAAGGTCATCGGGGCGATCTCTGGTCCCGCCTGGGCCCTGCTCGTCTTCGGGCTCGGAGGCTTCAGCGGCTTCTACGGGACGATCATGGTGGGCCTGTTGTGGGCCATCTCCTTCTTCGCCCCTGACTCCTACCTCCGGCGCAAGCAGGACGAGCGCCAGCACGAGATCGCCATCAAGCTTCCGGACATCCTCGACCTGCTCGTGATCTCGGTGGAAGCCGGCCTCGGTTTTGAGCAGGCCATCGACCGGACCATCGCCGCTGTCCCCGGCCCGCTCTCCGAGGAATTCAGCCGGATGCTCAAGGAGACCCGCGTCGGCTCCAGCCGGGCCGAGGCTCTGCGGGCCATGGATGAGCGCACCGAGGTGCCGGAGCTGCGCTCCTTCATTCTCGCCATGCTCCAGGCTGACACCTTCGGTGTGTCCATCGGTCGGCTCCTCCGGGCCCAGGCCGACGAGATGCGAATCCGCCGCCGCCAGCGGGCACAGGAGCTGGCTCAGAAGGCGCCGGTGAAGATGCTCTTCCCCCTGATCTTCTGCATCTTCCCGTCGCTCTTCGTGGTCATCCTCGGCCCCGCCATCATCCAGA
>JBIOYN010000342.1:0-5852 GCA_044870155.1 Acidimicrobiia bacterium | reverse complement strand
GGGGCGGCTGGCGGTCGAGGCTCGCCATACTCCGAGCCATGCAGGAGGACGACGACGAGCGTCCGGGGCGCCGCCCGCGGCCCAGGGCGTGGGACCCCGACGCCGAGGTGGCAGGCGTGGCGGGCGGACAGCACGGCGCCGTCAGCCGCCGCCAGGTCGTCGCCGGCGGGCTCACGCCGGACCAGATCACCCAGCGTTTGCAGAGCGGACGCTGGCGGTGCCCGATCCCCGGCGTCTACGTCGTCGCCGGCGCCCCCGCTTCCTGGGAGCAGGATGCCATGGTGGCGCTCCTCGCCAGCCCCGACGGCAGTGTGCTCTCGCATCTCACCGCCGCCGCCATCTACGAGCTCGGCGACCCGTCCCCCGTTCCCCACCTCACCGTGGCGAAATCGGCGAGCGGCCGGTTCCGCAACGCCGTCGTCCACCGCTCCCGTCAGGCGCTCGACCCTCGAGACCGCACGCAGGTCGGGCCGTTCCTGTGCACGACGCCGGCCCGGACCCTGGTCGACTGCGCCGCCCTCGTCGGCTACCAGGCGCTGTGCGAGATGCTCGACCGCGCCCTCTGCCGGGGTTTGGCCAGTGCCGACGCCGTACAGGCGGCCGCCGCCCGGGCCTCGGCAGCCAAAGGGCGGAAGGGGCAGGCGAACCTCAAGCGGGCGCTCGAGGTGTGGGTCCCCGGACCGCGGCCCCACAGCGTCAGGGAGATGGAGATGGTGCGCCTCGTGACCAGCTGGGGCCTGCCGATGCCTGAGCGCCAGATGGTGATCCGGGACGAGCGGGGACGGTTCGTTGCCCAGGTCGACCTCGGCTGGCGCCAGGAGCGGATCGCCTTGGAATACGACGGCGCCGAGTTCCACACCCCGCGCACGGCCGCCGCCGACCGCCGGCGCCAGGGCCGCGTCGAAGCGCAGGGCTATCGGGTGATTCGGGTCCGAAAGGAGGACGTGCGCCCGCCGGCCGCTGCGCTCCGCGCCCGTCTGACCGCACTCGTCACCGGGCGTCGCGCCGCCGCCTGATCCAGGTGGTCGCGATCGGATGGACGGCGCACCATCGATCGCGACCACCTCGGAGCGCGGCTCAGGCGAGTCCCAACGCGGGGAGGAGGTCCTCGTAGGAGGAGACCACGGCGTCGCCCGACGGTCCCTGGGCGGGATCGTCCTCGAAGACGGCCGTGAGCCGGACGGCCCGCATGCCCATCGCCTGGGCGCCGGCGACGTCGGTGCGGCGGCGGTCGCCGACGTGGGCGCACCGGGAGGGCTGGGGCGAGCCGAGCCCGTCCAGCGCATGCTCGAAAATTCGATTGTCGGGTTTGTACACCCCGACCTCATCGGAGAATGCCCAGGCGTCGAAATATCCCAAAAGGCCGTGATGCTCCAAATGCCGGCGCAATTCGGACGAAGGGGTGAATCCGACGTCGCACACGATGGCCAGGCCCACTCCCTGCCGATGCAGGGTGGCCAGGGCGTCGGCCACGCCGTCGACGAGGGAGAGCTCGGCCGTGCCGGCGCGTGAGGCCGAGGCGAAGGCGTCGAAGAGACGCTGGCGCACGCCGTTGGTCCCCGGGCCGTAGTGCCGGTGGACGGTGTCGGCGATGCTGCGGGCGGCGTGTCGTCCGGTGTACTGGACGTTGGCCTCCCAGTTGGCCTGGTACTCGAGCCAGGCGGCGTCATAGGCAGCGGCAAGCACGACGCCGGCGTCCCCCACGCCGGCATCGCCCATCACTCTGCCCATCGCCTCCAGCCGGCGTCCCCGCAGGTAGCCGCCAGGAGGTTCACAGCACAGGGTGTTCCAGTAATCGAAGGTGACGGCCTCCAGGGCCGTTCCTTCCGCCACGAGGGCGAGAGGCTACAGGCCCTGCTCGCTCTCCACCTGCTCCAGGTAACGCAGAATCTCGAAGGCACGGAAACGGCGGTGTCCGCCGAGGGTCCGGATGGCGGAGATCTTCCCGGCACGCGCCCAGCGGGTCACGGTCTTCGGGTTGACCCGGAACATCTCGGCGACCTCTGACGGCGTCAGCAGGGCGTCGGGGTCGGTGCGGTCTTGCATTGCCTTTTTCCTCTTTCTCGATGACGGAGCTGCTCGCGGCGGTTACCGGGAGGGGGGACTGTCCGCTTCGTCCCGAGGGTACGCACGGCACCCTTTAGGGTCGATAGCCCGGAGGTGTCATTTGCGACTCCTCCGTCGGACTAGTCCTCCCCGGTCATCGCCTCTGACCAGCGGTTTTCCACGACGGCAGTCCACTGCGATGACGGGAGCACCATGGGTCGTGGCGCCCGTCGTGGGATGTATCGGTCACAAGGGGCAGGGACTGAAGCGCGCACCGATCGATTTGGCGCGCCCTACCATTCAGGGGAGAGGAATCGTCAGAAGGAGTGTCGAAGGCCGATGCCAGTGTTCGATCGCATCGAGGCCGACGACTACGAGCAGGTGGTGTTCTGCCACCACCGGCCCAGCGGGCTGCGGGCCATCGTGGCCGTCCATTCCACCGCCCTGGGCCCCGCCCTGGGGGGCACCCGCTTCTACCCTTACGCCTCCGAGGAGGACGCCTTCACCGACGTGCTCCGCCTGGCCAAGGGGATGACGTACAAGGCGGCCATGGCCGGCCTCGACCTGGGCGGGGGGAAGGCCGTGATCCTGGGCGACCCCGCCCGGGACAAGAGCGAGTCCCTGCTGCGGGCCTTCGCCCGCTACGTCGACACGCTGGGGGGCCGCTACATCACCGCCGAGGACGTCGGCACCACGCAGGCCGACATGGATCTCATCCGCCGTGAGACCCGCTGGGTCACCGGGGTGTCCCAGTCGCTGGGCGGATCCGGAGACCCGTCGGTGGCTACCGCCACCGGCCTCTTCTACGCCATGAAGGCCACCGCCCATCACCTCTGGGGCGACGGCTCCCTCGAAGGCCGCCACGTGACCGTGGCCGGCGTGGGCAAGGTCGGCTACGCGGTGGTGCGCCACCTGGTGGAGGAGCGGGCCCGGGTGACGGTGGCCGACACCGTCCCGGCGGCGGTGGAGCGGGCGGTGCAGGACTTCGAGGTGGAAGCCGCCCCGGTGGACGCGATCCACAGCATCGAATGCGACATCCACGCCCCCTGCGCCTTGGGCGCCACCATCAACGAGGTCACCATCCCCGAACTGCGCTGCGCCGCCGTGTGCGGCTGCGCCAACAACCAGCTGCTGGCCGGCGACACCGACGCCAAGGCCCTGGCCGAGGCGGGCATCCTCTACGCCCCCGACTACGTGGTCAATGCCGGCGGCATCATCAACATCGCCGAGGAGCTGCGGGGGTACAACCAGCAGCGGGCCGAGGAGGGCCTGCGCCGCGTCTACGACAACATCCTGGCCGTGTTCGAGCGGGCCGCCGCCGACGGGATCACCACCGCGGCCGCCGCCGACCGCCTGGCCGAGGCCCGCATCGAAGCCGTCGGCCGCCTCGGCCTCATCCGACCCCCGACCCGCTGATCTCACCAGGAGCTACCGGTATGGCCTTCGCCCCGCCCGAGAACACCGACCTCTCGGGATTCCACCTCCATGACCGGCACCGGGCGCTCGGCCTGTCTGACGAAGACGTGCTCGAGATGTGGCGGGCCATCCTGCTCACCCGGCGCCTGGACCAGAAGATCTGGGCCCTCAACCGGATGGGCAAGGCCCCCTTCGCCGTGTCCTGTCAGGGTCAGGAGGGCGCCCAGGTGGGCGCGGCCTGGGCCCTGCGGGGGGAACACGACGTGGTCTGCCCCTACTACCGGGACACCGGGCTCATGATCGCCCTGGGCATGACCGCCGAGGAGTGCCTGCAGGCGGTCTTCGCCCGGGCTGCCGACCCCAACTCCGGCGGACGGCAGATGCCCAACCACTGGGGCTCCTCCAAGCTGCGCGTGATCACCGGGTCGTCGCCCATCGCCACCCAGATCCCCCACGCCGCCGGAGTGGCGCTCGCCGCCCGCATGAAGGGCGAGGACACCGCCGTCATGACCCTCTTCGGCGACGGGGCCGCCTCCAAGGGCGACTTCCACGAGGCCATGAACTTCGCGGGCATCCACGGCCTGCCCCTGGTCGCCATCTGCGAGAACAACGGCTACGCCATCTCCGTGCCCCTGGCCAAGGAGTCGGCGGTCGAGAACATCGCCGAACACGCCCACCAGTACAAGTTCTTCGGGATGATCGTCGACGGCAACGACCCCCTCGACGTGTACGCCGCCAGCTCGTCGGCGCTGCGCCGGGCCCGCCGGGGCGAGGGCCCCACCCTCATCGAGTGCAAGACCTACCGCTACCTCTCCCACACCTCCGACGACGACGACCGCACCTACCGCACCCCGGCCGAGGTGGAGGCGTGGCGGAAGAAGGACCCCTTCCAGCGCCTCAAGCAGTACCTGATCGAGCAGCGACTCCTGTCCGAGGCCCGGGAAGCGGAGATGGAAGCCGAGGTCATGGCCGAGATCGAAGCGGCGGTCAAGGCGGCCGAGGCCGCGCCCAGCCCCGCTCCGGGCGATGCCTTCACCAAGGTGTTCGCCCGCCCGTTGCGGCCGATCCCGGGCGTTCCGGCGGAGTTCGCCGCCACCCAGGAGGGCATCGCCCCCACGCTGGCCGACCCCGGCCCGCCGCCCGCCGACGCCCCCGTCCACACGCTGGTGGAGTCGGTGCGCCTGACGATCCGGGACGCCATGGCGGCCGACGAGCGGGTCTTCGTCCTGGGCGAGGACGTCGGCGCCCGGGGCGGTGTGTTCAAAGCCACCGACGGGCTCATCACCGAGTTCGGCGAAGCCCGGGTGCTGGACATGCCCTTGGCCGAGTCGGCCATCATCGGCGTGGCCATCGGCGCCGCCCTCCACGGGCTGCGTCCCATCGCCGAGATCCAGTTCGCCGACTTCATCCACCCCGCCTTCGACCAGATCGTCTCCGAGGCGGCCCGCATCCACTACCGCTCCAACGGCGACTTCTGCGTGCCCATGGTGATCCGGGCCCCCTACGGGGGTGGCGTCCACGGCGCCCTGTACCACTCGCAGTCGGTGGAGTCGATCTTCTCCCACGTCCCCGGGCTCAAGGTGGTGTGCCCCTCCACTCCGGCTGACCTCAAGGGCATGCTCCTGGAGGCCCTCGACGATCCCGACCCGGTCCTCTTCCTGGAGCACAAGAAGGCGTATCGGGCGGTGAAGGGCCCGCTCCCTGAGGGGACGGACTGGCGGGTCCCCCTGGGCGTGGCCTCCGTGGCCCGGCCGGGCTCGGATCTGACCATCGTCACCTACGGCCTCCAGCGCCACCTGGCCCTGGAGGCGGCCGAGACACTGGCCGCCGCCGGCGAGGGCGACGTGGAGGTCCTCGACCTGCGCACCATCTCCCCCCTCGACCGCGACGCGGTGCTGGCCTCGGCCCGCAAGACCGGCCGGGTCCTGGTGGTGTCGGAGGACAACTGGTCGTTCTCGGTGGCCGCCGAGGTCGCCGCTCTGGTGGCCGAGGAGGCCTTCTACGACCTCGACGCCCCCGTCATGCGCCTGGCCACCGCCGACGTCCCCTCCATGCCCTACGCCCCGCCCATGGAGGCGGCCGTCCTCATCACCACCGAGCGCATCACCGACGCCGCCCGGAAGCTGCTCCGGTCGTAACGAGAAGTTCGCCTCCCCGAGGTTTTGGGGCCGAGGGGGCGCCGTTAGACTGCCCCGCTTATGACCAGGGTCCTGGCGGTGGCGAACCAGAAGGGCGGGGTGGCCAAGACGACCACCACGCACTCCCTCGGCGTGGCGCTGGCCGAGCTCGGCGAGCGGCTCCGGTTCGAGCTGGGTGACGAGGCCTACGCGGCTGCGGTGCGGCAGGGCGCGGCGCTGGACGGCGACGCCGCCGCCCAGCTCGCGCTCGAT
>JBIOYN010000341.1:0-2786 GCA_044870155.1 Acidimicrobiia bacterium | reverse complement strand
GCCTTTGGTCTGGCAGGGTCCACTGAGTCCGGCCGCGCACCGTTCGGGACACTGGGGTCGCGGACGGCCGAGGCGGATCCGTTCCCAACCTCCACCCCATCGACCGACCGCTGTGCGTGGTCCAGTTATCCACCGTGAAGTGAGCCGATAACTGGACAACTTTCGGAGAAGCCCGCAACGCCCGGACCAGCCACTTTGCGTCGGAAGGACAACGCTTAACGTGGTCTGGTCGCTTAGCAGGCGATCACCTTCGGCCTCTCGGTCATCCCTCCGTGGGCTTCTCAGTATAGGGAGCGGGCGGGAAATTCCCCTGCGGTGGCGGACGAGGCCAGGCCACTATTTCCAGATGGCTCTGACTGATGCTTCCGCCGTCCTCGTGCGAGCTGCCGAGGCCGGCGACTTCGACACCTGGCTGGTCTTGTTCGAGGCGGTGGCGGCCGAAGGGCTGTGGATGGGCTCCGAGGCGCCGCTCGACCCCGTGGCCCGCGGCGAGTTCTTCGACCACTGCCTGTCCTCGTCGGAGGCCATCGTCCTCCTGGCCGAGGACGGCGGCCGGCTGGTGGGAGCCGTCAACGTCCCCGTGGGGCGGGGGCGGGCCGACCTGGGCATGTTCGTGACCCGTGACCACCGGGGCGTCGGCGTGGGCAGCGCCCTGGTGGAAGCGGCCCTGGACTGGGCGCGGGCGGCCGGCGCCCACAAGGTGTCCCTGGGCGTGTGGCCCCACAACCACGCCGCCCGGGGCCTGTATGCCAAGTACGGGTTCGTGACCGAGGGCACCCGCCGGCGCCACGCCCACCGCCGCAACGGTCAGTTGTGGGACGTCGTCGCCATGGGGCTGGTGCTCGACGAGACGACGCCTGGGGGCCCGGGCGCCGAGCGTGGGCCGGCACCACCAACGCCCATCGTGCTGCCTCCGGCCGGGATCGCCGCCGGCGGTCTCGTGCTGCGGCGGTGGCGGACGGCGGACATCCCCGGGCTGCCCGCCGCCGTCGACGACCCCGAGATCCACCGCTGGCTCGACATCATCCCCGACCCCTACACCGCCGCCGACGCGGAGGAGTTCGTGTCCCGGGCCCGCCAGGACCTGGCCGAGGGCCGGGGGGCGGGCCTGGCCATCACGGGCGACGGCGCGCTGCTGGGTGCCGTCGGGATGCGCCTCCCGGCCCACCAACCCGGTGTCGGGGAGGTGGGCTACTGGTTGGCCGCCGCCGCCCGGGGGCGGGGCGTGGCCACCGCTGCCACGCAGGCGCTCACCGACTGGGCCTTCGACGAGCTCGGATTGCACCGGGTCGAGCTCTACGCCGCCACCGGCAACCCCGCCTCCCGGGCGGTGGCCGAGCGGGCCGGCTTCGAGCTCGAGGGCATCCGCCGGGCGTGGCGGAAGATCCACGGCCAGCCCGCCGACTTCGCCGCCTACTCCCGCCTGGCGCCGCCCAGGGACAGGTGATCGCGATCCATGTGACGGCGTCACGCCGATCGCGATCACCTGCGGGCGGGGCGCCCTACCAGGTCTCCTCGAACGACGTGATGGGGTGGAACTGACGGACGAACTCGGCGAAGAGGGGGACGGTGAAGTCGACCAGCCCCCGGCGAGGGCTCCACACCAGACCCTTGGAGATGAGGGCGTCGCGATGCACGGACACCCCTCGCTGGTCCCGGGCGCCGAAGCGATGGGCTACGTCGGCGCTGCGATAGGGGGCGTCGCCCAGCGCGGCCATGGCCGACAGGTAGCGCTGCTCGGCGTCGGTGGCCATGTCGAAACGGGGGCCGAAGAAGCTGCTGCCCAGTGAGTCCTTGACGATCTCGCGCACGGCGTCCACGTCGGCCATCTCCACCGGGGAGCCCTCGGCCTGGTTCCACAGCTCCCGCCCGAACTCCTGGAGGAAGTAGGGGTAGCCGGCGGCCTCCGCCACCACCCGGCGGGCGGCGTCTTCCTTGTAGTCGACCCCCAGGGTGGAGGCGGGCCCGACCAGGGCGGCCCGGGCGGCGGGGTCGGAGAGCCGGCCCAGCTCCCGGTACTGGAACAGCCGGTCGGCGTAGGGCTTGGCCGCCATGAGCCGGACCTGGAGGTCGGGCAGGCCGGCGCCGACCAGGGCCACGGGCAGGCTGCGGCGGCTGATGGCCTGGAAGGCGATGCAGATTGCGGCCAGGGACGGCGTGTCGAGGTTGTGCATCTCGTCGACCAGGAACAGGGCGCCGGTCTGGGCGCTCTGGGCCACCTCGCCGATCTCGCGGAGCAGGTCGGCCAGGTCCTGCTCGGGGTCGCCGGAGTCGGCGATGCCCGTGGCCGCCTCCACGTCGAGCTTGACCTGGAGCCCGGAGGGGACGGCCAGGCTGAAGGCCTTGACCACGCCCAGGGCCCGCTCCACCCGGTCCCGGACCCGGTGCTTGCGGCTCATCTCGCGGAGCAGACGGGCCGCCATGCGGGAGAAGGCCACCCGGAAGTCGGGCTGCCCACCGACCTCGGCCACGTCGGTGGTGGCCCAGCCGGCCTCGCTGGCCAGCACGTCGAACTCCATGAGGAGCACGGTCTTCCCCACGCCCCGCAGGCCCGAGTAGATGAGACTGCGCTCGTAGGCGCCGGCGGCCAGGCGCTCGATCAGGGCCTGGAAGTTCTCCAGGTCCTGATCCCGGCCCGCGAGCGTGGCCGGTTTGCGGCCGGCGCCGGGGGTGTAGGGGTTCTCCCGCTTGTTCATTCCGGGGATTCTGACAGTTTCTAAGCCCTGAAGTTGGGACCCTAGAAAACCCCAGAATCCAGCTCCATCAGGGCCCCCTCCCCGGCGGCC
>JBIOYN010000340.1:0-2869 GCA_044870155.1 Acidimicrobiia bacterium | reverse complement strand
GGGGCACCCTCCCAGCGCCGGGTGCTGGCCTCGATGTCGCTGAAGAGGAACGTGGTCGCCTCCGCCATCGCCTCCGATCGGCCCGAGTCGGGCACTGGGGAACGGCCGGGCATCTCCAGCTCCGGGGCGTGGGCCAAGATGGCGCTCTCCAGGCGAGCCACCTCGAGGCCGGGTTCGAGACCAAGCTCCTCGCCCAAGAACCGTCGCAGCTCTTGGTAGGCGCGCAGGGCGTCGGCCTGGCGGCCGGAGCGGTAGAGGGCGATCATCCGCTGGCCCCACAGCCCCTCCCGCAGCGGATGGGCCTTCGACAGCTGATCAAGCTCGGGGACGAGTTCGGCGTGGCGCCCGCAGGCCAGGTCGGCGTCGATGCGGGCTTCCAGGGCTGCGAGCCGCGCTTCTTCCAGCCGGGCCGCCTCGGCGCGCACCGCCGGGGCCTCGGCGATGTCGGCCAGAGCGGCTCCGCGCCAGAGGATCAAGCCCTGGCGCAGCGTTGAGGCCGCGCCGGCGGGATCTCCGTGGGCCGCCTGTTCCCGGCCCTGGGCGACGAGCCCTTCAAAGCGGGCGGCGTCCAGGGTGGCGGGCTCGATCTCCACCACGTATCCGGGGGCCCGGGTGACGACGACTTCGCCGCCGCCCGCCTGGCGCAGCGCCTTGCGCAGGCGGGACACGAAGACGCGCAGTGCCTGGAGGGCGCCCTCGGGCACGTGCTCGCCCCACAGCGCATCCACCAGCCGGTCGACAGACACCACGCGGTTGGCGGAGAGGAGCAGGAGGACAAGGACGGCCCGCTCGCGGCTACCAGGGAGCGGCACCGGCCTTCCCTCGTGGACAACCTCGAGCGGACCGAGAATGCGGAACTCCACCCGGCTGCCCCCTCCCCACCCCGGATGCAGAGCCGACATGGTCAGCTTACGCAGGGGTTATCGGGTGGTAAGGCGCGGAGCAAGCACCGAGGCGCACAGTGCGGGCCAGGGACCGGGCCGATGGGAGGCACCGGACCGAGATAGCGACAAGGAGACACCATGCCCGAGCATCCCAACGTCGAGACCATCCGCCGTGGCTACGAACTGTTCAACAAGGGCGACATGGACGCCCTGAGGGAGCTCTTCGCCGAAGACGTGACGTGGCACGTCCCCGGCCGGAGCTCCATCGCCGGCGACTACAAAGGCCGCGAGGCGACCATGGCCTACTTCGGGCGACTCGACGAGCTCACCGGGGGGAGCTACCAGGCCGAGCTCCACGTGGTGGTGGGCAACGACGAGTACGCCGTCAGCATCGACCACAGCTCGGCCACCCGGGGAGAGGCCGGCTACGACGCCAACGAGCTGGTCGTGTTCCGTCTGTCCGACGGACGGGTCGTCGAGGCGTGGCAGGCTCTGCTGAGCCCGTACGCCCACGACGAGTTCTTCGCCTAGCAGGGAGGTGCACCGTGGACTACGACACCGCCGTCCAGGCCCTGTTCCGGGTGATGCCCGAGGACGCTCCCCCGCCCGTCCCCGACCTGTCGGACCGGCCCGCCCGCCGGCTGCGGGACGCCCTCGAACCCGTCGCCACCCACGCCATCTGGGGCCGGGCCACCAACGAGGCGTTGGCCAAGGTGGGGCTCAACTTTCTGACCAGCTATGTGTGGGGACGGGCGGCGGCGCTGGGTGAGCCACCGGCTGCCGTGGTCGTCGCCACCTTCGGCGTCTTCGAACCCAACATGCTCGCCTTCTTCTACGAGGAGGGGCGGCGGGCCTGTCCTCGCCATGAGGTCCTCCAGACCCGGGACCGTGCCACCATCGCCAGCCTGTCGGGCATCCTCGAGGGAGAGGACCTGACGGAGATCATCGGCCCGCTTCGGCGGGCGGTGGAGAGGGCCGAGGGAGCCGGGCGGCCCCTGTTTTCGGGGCTGCGGGCTCTGTGGTGAGTTCGGCCGACGAAATGCGGTCCAGCAGGGCTGGCCCGAGGAACCCGCGGGCCAGCTGTGGCGGGCGTGCGAGGCCCTGCGGGAGCACCGCGGCGACAGCCACCTGGCCGCCGCCATGGTGGCCGGAGTGGAGCCGGTGGAGATGAACATCCTCTCCGAGCTCTGGCTGGGAATGCCGTTGGGGTCCCACACCTCGACCTGGGGGTGGCCGGAGGACGCCATCGCCGCCGCCGCCTCCCGGCTGGCAGCGGCGAACCTGGTGGACGACGCCGGGCTCACGGCCGCCGGACGCCAGTTGCGGGAGGAGTTGGAGGATCGCACCGACGCCCAGCAGCAGTCGGTGGTCGACGCCTTGGGTGAGGACTTCGAACCGGTGGTCGCAGCGCTCAACCGGGCATCGGCGGCGTGCATCGCCGCCGGCGCCTTTCCGCCGGACCCCTACAAGCGGGCCGGTGGCTGAACTCCAAGAGCGACGACATCGCCCTTCGCCGCCATCGACTGGTGACGGCAACGGCTTCTTGGCATGCGGATTGCGCGCTCTCGCGCAATCGGCGTGCCAAGAAAGCGGAAAGGCCCGGGCGAGCCTTCACCTGGGCCTTTCGCTCGAGCTCGGGGGCAGGGACTCGAACCCCGAATGGCAGGGCCAGAACCTGCAGTGTTGCCGATTACACCACCCCCGAATGCGCCGGGAAGGTTAGCGCGTCAACGGTGCCAGACCGCCCCGCCGACCTCCCGGCCGACCTCGCTGGCGCGGACCATGCGCCGGAACCCGATGATCCGTCCCAGGCCCACCTGGGCCGTCTCGGTGAGGAGGTGGCGGAACTCGTCGGCACCCTCGATGGGGCTGGTGCGGGTGGGCGACGTGGCCGCCTCCAGGCCCAGCTCGTTGGCAATGCCGGTGATGCGGGCGGCGTGGAACGGGTCGGAGACGAGCACCACGTCGGTGATGCCCCGGGCCTT
>JBIOYN010000339.1:0-5613 GCA_044870155.1 Acidimicrobiia bacterium | reverse complement strand
GGTCCACGAGCTCGTGTCCCGGCTCGGCGCCACCGTCGGCGCCTACGGCTTCGGGCGGATCGACATGGTGGAGAACCGCCGGGTGGGGATCAAGAGCCGGGAGGTGTACGAGTGCCCGGGGGCGCTGGCGCTCATCGCCGCCCACGCCGACCTGGAGGGCGTGTGCCTGGAGCGCGACCTCATGCGGGAGAAGGCCCGGCTCGAACCCCGCTTCGCCGAGCTCATCTACGACGGCCTGTGGCACTCCCCGTTGCGCCAGGCGCTGGATGCCTTCATGGCGGGGGCGTCCGAGCACGTCACCGGTGAGGTCCGGCTCCGCCTGGAAGCGGGCCGGTGCACGGTCGACGGGCGCCGGGCCGAGCGGGGCCTCTACGACCACGGGCTCGCCACCTACGACGCCTCCGACACCTTCCGCCATTCCGACGCCGCCGGTTTCGTGCGCCTCTGGGGCCTGTCGGTGGAGACCTGGGCGCGGCGCCAGGGTCCGGGGGACCGGCGGTGACCGAGCCCGGGGAGGCCAAGCCGAGCGGCCCCCAGGGCCGCCCGCTGTGGCAGGGCCGGTTCGGCGAGGGCCCGGCCGAGGAGCTGCTGGCCTTCTGCGAGAGCCTCTCCTTCGACTCCCGCCTGGCCGGCGACGACCTGGCCGGCTCTCGCGCCCACGTGAACATGCTGGCCCGGGTGGGGCTCATCAGCGACGAGGAGCGGTCGCTCATCGCCGCCGCCCTGACCCGGGTGGAGGAGGAGCTGGCGTCGGGCCAGTTCGCCTTCCTCCCGCTCGACGAGGACATCCACACCGCCATCGAGCGCCGGGTGACGGAGCTGGCCGGCCCGGCGGGCGCCAAGCTCCACACCGGACGGTCCCGCAACGACCAGGTGGCGCTCGACCTGCGGCTCTACGCCCGCCGGGAGGGCCGGGAGGTGGGCCGCCGCCTCCACGCGCTCATGGAGGTGCTGGTGCGCCGGGCGGAGGAGGCCCACGGCCAGGACGCCTACCTCCCCGGCTACACCCACATGCAGCGGGCCCAGCCCGTCATGCTCGCCCACCACCTGCTGGCTCATTACTGGATGCTGGGCCGGGACATGGACCGCTTGCGCGACGCCCTGGAGCGCCTCGATGTGTCCCCGCTCGGCGCCGGGGCGCTGGCCGGCTCCACCCTGCCCCTCGACCCCGCCGGCGTCGCCGCCGAGCTCGGGTTCGCCCGCGTGTTCGAGAACTCCCTCGAAGCCGTCTCCAACCGTGACTTCGTGGCCGAGCTCCTCTTCGTCTGCGCCCTGTGCCAGGTGCACCTCTCCCGCCTGGGCGAGGAGGTGGTGCTGTGGGCCACCGAGGAGTTCGGCTTCCTGCGCCTGGCCGACGCCTACTCCACCGGGTCGTCGATGCTGCCCCAGAAGAAGAACCCGGACATCGCCGAGCTGGTCCGGGGGAAGGCGGGCCGCCTCATCGGGCACCTGGCCGGGTTCCTGGCCACCTTGAAGGGCCTGCCCCTGTCGTACAACCGGGACCTCCAGGAGGACAAGGAACCGCTCTTCGACGCCCTGGACACGCTGGGCCGGGCGCTGGCCGCCATGGCCGGCCTGATGGCGACCGCCACCTTCGACCTGGACCGGATGCGGGCCGCGGCCGACGCTCCCGCCAGTGCCGCCGCCGACCTGGCTGAGGATCTGGTACGGACCGGGATGCCCTTCCGGGAAGCGCACATCCTGGTGGGCAAGGTCGTCCGCGAGGCGGTCGAGCGCGGGATTCCCATGGAAGAGCTGGTGATGACCGAGCCCCGCCTGGGGCCCGACGCCCTGCCCGCCCTGGAGCCGGGTGCCTCGGTGCGCCGGCGGACGTCGCCGGGCGGAGCGGGATCGTCGTCGGTGACGACCCAGCTGGAGTCGGCCCGCTCCCTGCTGGCCGACCAGGAGGCGTGGCTGGAGAAGGGTGCCTGAACGGATCCTCCGTCGTTCCTTCTACCTGCCCGATCCCCGGGCGGTGGCGCCCCTCCTGCTGAACAAGATCATGAAGTTCGGCCCCCTGTCGGGACGGATCGTGGAGGCCGAGGCCTACTGCGGCTCCATGGACCCCGGCAGCCACGCCTTCCGGGGCCGCACCCCCCGCACCGCCACCATGTTCGGCCCCCCGGGCCACCTCTACGTCTACTTCACCTACGGGATGCACTGGTGCGCCAATGTCGTCTGCGGTCCGGACGGCGAGGCCGGGGCGGTGCTGCTCCGGGCGCTGGCTCCCCTCGAGGGGCTCGACGTGATGTGGTCCCGGCGCCCCAAGGCCCGCAACGAGCGCGAGCTGTGCTCGGGCCCCGCCCGCCTGACCCAGGCTCTCGGCCTCAACCGGGCGGCGGACGGCGCCGATCTGGTGGCCGGCCCCATCCACGTCGTGGATGACGGAACGCCGCCACCGGAGCGGACCGGGGTGTCAACCCGCATCGGGCTGGCGCCGGGCCGGGGCGACGAGAGCCCCTGGCGCTTCTACGTCCCCGGCGACCCCAACATCAGCCGCCCGCCCCGCACCTGATCCCTCCCCGCGTGAGGCAACCCACAACCTCGTCGAGCGATGGTTCGCGGAACTGACCGACAAGTGGCTCCGCCGAGGCACGCACCGCTCGACCCGCGAACTCGTCTCGTCCATGTCGCCTGCCATGAGCATGGGACCACCTGATCGGTAGTTTGGCCACGGTCATATGCGCAGGCGGCCGGGGGTCGGATTTGCCCCCTCTGACGGCGGTAGCGTGCCGGGATGACCCCGACGACCTGCGAGTTCTGCGGCGGCCCCATCCGCGACGGGCAGCGGTTCGCCATCGTCGCCAACGACAGGACCTGGACGGCGTTTTTCTGCTCGAACCAATGCGCCGCCGGCTGGGGGGTCGTCAGACTGGTCCATGCGAGCCGAGGCCCTGCGGACGCCGAACGGCCGCCACTGTCGGAGCGCCACGGGCAGCATGGGGATTGGTGGCGGGAAGCCGGCCTTCATGGTTGAACGTACCGCTCGGAAATGGTGACCCACCGCGGTCCCGGGCCGCATGGCGGTCTGGCCAGAGGTGACGCCGACCTTTACCGTGGACCCATGTCCTCGGAGGCGAAGGAGTACCACGGCTCGCTGCTCATGCAGGGCGAAGGTCTGCCGGTCGACCACCACGGGTTCCCCTACCAGGTGCTCCTCGTCCTCCTCTCCGGCGGGCACGGCACCAGAGACCTCAAACGCGACGGCGAAGGCCGCGCCCTCGCCTATGTGCGGGACGAGCGCTGCCAACCGGTGAGCGGTTCGGACGGCGAGCTACTGACCGAACCGGTCCCGCCGGAGGTGCAACGACAGGCGGAGGAGTGGTTGGCGCAACAACACGATCCTGACTTCGAGCCGACCCCGTGGTGGCAGCCCGGCGACCGGATCGTCTGCTCCGACTGCGGCGCCGACCTGGACCCCGAGGCGGCGATCCCGTACTACTCCGCCAAGGCGGTCCGGCCGATCTGCGGACGGTGCCGGGACATCCGAGACGAGCTCGACCGACTCCTCGACTGATGGCGAACCCCGCCGCCAAGGACGTCGCCGCACTGATCACCGACGACCTCATCGCCACCCTCCGGTGGACGTCGGAGCAAGCTGACGACTTCGTCGGCCGTCGTTTCGTCGGCGTGGAGTCGATCGGCGGCTGATCCTCACTACATCGTGGAGTCGTTGCAGCAGTTCATGCACCACGACCGGATCGATACCGAGCTGGCCCCGCTGTCCCGACCATCCGAACCACCCGCTCGCTCTCCAGCGGCCCGCCACTCACGTGGACGTGCCCGTCCACCGGCCGCCAGATCTGCCCGCTGGGCCGGTTGGCGACCGTCACACCGTCTCGCTGACCTCTCGGGGCGACCTTGCACCGGCGCCGCACCGCATTGCATGGTGCTGTCGTGCTGACGCTCGACGAGCTGCTTGCCAGCGAGACCCGCTAGTCGGCATCGACGCCCGGATTGCACGGTATCCGTGAAACCATGTAAACTGTCGGCCTGTGGGTGTCGGGTCGTGATCGTTTCGTTCGCCGACAGGGTGACGGAAGCGCTCTTCCATAGTGAGGGGGGCAGGGCGGTCCGGAGACTGCCGCCGGAGATCCGTCCGGTGGCCACTCGCAAGCTGGACATACTGAACGCAGCGAGGGAGTTGGGCGACCTCCGGGCGCCTCCCGGCAACCGCCTGGAGGCACTCAAGGGGGACCGCAGAGGGAAGCACAGCATCCGGATCAATGAGCAGTGGCGGATCGTGTTCCGCTGGGCGTCGGGCGACGCCCACGACGTCGGGGAGATCGTCGACTACCACTGAGGTGCCCATGATGTTGCCGAAGAACCGCATACCCACCCATCCGGGCGAGATCCTCAAACAGGAGTTCCTCAAGCCGCTGGGTTTGACCCAGGTCGCCCTCGCCGAGCATCTGGGGGTGCCCGTCCAGCGCATCAACGAGCTCGTACGGAGCAAGCGGGGGGTCACCCCGGAAACCGCATGGCTGCTCGCCGGGGCCTTCGGGACCACCCCTGAGTTCTGGCTGACCCTCCAGTCCAACCACGATCTCGTCCGGGCCCGCCCCACGCGGCCGATCCGCCAGCTCGCCTCGGCCGGCTGAGCGCCCCGCATCCCGGGGCGGGCCGGGATTCGGCCGGCGCCTCCGGCCGGGGTGCGACGGGATCAAGCCGCAGCCGCCAATGGGGAAGACACCATCTCGGCTTTACGGGCGTGTTCCGGAGGGTGTCGGCCAGGTAGCCCGGGCTGCCCCCGGACAGATAGACGAGCCCCGCTCCGGCAAGACGGTCTGCCAGGTCCGTCCGCTCGGCGTCAGCGCGATCGAGCACGGGCACCGGAACAGGTTCGACGCCGAGCCGCCGGGCGTGCGACTCCGCGAGGCGGAGCCAGTACTCGATCCGGCCCGGCTCTTCCTGACCGGCCGCGGTGGGAAGGAACGCCAAGGCGGGCGGCCGCCCGGCCAGCAGCTCCCGGTCCACCTCCTCCATGACGGGGAGGAACTCACCGCTTCCCACGAGGGCGACCGGAGCGCGGGCCTGAGCATCAGGGAGCGAATCGCCGTAGTCGGGTCAGCTACGCGTCGACGGCGTGGTGCGCGAGCGCCGCCCACTCGGGCGGGAGGTCGGCACCGCACACGAAGAGGGCCTCGAGGCTGTCGGCGAAGGCCTGGTGGCGGACAATGCGCCCGTCGCGGATCTCGAAGAGGCTCATCCCACTGATGACCAGGGAGTTGCCCGTCGGGGGGAGGCCGACGAAGTCGCCCTTGTGGGTGCCGCGCGCCGTCCACACCTGGACCACGACGTCACCTTCGGCAATGAGCTCGTGGGTCGTGTAGTGCAGGTCCGGGAAGGCGGTGAGGACGAGGTCTCGGTGGACTGCCTTGACGTTCTCGACCGTCTGCTCCATGAGTTCGCCGGGGAAGGCCTGGGTCTTCCAGTCAGGCGCCAGGAGCTCGTCGAGGACGTCCAGGTTTCCCGAGTTGTAGGCGTCCTGGTAGCGGCGGACGATCGCCTTGTTTCGCTCCGTCGTTTCGCTCACCTCGACCGTCTCCCCCTGATCGGCTGCTTCGGGCCACGACAGTACGGGTCCGAGGTTGCAATTTGGTAGCCATCAGG
>JBIOYN010000338.1:0-6681 GCA_044870155.1 Acidimicrobiia bacterium | reverse complement strand
GGCACGGCCCAGGAGGTGGCCCGCATGGCCGTCTTCCTCGCCTCCGACCGGTCCAGCTTCTCCACCGGGAGCCCGTTCGTCCTCGACGGCGGCTGCCGGGCGTCACTGCTCCGACCGACCGGGGAGGATCAGTCGTCGTCGGTCAGAGCAGTGACGCCCGGCAGCCGCCGTCGAGGACGAACGGGCTCCCGGTGGAGAAGCTGGACCGGTCGGAGGCGAGGAAGACGGCCATGCGGGCCACCTCCTGGGCCGTGCCGTAGCGGCCCTGCTTCATGGCGATGACCCCGTCCATGCCCCCCATGGCCGCGAGGGGCAGCATCGACTCGAAGTCCGCCTTCACGTTGTTGACCATGTCCGTGTCGCAGAAGCCGGGCAGGATGGCGTTGACCCGCACCCCGTGGCCCCGCAGCTCGATGGCGGCGGTCTGGGTGAGCGACACCACACCGGCCTTGGCGGCGGCGTAGTGGCCGATGAGCGGCACGGCGGCCTGGGCCGTGGTGGAGGCGATGTTGACGATTGACCCGCCCCCGGAGGCGATGATGGCGGGCGCCCCGTAACGGGTGCAGAGGAACACCCCGTCGAGGTTGACCGAAGTCACCGCCCGCCACTCGTCGTAGTCCATGGCCACCAGCGGCACCGGACGGCCGATCCCGGCGTTGGCCACCATGACGTGCAGCCCGCCGTGCTGGGACACCGTCTGGTTGACGAGTGACTCGACCTGCTCGGGGCTGCGCACATCGCAGGCGATGGAGGTGGCTCCGGGAATCCCGGAGGCGACTTCCTTGGCCGACCCCTCGTCGATGTCCGAGACGACCACGATGGCGCCCTCGGCGCCGTACGCCTCGGCGATCGCCTTGCCGATGCCCTTGCCGGCACCGGTGATGATGGCGACCTTGCCTTCCAGCTGGCCCGTGCTGTTGGGGACACCCCCGACCCCGGCCATCACAGCATCCCCGCCTGCAGGCCACCGTCGAGCACGAAGGTGCCGCCAGTGGAGAACGAGGCTTCGTCCGAGGCCAGGAAGGCCACCATTTCCGCTACCTCCTCGGGAGTGCCCAGCCGGCCCTGCTTCATGGCGGCCAGGTCATCGAATGGAACGCCGACGGCCGCCGTCACAATTGGCTTCAGCCGGTCCACCATGGCCGTGCTCACGAAGGCGGGGCAGACGGCGTTGATCCGCACCCCGGTGGGCCGCATCTCGATGGCCGCGGCCCGGGTGATCTGAACCACGGCCGCCTTGGACGCCGAGTAGGCGCCGAACAGCGGCACCCCGCCCAGGCCGGCCAAAGACGAGATGTTGACGATCGAGCCCCCGGGCTGGGTGATGGCGCCGAACGCCGCCCGCATGCCCAGGAACACGCCCTTGACGTTGATCTCGTAGATCCGGTCGAACTCCTCCTCGGTGTGCTCGAAGAGGGGCTTGACGACCTCGATGCCGGCGTTGTTGACCATGATGTCGAGTCCGCCGAACGCACTTACGCAGGCCTCGACCGCCGCCTGCAGCTCGTGTGCCTGCGTCACGTCGCAACGTACGGCCCGGGCGGAGTCGCCCAACTCGTCGGCCGCCTGTTTGGCCCCCGCCTCGTCGATGTCGGCGATGAGCACCTGGGCCCCACGTTCGATGAACAGCTTGGCGATGGCCAGGCCCAGGCCCTGGGCCCCGCCGGTCACGATCGCCCGTTTCCCATCCAGTTCAGGCATGCCACGTCCTCCCTTTGTCCGTACCGACCCAGCATGGGCTGGTGACGGCACCCCCGCCACAGAGGGCTACGACAGCGAAGGAGGGATCGCTTTGGAGAGCCCTACAAGTCCTCGGGGTTGAGCCGGGCCCGCTGCAGCGCCCACCACACCTCGAAGGCGGTGAAGGGGCGCTCCAGGAAGCTGCCCGTCAACTCCTCGAAACGGCTGATCCGGTAGCGGACGGTGTTTTGGTGCACGTCGAGCGCCTCGGCGGTGGCCTTGATGTTCAACCCGTTGTCGATGAAGGCCTCCACCGTCTCCTGGACGGGCTCAGCCCTGCCTCCCAGGGCAGCCAGGGGTCGGAGATAGCGGCTCATCAACAGCTCGCCGAGCTCGTCCTCGGCCGCCACCGCCACCCGCAGCGACAGGTCTTCCAGGCGGAAGACACCCTGCTGGCCGAAGCGGCCGGCGACTTCGAGCACCCGGCTGGCGGTGGCGAAGGACGGCTCGATGGCGGCCAGATCGGCCGGCGGCCCCACCCCCACTGTGCCTGGACAGCGGGTGATCTCCGGCGTCCGGGGCGCCACGCCGACCACGTCGCCTTCGAGCACGTCGACGAAGGCTTGGTGCCCGCGGCCCCGGATCGACGACATCACGGCCCGCATCAGCTCGCCGGGCTCCCGGCCCGGCGAGGGCCGGCCCCGGAGGGCGACATAGCGCAGGTCGAGAGGCAGACCGTAGGCGGGGCCGAGCCGCCGGATCTCGGCCGGCGCCACCGACCCGAAGACAAGCCCCCGCAGGAACTCGGCCCGCTGGCGCTCGTCGTGGCGGGCGATGTCGAGCTCGGCGTCGCGATGCACGGCAGCCATGCGAACGCCCACGGCATCGGCCAGCGTCCACAGCAATTGCACCATCTCCAGCGTCACCGCCGGCGAACAGTCAGCGGTGGTGGCCGCCTCGGTCAGGAACTCGCGGATGTGGTACACCGACAGGCGGTAGGCGGTGAGGACGTCCTGGACGGACACGCCCTGGGTGGCCCGGTCACCGGCCAGCACCGCCGCCTCGGCCAGCTCCGCGTCGCTGGGCAGGCGCCGGGCCGTGAGCGTCTTGACGGCGTTGGCGCTGTTGCGCAGGGCCGAGGCCCGCAACGCATCGTCAGTCACGTCCCGGTATGAGGGAAGCACCTTGCGCAGGGCGGCGATGGCGCCCTGCGCAACCTCGGCGTCGCGGGCCGTCAACCGGGCCAGGAGGGGGCGGATCTCCCGATCCCACGTAGCCCGGTCGGCCCTCCGCTTCGGCGGTGGGGGACTGTAGAGACCTCCAACCATGCAATGGCGATTCTAGAGAAGTCTCTCTCGCTCGCCCCCGGGCCGTTCGCCAGACTCGGCGTAACTTCGAGACATGAGGTGATGCCATGAGCACCAAGCCCGTCGTCGTCTATGGGGCCTCGGGATACACGGGAAGGCTCGTCTGCGAGTACCTTCGGGAGCTCAATCTCCCGTTCGTCGCCGCCGGGCGGAACAAGGACCGCCTCGCCAGCTCCATGGAGCGCAACGTGCCCGGCATCGAGACGGCCGACTACGAGATCGCCGAGGTCGAGCACTCGGCCGACGCCCTGACCAAGCTCTTCTCCGGCGCCAAGACCGTCGTCAACACCGTCGGCCCCTTCGCCCAGTTCGGCCATGAGGTGGTCCAGGCCTGCCTCGCCGCCGGCTGCCACTACAGCGACACCACCGGCGAGCAGGACTGGATGCTCGAGGCCCAGGCGAAGTACGGCGACGACATGGCCAGCCAGGGCCTGCTGCTGTCGCCCGGGATCGCCCAGATGTACACGACGGGCGAGATCGCGGCCAACATCGCCCTGGAGCAGCCCGGGCTCGACACCCTCGACATCATCGTGTTCTGGAAGGGCGCTCCCACCGTCGCCTCCACCGCCACCATCCTCGTCAACGCCGCCCTGTCCAAGGCCTACTACCTCCAGGAGAACGAGTACGTCGAGTGGCCGGCGGACGGCACGCTCTATGACGTGGCGGTCCCGGGTCAGCACGAGATCGGGCTGGCCCTTCCCTGGGGCGGCACCTCGCACCCGGTCTGGTTCAAAGGCGACCCGAGGGTCAGCAACGTCAAGGTGGTCGGCGGGTTGCTCAACCGCCCGCTCATGCAGGGCGTGCCCCAGATCGTCCAGGCGGTGCTGGCCGGGGTCGAGGGCCTGGAACTGGAGCAGAAGTACGCCGTCCTCCACGAGCAGGCGTCCGGGGTGACCCCCGCCATGCCGCCCCGGGAGAACCCCCGCATCAACATCTCGGTTGACTCCGTCCACGCTTCGGGGCCCCTGGGGAACTCTCAGGTCGTGCTCTACGGGAACTGCAACTACAAGCAGACCGGCCTGCTCAACGCCTTCGCCGCCGCCCAGCTGGTCAGCGGCGCCACCCGCCGGGTGGGCTTCGCCTCGGCGTGCCAGGCCTTCGGACACCGGGAGCTGCTCGGTGTGCTGCAGAGCTTCGGGCTCGTCCAGGACCCCGTCATCACCCGGGCGTAGCGGAACCCACAAGAACGAAAGCGCCGGGCGTCGCGAGGCGCCCGGCGCTTTCTCTCAAGCGGAGGCTGAGCATGAACCTGGGGGAGATCCTCGCTGTCTCGGCGCGCCAACATCCCGACCGCACCGCCGTCATCTGGGACCACGGGAACCAGCGCCGGACGTACGCCGAGCTGAACCGGCGGGCCGACGCCCTGGCGGCCGCCCTCACCGAAGAGGTGGGCGTCCGGCCGCAGGATCGCGTCGCCCTCATGATGACCAACACCCCCGAGCTGCTCGAGGCGCTCTTCGCGGTGTGGAAGGCGGGGGCCACGGTGGTGCCCCTCAACGCCCGCTACACGCAGGACGAGATCCTGTACCACGTGGGCGACTCCGAAGCCCGGGTCTTGCTGGCCGGCGACGAGTTCGCGGCGGCCCTCTCACCCATCCAGGAGAAGCTCGGCCTCGACACCCTCATCCTCTCTGGTGACGGGACCGGCGGCCTGGAGGGCGGCATCGCCCTCGAGGGGCTGCTGGAGCGCCACTACGGTCGGGCACCCGAGATTCCTCCCACGGGCGACGATGACGTGGCCTGGCTGGCCTACACGTCGGGCACCACCGGCCGGCCCAAGGGCGCCATGCTCACCCACGGCAACCTCACCTTCGTCGCCGTCAGCTGGCTGGCCGACCTCCAGCGCCTGGAGCCGGAGGACGTCGGCCTCGTGGCCGCTCCCCTCACCCACGGGGCGGGGATGATGGCGCTGGCCTTCGTCATGAAGGCGGCCACCCAGGTCATCCTCCAGCCCTCCGGCTTCGACACCGCCCAGTTCCTCTCCGACGTGGCCGAGCACCGGGTCACCCACACCTGGCTCGTTCCCACCCAGATCAAGATGGTCCTCGACCATGCCGACCTCGACGGTGCCGACCTCTCCAGCCTGAAGACCATCGTCTACGGCGGCGCCCCCATGTACGTGGAGGACCTGAAGGAGGCCATCCGCCGCATCGGTCCCGTGTTCATGCAACTCTTCGCCCAGTCGGAGTCACCCATGACCGGTACCTACCTCCGGCCTCAGGAGCACGTCCTGGAGGGGCCCGGCAGCGAGCGCCTGGCGTCGTGCGGCTACGCCCGCTCGGGCACCGAGGTCGCCATCCTCGACGACAAGGGCTCGCCCCTGCCCCCGGGTGAGATCGGCGAGATCTGCATCCGGTGCCCGGCGGTCATGAAGGGCTACTGGAGGCGGCCGGACGCCACCGCCGAGACCATCCGCGACGGCTGGCTGCACACCGGCGACATCGGGAAGATGGACGACGGAGGCTACGTGTTCATCCTCGACCGCACCAAGGACATGCTGATCTCCGGGGGACTCAACGTGTACCCCCGGGAGATCGAGGAGGTCCTGCTCCGCCACGCCGGCATCAGCCAGGCGGCGGTCATCGGTGTTCCCGACGAGCGCTGGGGCGAGGCGGTCAAGGCCATCGTCGTGCCCGCCCCCGGCGCCCGTCTGTCCGAGGCCGAGGTCGTCGCCTTCGCCGCCTCCCAGCTGGCCGGCTACAAGAAGCCGAAGTCGGTCGAGTTCGTCACCGACCTCCCCAAGACCACCGTCGGCAAGATCGACAAGAAGGCCCTGCGCGCCCCCTACTGGGTCGGCCGCGACCGCCTGGTCTGACCGACCAACGTACCGGCGTTCCTGACGGGCGACAGGTGCCCGTGAGGAACGCCGGTTGCTTTGGGCCGGCTCAACCGGCCAGGCGGGACACCTCGCTCATGAGGTGGAAGTACTTGAGCAGGGTGACGGCGGCGACGATGATCGTGCCGCCGGCGGCCAGGAGGGCCACCAGGCGGACGGCGGGGCTGCGGCCCTGGTCGTCCGGAGCCCGGGCCCCCTCGTCCACGGCCACCTCGGTGGCCGCCGTCCGGCGCCGGAGCGCCACCCGGCCACCCGCACCCGCGCCTCCGTTGCCCTCTGGCCGGCGCTGGGGGTTCTCCCACGGCGACGGGTCGTCGTCGAGGACGAGCGTGGGGGCGGGACCGGTGTCGGCCGTCGCCGCCCGCCGGCGGGCCTCCCGGATGAGGGGGACGGTCACCGCGATCATGACCGCGTAGGCCAGGAGCTTGACGGCGAGCGTGAGGTAGTAGGGCTCGGCGTAGGGCAGGCGGAAGAGCCGGGTGGCCTGAGCGGGCGAAAGCGGCACCCGGTAGGCGACCGACTCCACCAGGTTGTAGATGCCGGTGACCACGACCAGGCCGGTGAGCCACCAGGCGGCCCGGGCGATCTTGTCCAGTCGGCCGTCGAGCAGGTTGGTGCCGTGCTCGGAGAGGAAGCGCCGGCCGGCGGGAATGGCGAGCAGGGCGAGGAGGGCCACGGGGATGGCCCACAGGATGGCCAGCATCGAGTGCACCCACAGGACGGCAACGCCCAGCGGCTCGCCCTTGGGGGAAGTTCCGGACCCCGTGGCGGCCGCCGCCCCGGCGGCGGCAACGGGGG
>JBIOYN010000337.1:0-6164 GCA_044870155.1 Acidimicrobiia bacterium | reverse complement strand
CGCGCGCCATCCGGGCCTTCCAGACGGCGGTCGTCTGCGCCGCCGCCCTGGGTCGCATCCCCGAGGCCGAGGAGCTGATGGCGCGCTGCCGGGAGGTGGCCGGCCGGGCCGGGCTCCCACGGGTCGGCATGCTCTACGCCCAGGAGCGGCTGGCCACGACCCTCGGCCGCACCGACGACGAGGTGACCGCCCTCTATCACGGGCTCGCCGCCTCCTGCCCCCCTGGAGCGACGTGGCTGCTCGGGTTCGTGTACAGCCACTGTGCCGTGTCCGCCGCCCGGGACCGCCGCCCCGACGAGGCGCTCGACTACCTGGCCCGCACCGTGCCCTGGCTGGAGCGGGCGCCGGCGTGGACCATCGCCTTCCCCACCGTGGTGCACGACGCCGCCGAGACCCTCTGGGCCCTGGAGCGCCTCGATCACATCGAGGTCGTGGAGCGGGCCGCCAGGGACAAGATCGTGGCCGCCGACTTCCGGTGCTCGATGTCCGACGGCCGCCTGACCATGGCCCGCCTCTGCTCCCTCCAGGACCGTCACGACGAGGCGCTCGAGTGGCTCCGCGACTCCCGCCGTGTCATGGCGGAACAGGGCGCCCGCCCGTTACTGGCCATCGCCGATCTCGACGAGGCCCACATGTGGAGCCGCCGCCCGGACCCGGCGGAAACCAAACGGGCGCAAGCACTGCTCGACGCGGCCCGGGCCCAGTTCGAGGCGCTGGGCATGCCGGGATGGAGCCGCCGGGCCGACGAGCTCGAGGGTCGCCTGGCCTGAATCTGGACGGATCGACAGTTACCACTTACAGTGGCGGCCGCACTGGGGTCGTGGCGGAGAAGGCCGACGATGGAGCCGCAAGAAGTAGCCGGCAAGGAGTTCCTCATCGGGATGAGGGGCTACGTCCGGGAAGATGTCCGGTCCTTCCTGCGGTCAATGGCCGAGGAGCTGTTCCGGCGCGACGAACTCATCGCCGGCCTGCGCCACAAGCTCGATGAGGCCAACCGTCGCCTCGACGAAGCCCAGTGGCGGCTGGAGGAGGCCGACGGTCCCATCGAGGTCGACCGGGCCACGCTGGTCAAGCTGGTGGGCGAGGAGGCGTCGGCCATCCTGTCCAGCGCCGACGGCGCCGCCGAGCGCATCCGCTTCGAAGCCGAGCGCTACGCGGTCTCGGTGCGGGACGGTCTCGTGTCCACCACCGGCCACCTGGCCGGACTGCACGCCGAGCTCGGCCACCTGCTGGACGAGCTGCGGGCCATGGAGCCGCCCGCCATCTCCGTCCCCGACCCCGATCCGCCCCAGCCCGACGTCGTCCTCCTCGGGCCCGGCGACGACTATCCCAACGGGGACGAGATCCACCTGGACGAGTCGCCCGCCTTCCTCGAGGACCGCATCGAGTGACATCGCCGGGCCAGGCCCGCGTCGGCTGCTCGGGTTGGCTCTACCGGGACTGGGCGGGCGTGGTGTATCCGCCGGGGCTCAAGCAGAAGGAATGGTTCGCCTGGTACGCGACCCAGTTCGACACCGTCGAGCTCAACACCACCTTCTACCGGCTGCCCTCCGTCGACACGGTGGAAGCCTGGGCCAAGCAGACGCGGCCGGGTTTCATCTACGCCCTCAAGCTGGGGGCCTTCGGCTCCCACCGCATGAAGCTGCGCGACGCCGCCTCCTGGCTGCCCAACCACATCGATCGGGCCGAGCGGCTGGATCCCGCCCTGGGCCCGACGCTGGTGCAGCTGCCCCCCCGGTGGCGGCGCAACACCGAGCGGCTCGACGAGTTCCTCACCGTGGCGCCCCGGCACCTGCGCTGGGCCATCGAGCTGCGGGAGCCGAGCTGGCTCCACGACGACACCTTCGAGGTGCTCCGCCGTCACGGTGCCGCGCTCTGCATCCACGACCTGCTCGCCGATCACCCCTGGGAGCGGACCACGGACTGGACCTACGTCCGCTTCCATGGCCCGGCGGCGCGGGAGCGGAAGTACCAGGGGCGGTACGGCGGCCGGCGGCTGTGGCGGCCGGCGCAACGCCTGGGGGAGTGGCTGGACGAGGGCACCGACGTCTACGCCTATTTCAACAACGACTACGAGGGCCACGCCTTCTCCGACGCCCGGTGGCTGGGGGAGCGGCTGGCCTCAGGCCACTGAGGCGACGGACGGACCCGGGGGCGCCACGCCGATGACGCCCAGCTCGCTGCCGTCGCGGCCGGCGGACCATTCCAGCGTGGGGGTGTGACCCGTGAGGTAGACGATCTGGGTCGTCTCCGCCAGCCGGCAGAGCAGGTCGAGGAGGTCGCCGCGGTCGCCGTCGGGAAAGGCGGCGAAGGCGTCGTCGACGAGGAGGGGGAGTGGTCCGCCCCGCCCACCGCCGTGGTGCGCCTCGGCTGCCCGCCCGAGGAGGACCATCTCCGCCTCCTCGACGCTCGGGAGCCGGTAACCGAGGCGAGACGCCGTTTCCAGCGTGGCGATGTGGTCGGCGAGCACCTCGCGCTCGTCCTGGAGGCGCCCGACATCGGGGAGGTCGCGCTCCAGCCGGTACGCCTCCTCGAAGAGGCGGGCGCGTTCGGCGAGCAGCGGCTCGGGGTCCGGGAGGGGGGCCTCGGCCACGTCGGGAACCTCGTCGGGCTCGGGACGGCCGTGAGCGGCCAGGGCGGCGCGGGCCTCGGCCAGGTCCGCCTCCGTCCGTTCCAGCATCGCCCCCGACGGCGGCGTCCGCCGGTGGACGGCCGCCTCCCGGGCCGGGGCGGCCAGCGCCGCCGTCAGCGCCTCAGGGTTGCCGGCGAGACCGTCGTCGGGGAGCAGGCCGGCCGAGGCCAGGAGCCCTTCGAGACGCTCCTGGGCCGTCCGGCAGGCGGACTCCGCCTCCACCAAGGTGCGCCGCACGCGGATGGCGGCCGCCCGCGCCGCCCGGGCGGCCTCCGGGTCCGGAACGTCCATCGTTGGTCCCGGGTCGGGGATGTCGCCGGGGGCGGGCACGATGCCGCCGTCGCGCTCTCGGAGCACGTCCACCCGCTGCATCTGGAAGGCGAGCCACGAGCTGAACCCCATCTGCGCCAGCACCGCCCGCTCCCGGCGGTCGGCCCGGGCCAGGTGCCGCCGGGCGATCATGGCCGCACCGGGAAGGCGGGCCCCATCGAGCTCCCGCTCCGCTTCCTCCAGCGCCCGGTGGGCGACCTCGAGCTCGTCCGCCAGCCCGCCGTCGCCCGCTCCGGTCCCGGCTCCGGGAGCCTCTGTCCCGGCCCGAGCGGAGGGTGGGCCCGCCGGTTCCGGTCCCCCGGGCCGGTTGTCCCCGGAGGCCAGCCGTGCGAGTTCGAGGGCGCTGGCCGCCCGCCGCCACTCCTCGGCTGCGTGTGCTGCCGCCAGGATCGTCTCCGCTTCCCGCTGCTCGCCCTCCACGGTCCGGCGCAGGACGGCGACGGCGGCCTCCAGGCGCCGGACCGTCCGCAGCGCTTCAGCATGCCGGCGGCGGGCCCGCTCGTCCTCCAGTCGGCCGAGCCACCCATCGAGCTCACCCACCCGCCGGTAGAGCTCTTCGGTAAGCCGGCAGCGCCCAACCACGGCTTCGTACTCGGCGTCGAGGCGGGCCAGCACCTCCCGGACTTCGACGAGCTCGTCCTCGGTCTCCCAGGGGTCGAAGTCGCCGCCGTTGAAGTCGGTGGGGACGACCAGGATCAGCGTCTCGGCCGACGCGCCGTCGAGTCCGACGGAGGCGAACCAGTCGAACCGGCCGTCGAGGGGCAGATCGGCGGCCGCCGGGGTGAGGTCCTCGGCGGTGCCGGTCCGGGTGAGCCGGGCGGCGCCATGCTCGTCGCGCTCGAGACGGAAGCGGCGACCGGCCTGGTCGGCGAAGGTGAGCGCCGTCCCGTCACCGGCCCGGGTGCCGAGGAGCGCGCCCAGGACGCGTTTGATCCAGCCGGCGCGAGCCCGGCTGCCCAGAGGACCCACCACGGTGAGCCGGGGATGGAAGGGCACGCTCACCGGGCGACCGTCCTCGCGGTAGGACAGCTCCTCGAAACGCATGCGATGGGGCGCGATTCCTCGATTGGTCGCTTTGTTCGGTTGTCGGTGTTCCGAGCGCCGTGCTGGAGCGGGCAACCGGGAGAAGTCCGCCACGGAGGGCCGTGCCCGCGGGAGATTTGTCTCGGCCGGAAGTCCTAGGCGGACATCCCGGTCCAAACCGTTCCTGCGCCCGATGCGTGAGAACGGCTCCATCCGTACCTTGAGTTCCATGGACATGGGATTCAGTCACTGGATGGCGCTGGAGAGCGCCACGCACGGCGAGAAGTCCCGGCGCAGCTTCAGCCGGGCCACTCTGCGCCGGGTCGCCGGCTTCGCCCGCCCCCACCGGCGGCCGCTCGTCATCTTCCTCTTCCTCTCGGTGGTGGCCGCCGTCCTGGCCGTGGCCACGCCCGTGCTCGCCGGCCGGGTGGTCGACGCCATCGTCAAGCAGCAGGCGGCGGGCCCGGTGGTGGGCCTGGCCGTGCTCATCGCCGCCGTCGCCGTCCTTGAGGCCGCCACCGGTCTGGCCACGCGCTGGTTCTCCGCCCGCATCGGCGAGAACCTGATCCTCGACCTGCGCCGGGCGGTGTTCGGCCACGTCCAGCGCATGCCGGTGGCGTTCTTCACCCGCACCCGCACCGGCGCCCTGGTCAGCCGGCTCAACAACGACGTCATCGGCGCCCAGCGGGCCTTCACCTGGACCCTGTCCGGGGTGGTGAGCAACGTCATCGCCCTCGTCCTGACCTTGGGCGTGATGCTGCGGCTGTCGTGGGGCATCACCGTCCTGGCCCTCGTCCTCCTCCCCATCTTCGTGGTGCCCGCCCGGCGCATGGGGACCCGCCTGGCCGGCCTGCAGCGGGAGGCGGCCAACCACAACGCGGCCATGACCACCCAGATGACGGAACGGTTCTCGGCCCCCGGCGCCACCCTGGTGAAGCTTTTCGGCCGTCCGGACACGGAGGCGGCCGAGTTCGGCTACCGGGCCCAGCGGGTGGCCGACATCGGCGTGCGCAGCGCCATGGCCCAGTGGGTCTTCCTCACCGCCCTCACCCTGGTCTCGGCCCTGGCTCTGGCCCTGGTCTACGGCCTGGGTGGCTGGCTGGCCCTCCGGGGCCGGCTGGAGGCGGGCACGGTCGTCACCCTGGCCCTGCTGCTCACCCGCCTCTACGGCCCCCTCACCGCCCTGGCCAGCGCCCGGGTCGACATCATGTCCGCCCTGGTCAGCTTCGAGCGGGTCTTCGAGGTCCTCGACCTCGTCCCCATCATCACCGAGAAGCCCGACGCCGTGCGGGTGCCCGACGGCCCCGTGTCGATCGAGTTCGACGCCGTGCACTTCGCCTACCCGTCGGCCGACAAGGTGTCCCTCGCCTCCCTGGAGGAGGTCGCCACCCTCGACACCCGGGGCGGGAGCGAGATCCTCCACAACGTGTCGTTCCGGGTCGAGCCCGGCCAGCTCGTGGCCCTGGTGGGCTCCTCGGGTGCCGGCAAGTCCACCATCGCCTCGCTGGCGCCCCGCCTCTACGACGTGGACGGCGGTGCCGTGCGCCTGTCGGGCGTGGACGTGCGCGACCTGTCCTTCGACTCCATCCGCCAGGCGCTGGGGATGGTCACCCAGGACGGCCACCTGTTCCACGACACCATCGGCGGCAACCTGCGCTTCGCCCGGCCCGGCGCCACCGACGAGGAGCTGTGGGACGCCCTGCGCCGGGCCCGCCTGGCTGATCTGGTGGGCTCCCTGCCCGACGGGCTCGACACCATGGTGGGGGAGCGCGGCTACCGCCTCTCGGGCGGCGAGCGCCAGCGCCTCACCATCGCCCGCCTGCTCCTGGCCGAGCCCCGGGTCGTCATCCTCGACGAGGCCACCGCCCATCTCGACTCCGCCTCGGAGGCGGCCGTACAGGCAGCCCTGGTCGACGCCCTGGCCGGGCGGACGGCGCTGGTCATCGCCCACCGCCTGTCCACCATCCGGGCCGCCGACGTCATCCTCGTCATCGAGGGTGGCCGGATCGTGGAGCGGGGTACCCACCACGAGCTCCTGGCCGCCGGCGGCCGCTACGCCGAGCTCTACCAGACCCAGTTCGTCGACGACCCGGGCTCCACCGCCGTCGCCTGACCCGCCACGTCGGGGCGGGGACTCCCGTACTGTCGCCTCGGCGAAAGACGGCCTTCTGTTTTCGCC
>JBIOYN010000336.1:0-5636 GCA_044870155.1 Acidimicrobiia bacterium | reverse complement strand
CACGCGGCGTTGCTGCGTCAGGCTTTCGCCCATTGCGCAAGATTCCCCACTGCTGCCTCCCGTAGGAGTCTGGGCCGTGTCTCAGTCCCAGTGTGGCTGGTCGTCCTCTCAGACCAGCTACCCGTCGTAGCCTTGGTGGGCCGTTACCCCACCAACAAGCTGATAGGCCGCGAGGCCCTCCCGAAGCGGAATCCATTTCCTCAGCGAGCCATGCGACTCATTGAGGGTATCCGGTATTAGCACCGGTTTCCCGGTGTTATCCCAGTCTTCGGGGCAGGTTCCTCACGTGTTACTCACCCGTTCGCCGCTAGGCCTTCCCCTGTCTTGCGACAGGTTGGACCCCGCTCGACTTGCATGTGTTAAGCACGCCGCCAGCGTTCGTCCTGAGCCAGGATCAAACTCTCCATCGAGATCTCGGCCGTCCGAGCCGGCGAACCGACCCGATCGACCTGCGATCGGTTGAAGAGCCGCCTTCGGGCCCACTGAGCCCTCCGGCAACCCGGCACTGGATCGACACACAAACGTGTTGTCCGTGTTTCTCACTCAGTGCATTGACTTGGTGAACGCACACAGACTCCGAGGAGCCCGCGTGCGCCCGCACTGGCTTTTGATTACCACTGTTCCGTTTTCAAGGAGCGGCGGTCCAGGTGACGGCGGTACCCACGGGGGGAAACCGAGGCACCTGGCCCAACACACCTCTCCCTACCCAAGTCGTCCTCGAAGTAGAGAGCGTCCGTGTCAATTTGCCGGCCCGGTTGGCGACCTGCGCCTGCCGGCGGGCAACCGGAGCAACTTATCGTTGTCGACCCCTGCTGTCAAACCTGGGGCCTTCTGGAGTCCGGTGTTACGGCCCGTTTCGGGGCCAGCAGAACACCATACCGGGGCAGCCCCGAAGGTGGAACCGCAGGAGAGAAAAAGGGCCTTCAACCAGCACTTTCGATCCGGACCCAGGCCCGGCGACCGACCTGGAGGAGCTTGCCGTCGAGATCCCCGGGGGCGTACTCGGCCTCGGGGTCGGTGACCCGCTCACCGTCGACGCGCACGGCCCCCTCGGCGATCTTGCGCCGCCCCTCGGAGTTGGAGGGGACCAGGCCGGCGAGGGCCAGGAGCCGGAACAGGCGGATCCGGCCCTCGACCAGGTGCGCCGCCTCCAGGGTGAAGACGGGGACGTCGGCGGGGGCCTCGTGGGAGCGGAAGACGCGGTCGAACTCGGCTTCGGCGCCCTGACCGGCGCCGTCGCCGTGGTAGAGGTCGACGATGGTGCGGGCCAGGAGGCGCTTGGCCGCCACCGGCGGCGTCCGCCCCTGCTGCAGGGCTGCGGTCTCGGACTCGACCCGATCCGGCCCCCAGCCGGTGGCCAGGAGAAAGTAACGGGGCAGGAGCCCGTCAGGGATGCTCATGAGCTTGCCGAACTGCTCGGACGGCGGTTCGGTGATGCCCACGTAGTTGCCGAGCGACTTCGACATCTTCTGCACGCCGTCGAGCCCTTCGAGGAGGGGGGTGGTGAGCACCACCTGCCGCTCCTGACCCTCCCGGGCCTGGAGCTCCCGGCCCATGAGGTTGTTGAAGAGCTGGTCGGAGCCGCCCAGCTCGACGTCGGCCTCGACCTCGACCGAGTCCCAGCCCTGGAGGAGCGGGTAGAGCAGCTCCGTCACCGAGATGGGCTGGTTGGCCCGCCAGCGCTTCTGGAAGTCGTCCCGCTCGAGCATCTGGGCCACGGTGGCCGCTCCGGTCAGGCGCAGCATGCCCTCCACCCCCAGCTTTCCGAGCCATTCCGAGTTCCTGCGCACCTCGAGCCGGTCGGGGCGGAGGATCAGCCCGGCCTGGTCCTGATAGGTGGCGACGTGGGCCTCCACCTGCTCGGCGGTGAGCCGGGGTCGGGTGGCGGAGCGGCCGGAGGGGTCGCCCACCTGGGCGGTGAAGTCACCCAGGATGAGGACAGCGGTGTGGCCCAGGTCCTGGAACTGGCGCAGTTTCCGCAACACCACGGCAAAGCCCAGATGGATGTCGGAGGCGGTCGGGTCGATGCCGAGCTTCACCCGCAGGGGGCGGTCCCGGGCGAGCTTGGCCCGCAGCTCCCCCTCGGAGATGAGATCAACCGAGCCTGCGGTCAGGACGCGCAGGGCCTCGTTGACGGAGATGTCGTTCATGGGACCGGCGCCAGCAGGGACCGGCGGCTGGGGCAGGGGTCCCCAGTCGCACTGCGATGAGCCGCCGGGCGGAGAGCAGTAGTCACAGCGTGAGAACGGTAGTGCGCCATCCACCCCCGGGACGCCGGGGCGCAGGAGAATGCCGGGATGCTCCGCCGACTCGCAGCCGTCCTCATCCTGGCGCTGGGCTCAGGAGCCTGCGCCTACCAGGTGGAGGTGACCGCCCCGCCGGTGGGGGCCACCTCCACCAAGGTCTTCGCCGCCGACGGCACCCTCATCACCACGCTCCACGCCGAGCAGGACCGGGAGGAGGTGGCCCTGGCCGACATCGCCCCCGGCCTCCGCCAGGCGGTGGTGGCCATCGAGGACGCCCGGTTCTTCAACCACAAGGGCGTGGATCTGCGGGCTCTGGCCCGGGCCGTGCAGCGCAACGCCGCGGCAGGGAAGGTCACCGAGGGCGGCTCCACCATCACCCAGCAGTACGTGAAGAACGTCCTCCTCGACCCGTCCCAGAACCTGGACCGCAAGCTGAAGGAAGCCGTCCTCGCCCTTCAGCTGGAGCGCAAGTACACCAAGGAGACGATCCTCGAGCGCTACCTGAACCGGATCTACTTCGGCAACGGCGCCTACGGGGTCCAGGCCGCGGCCCAGTTGTACCTCGGCAAGCCGGTGGCTGATCTGGGCCTGCCGGAGAGCGCGCTGCTGGCGGGCCTCATCGCCGCCCCCGAGCGCTACGACCCCTTCGACCACCCGGAGGCGGCCCAGGCCCGGCGCGACGTCGTCCTGGAACGGATGCGGGAACTGAAGGTGGCTTCCGAGGCGGACGTGGCGGCAGCCAAGGCCGCTCCGCTCGGCGTGGTCGGCCGTCCGGCGGCCGAGCGGTACCCCGCCCCCCACTTCGTGGAGCGGGTGAAGCGCTTCGTCCTCGACGACCCCCGCTTCGGGGCCACCCCCGCCGAGCGCCGTCGCACGCTGTTCGAGGGGGGCTTGAGGATCCACACCACCCTCAACCTCGACATCCAGGCCAAGGCGGAGGAGGCCGTCACCACCGTGCTGAGCGCCGGGGGGACGGACGGGCCGGCCGGCGCCATGGTCATCCTCGACCCGGCCAACGGCTACGTCCGGGCCCTGGTGGGGGGGCGGGACTTCTTCGGGGGGACTCCCGAGGCGAAGTTCGACCTGGCCACCCAGGGGATGCGCCAGAGCGGATCGTCGTTCAAGCCCTTCGTGCTCGCCGCCGCCCTGGACCAAGGGGTGCCCCTGGAGAAGGTCCTCGACGCCCCCGGGTCCCTGAGCGTTCCCATGCCCGACGGCCAGCCCGACTGGGTGGTGGAGAACTACGAGGGCTCGGGGGGCCCGCCCACCAATCTCACCGAGGCCACGGTGGCGTCGGTCAACACCGTCTACGCCCAGCTCATCACCGAGATCGGCCCCCAGACGGCGGTGGACATGGCCAGGAGCCTCGGCGTGCGTTCCGACCTCAAGCCCTATCCCTCAGCGGTGCTCGGCACCAACGAGGTGACCGTGCTCGACATGGCGTCGGCCTACGGCACGTTCGCCGCCGACGGGGTGCACGCCGACCCGGTCCTCGTCACCGAGATCACCCGGGCCGACGGGTCCGTCCTCTACCGGCGACCGGCCACCCGGACGCGGGTGCTGAGCTCCGACGTGGCCCGCAAGGTCACCTCCGTGCTGGGTGAGGTCGTGGTCCGGGGGACGGGCGTGCGGGCCCAGATCGGCCGGCCCGAGGCGGGAAAGACGGGCACCGCCCAGCAGTGGCGCGACGCCTGGTTCGTGGGTTACACGCCCGATCTGGTGGGAGCCGTGTGGGTGGGGTTCCCGGACCGGCAGCGCTCCATGACGCCCCCGGCCACGCCGTTCAAGGTCACGGGTGGCTCCTGGCCGGCGGAGATCTGGAACCGGGCCATGAGCGCGGCACTGGCCGAGGTCCCGCCCGATGCCTTCCCGACCGCGGAGCCACCGGCGGCGGCGCCGGCGGCCCCGCCGTCGTCGGTGGCCGTGCCCGAGGTCGCCGGCCTGGTCGAGGCGGAGGCGAAGGCCCGCCTGGAGGCCGCCGGGCTGGTCATGGCCGGCGAACCCCGGGCCAGCCGCGACCAGCCGGCGGGAGCCGTGGTGGACCAGAACCCCGCCGCCGGCGCCCTGGCCGCCCCCGGTTCCACGGTCACGGTCACGGTCTCGACGGGACCGCCCCGGACGGTCACCGTGCCCGGGGTCCTGGGCCGGTCCGTGGACGAGGTGGCCCAGGTCCTCCAGGAGGCGGGGCTGGCGGTGGAGGTGGTGGTGGCCGAGCCCGACGGAGGGCAGAGCGGGCGCCCTGGGCGGGTCTGGAAGCAGGAGCCGGGGGCGGGCGGCACCCTCGACGAGGGCCAGCCGGTCCGGGTCTTCGCCCGCCGCTGAGCCTCACCAACCCGTCGCTCGTCAGCCGAACCCACAAGAGGTGTTGGGTATCCCCCACTTGACCGGACCCCTGAGCCCGGACTTCGCTCTGGGAGGAGGGAGCCCGTCGGATGGGAGAGACACGCCGGGTTTGGTCGCCGGAGTTCAAGCGTGACGCGGTAGCCCTGGTCCGGTCGTCGGGCCGGCCGATCGTGGAGGTCGCCCGGGAGCTGTGCTGCGGCGAGTCGTCGCTGGGCGCTGGCTGGCGAAGGACCGGGAGAAGCGCGCCGCTGAGGACCCGGCGCGGTACGCGGCCGAGGTGGCCGAGTCCGAGGAGGTCAAGCGGCTCCGCCGGAAGGTGGCGGAACTGGAGGTTGAACGCGAAATCCTGAAACGACCCATGGTCTTCTGGGTGAAGGAGTCGAACGGGTGAGGGTCTACGCGTTCATCTCCGACCAGCAGACCGACTTCCCCGTCGAGACCCTCTGCGGGTGTGTGCTGTGTCCCGCTCGGCGTATTACGGCTGGGTCGCCGCCCGGGCGGCCGGGCCGTCTCCGGCCGACCAGGACGAAGCTGGCGTGCTCGAGCGGATCCGCCAGGTCCAGAGGGAGTCCCGGGGTCGTTAGGGCGAGCCCCGGGTGACCGCCCAGCTGGCCCGGGAGGGCACGCCGGTCAACCACAAGCGGGTGGAGCGTCTGATGCGGGAGAACGGCCTCCAAGGCCGGTGTGGCCGCAAGAGGGTCCGCACCACCATCCGGGACCCCAAGGCGGCCCCGGCCGCGGAGCTGGTCGAGCGCCAGTTCGAACAGCAGCACCTCGACGTGCTGTGGATCGGCGACGTCACCTACCCCCCCCGGGCGAAGGGTTCTTGCACCTCTCGACCGTCATCGACGCGTGTTCCCGGCGGCTGCTGGGCTGGTCGATCACCGACCACCTCCGCACCGAACTCTGCCTTGATGCCCTCCGATCGGCGGCCGGGCTGCGGCGCGGCCGGGCCGTCATCGACGGCGTCATCTTCCACACCGCCCCTCGAGCGTGCTAGTGGGGTGGCGCTGAAGTAGTCGCCGGTTATCCGGGGTCCGCCATGTG
>JBIOYN010000335.1:0-5994 GCA_044870155.1 Acidimicrobiia bacterium | reverse complement strand
TCCTGTTGGGCGACCACCCGGACGCGCACTGTCACGTCCGGGTGCACTTTGAACATGAGAATCTTGGGGGGTTGGACGCCGAACTCCCGGATGTCGAAGGTCTGCTCCCCCTCGAAGACGATGGTGCCGTCCCCGTCGGGTTGCGACAGCGAGACCTCCCCCTCCACCGACTTCGTCACGCCGTGGAAGGTGAGATCACCCAACATGCGGTAGCGGCCCGGCGAGCTTTCCCGAACCTCGGTGACGACGCCCCGGATCGTGGGGTACCGCCGGGCGTCGACGCGGCGCAGCATCTCGGCATCCTCCACGCCCTTCCCCGACTTGAGCGCCTCGATGGGCAACTCGAGCCGGATCTGGGGAGTGCCGTTGAGGTTGAGCCGGCCGTCGACGACCTCGGCCTCGATCGACCCAGACAGTCCCTTTCCCTCGCCGTGGATCGGATGCAGGCTCGATTTGGCCTCGATCCACACTTGCGACTGGTCGGGAACGATCCGGAAGGTCGGCACGTGTTACATCTCTCGAATCTTCAGGTACCGGGCGACGTCGGGCAGGGACTGGACCACGGCGGCGGCGACAACCAGCAACACCGCGCTGGTGAGAAGACGACGAATCATGCTCGGGCTTCCTTTCTTTCGCTGTGCTCGTTGGTGACGAGGTCTCGGATCACACGGACGGCCTCATCCACGGCGGCGGCCACGGGAGGCGACAGGCCCATGTGCTCATCGGTGTCGGCCGGCTCGACCCCCACCACCAGCAGCCGACCCACGCTGCCCCCGAGGGAGCCCAACAGGGTCAGGACGGAGACGGGGTCCATGCCGTGGGCGTCGGCGATGCCGGCTTCGGACAGTCCACTCTCGCTCTCCAGGGAGTCGATGTCCGGTTCGATGACGTAGACCGTTCCCGGCTCGCCCCCCTGGGGGGTGGCGTCAACCAGGATGGCGGTGTCGTAGCCGTCGAGCAGCTCGTAGGCCAGGTGGATGCCCCGGATTCCGAAGTCGGTGACCTTGACACCTTCGGGAATGGGTTCGGATTCCATGAGCATTCGGCGCGCCACCTCGGAGCCGAAGCCGTCGTCGCCGAAGAAGATGTTCCCGAGCCCCGCCACCAGTGTCCTCATCCGACGGGCTCCACTTCCCAGGGCTTGAAGTACAGGTACCGGCCGTGCCAGCGCATGATGTCGGCGCCGGGGTCGTCGTCGAGCACGACCGCCAGGTAGGGCTCGTCGTCCACGTCGAAGAGGACGGCAGCCACGGTGGCCTCCTTGTCGACCAGGAACATGTCCTGAGCGTCGGACCGGGCCAGTCCCGGTCGCAGGACCACCCGGCTGCCCCGCCCGACGTCCATCCCCTTGATGGGCACCGTGTCCGAGTCGGGATTGAACGAGGCGTCCACCGCCGGGTCCCACCAGGGCGCAGGCGCGCCCTTTTCCCCGGGCACCGTCGACTTCTTCACGGTGCCTGCGTCGTCGGTCCAGATCTCGGGGAAGTCGTCGTCGGGGACGGGGGCCCTGGCCGGCTTGGCCACCTCATCCAGCGAGCGGATGGCGCCGTGGAGGCGCTCGTAGAGCTCGGGCGGGAGGTTGTCGACGGCGTCGATGATGGCCGCCGCCCGGGGATCGGTGGCCCGGGCCTCGGCCTTCTCGGCGTCGGTCAGGGTCTGGATCCGCAAGCTCAGGATCTCGTCGTTCTCGAGGCCATCGAAGAGCTCGTTAGGGCTCTCGGGGGCGATCTCGGGGAAGTCGGGCAGCACCATGGGCGCCGACAGCATGGTGTCCTGCGCCGGGCTGCCCACCAGGACGGGCCAGGTGTGCTCGTTGGTGCAGCCCGCCACGGCGGGCTTGGCCCACTCGGGCGGGTCGATGAGCGACACGAACCTCGCCTCAGTGAGCGCCACCACCATGTGCGTCGCCACCGCGGCGCGAGCCAGCACGAGGTCCCGGGTGGCGCCGGCCTGGGCCCAGTCGGTCACGTTCTCCACCACCAGGCGCAGACGGGCGATGCCATAGGGGCCCGGAAGCACCTCGGCTGATGCCCGCAGGCGCAGGGACAGCGCCTGACGGTGGCGCACGACCCCTTCGCCGACGTCCTCAGTGCCGTCCAGTTCGAAGGGGACCACCTGCTCGCCGGCGCACAGCTCGGCCAGGGAGAAGCTGTGGTCCAGTTCCGTCTCGGTGCCCTCGTCGCCGGTCTGCAGACCGCCGCCGGCACCCTCTTCCACCACGCGGGACTGGAGGCGCAGGAACCGCAGCCGCACGTCGAGCTGCGTGGCGGTGGGGTCACCGCTCGGGTCCACGATGCACTCGGTGGCCGTGTACCAGCTCTCTCCGGCTCCCGACACGGTGCTGGGGGCGGCGGCGGAGGCGGGATCGGTCTCGGCCTGGAGGCGGGGGATGAGCACCCCGAACTGCCACCGCACCCGGGTGAGGTTCTTCCCGTTCGACGCCCGGTAGGGGTAGAGCAGGTAGCCCTCGTAGAGGACGGTGTCGGCGATCTTGCGGGCGTCGTCGAGGCTCATGACGCCACCCCCTTCCCCTTCTTCTCGTCGTCGGCCAGCAGGACGCCGAGGGCGTCGTCCCAGGTCGGCAGGGTGAGGCGTGACTTGAACCGGCCCAGCGCGTCGAGCGTCTCCCGCCGGACGCGGATCCACGCCGTGTCCGGGAAGGCGCTGTCCATGGCCTCCCGCCACGTCTTCACCGGGAGCCGGAAGGCCGCTTCCTTGTGCCAGGGCACCTGCTCCACCGAGAACCCGGTCTCGCCGGAGAGGAACAAGGTCCCTGAGAACAGCAGCAGGAGCGGGATCTCCCCGTCCTCGAGGCCGTGGAAGTACTTGGCCGTGGCCACCTCGAAGTCGTAGGTGAGGGGGATGGGAAGCTCGATCTCCACCGGACCCTTGAAGCCGGGGACGAGCTGGGTCACGTGGGCGAACTGCAGCGGCTTCATGGTGTCGCCCCACCGGGAGCGCTCGCCGAAGAGATCGACCAGGCGCTCACCCTCGTCCTCGTTGTAGCGCCGCTTCAGCGGCTCGATGCGGATCTGTGTGCGCAGGGCCAGGCAGTGGACGGTCTCACCGGTGGTCTCCACCACCCGGAGGCGGAGGATGAGGGTGGGCGCCACCGCGTAGGGCTCGGCCCTGGCCTCCAGCACGTCGAAGATGAGGTCGCTCACCGGAGCTCGCTCACCGATCGGGACCGCTGGCGGAGGTTGTCGAAGAACCCTTCGATGGCCTCCCAGGCCTCCTGGCCGCCGTCGAAGCCCTTCCAGTGGAGCCGCACGTGCCCGACCAGCTCGTAGCAGGCGTCGATCGGCACCAGGAAGCACTCGTAGCGGTTCTCCTCCTGGCGCCGGTAGATGATGAGCGCCTCGACGTCGGGGTCGAGGGTCGACAGCAGGGGATTGGCGGCCATGACCGCGTCCCAGGTGTCGAGAGGCAGGAGCGACTCGGTCGCCCCCGCCGGGCTGGGGTAGAAGGTCACCGTCTTGCCCATCTGGGAGTTCACGAAGAAGAACGCCATCCGCACGGGGATCTGCAGCTCGTCCCACTGAGCGTTGGAGAGGGCAAAGTCCGGGTCGTAGAGGTAACGGTCGGGCACGGAGGCGAACTTGCCGTTGGCCGCCCCCCTGATGGTGAAAAGCAGGTAGCAGGGCCGGCAGGTGCACATGAGCGCCCGGCTCTCCACGTTGACGACGTGGGAGTGCTCCTCGGGGATCTGCTCGTTGCACATCTCGCAGCGCTCACCGGCCGGCGCCGGCTGCTGTGTCTCCAGGAACCGCTTGAGCCCGGGCGGCAGTGGCTTGTCCTCGGAGGCGGCGGGGCGGACGAAACGCCCCAGGCTCCCGATGCCCCCGGTCCCGCCGGCGCTCACCGTGGCGCCCGGCCGATCGTCACCGGCACGGCGTTGGTCTTGGTGCCGATGCTGACCGGGGTCCCGTTGCCTGCCGGTGCCGCCGGTGCAAACACGCCGGCGAGCTCGACTCCGCCCAGTTCGGGGGCGGCGTCGGTCACCGCCTTCTCGATGGCGTCCTTGACGGTGATGGCCGTCGAGGGGCATCCCTGGGGGGTCTTCTCCAGCTCGAGATGGGCCACCCCGTTGTCATCGATGCCGAGGTACTTGACCGGACCGGCGTACTTCTGGGCCTTGTCCAGGGCGGCCAGGATCCGCGTCTCCACGGGCACGGGATGCAGCCCGTGGAGGACGAGGAGGCTGGCCAGGAGCTGATCGTCGGCGATGCGGTCGATGAGGGTGGCGGCCCCGGCTTCGGTCGCCAGCTCCATGACGCGCTCCAAGCCGGCGCCGTACAGCTCCATGAGCAGGCGGACGAGCTCCTCAGCCCGTTCCGTGAGGGCGGGATCTTCCGCCTCCCGGAGCTGGGTCAGGAGCTCCTCCACCCGGTCACCGACGTCGCGCAGGTTCCGAGTAGCCATGTTCCCCCCGCCGCTCGATCCCCCCGGGCCGGCCGTGCCCGGGGGTTCGAGCGGGATATCTGGCGTCTCGGTCAGCTGTTGGTGTCGGTGCGAGCCACGGCCGGGGAGTGCAGCTTCTTCAGAACCTTGCCCTTGCCCATGTACATGTGCACACCGCAGGGAAGGCACGGGTCGAAGCTGCGCACAGCCCGCATGATGTCGATGCCCTTGAAGTTCTCCGGGGAATTCTCCTCGAAGATGGGCGTGTTCTGCACGGCGTCCTCGTAGGGACCCGGCTGCTCGTAGATGTCCCGGACACTCCCGTTCCAGGGGGTGGGCGGGTACGGGTGGTAGTTGGCGATCTTGCCGCCGCGGATGACCATGTGGTGGCTGAGAACGCCCCGCACGGCTTCCGTGAAGCCACAGCTGATTGCCTCGTCCGGGACCTTGAACGGAGTCCAGGTCTGGGTGTTCCCGGCCCGCACCTCGGCCAGTGCCTTCTCCACGAAGTGGAGGGCGAGGCCGGCGGAGTAGGCCTGGAAGTAGGTCCGGGCCCGGTTCCGCTCCAGAGCGTTCGACCACTGGGGGATCTTCCACTCGAAGGTGACTTCCGGCTTGGTCATCGTCTTCGGCAGGTTGATGAGGACCGAGTTGCCGGTCGCCTTCACGTGGGGCGTGTCCACCAGTCCGCCCAGGGCCGTGGCCCACAGACGGGGGAGGGGGCCGCCGCCGGTGTCGGTGACGAGGTGGTTCTCGCCGTCGAACCAGCGGGGTGCCATGGTCCACGAGTAGGCGCCGTCCCAGTCGCGCTTCGCCGGCCGGGGGATCGTGTGCTGGTTCCAGGGGTGACGCCGGTCCACGGGGTTCCCGAGCGGGTCCCGGGTGACGAACATCTCCTGGTCCTCCCAGTCCTCGTAGTACGAGTGGCCGAGGAGGATGCGGATCCCGAGGTTGATGTCGACGAGGTCGTTGGTGAGCAGCTTGCCGTCCACCACGACACCGGGAGAAACGAAGGCCTTGCGGCCCCAGTTCGTCATGTCCCGGTACTGGAAGTTGCAGTGATCGGGGTCGTTGAGGGCACCCCACGAGATCATGCAGATCCGGCGCTGGCCGACCGCTTCGTAGCCCGGAAGGGCCTCGTAGAAGAAGTCGAACAGGTCGTCGTGCAGCGGCACGACGCGCTTCATGAACTCCACGTAGCGCATGAGCCGGGTGTAGTAGTCGGTGAACAGCTGGATGGTGGCCACCGTGCCGACGCCACCCGGATACAGGGTGGAGGGGTGCACGTGGCGTCCCTCCATGAGGCAGAACATCTCCCGGGTGTACCGGCTGACCTGGAGGGCCTCCCGGTAGAACTCACCCTCGAGCGGGTTGAGCGTCCGCATGATGTCGCCGATGGTCTTGTAACCGTGGATGGCGGCGTTCTTGCACTCGGTCCGGTTGGCCAGGTCCAGGACCCCGGGGTTGGTCTCGGCCACCATCTTCTCGCAGTAGTCGACCCCGACCAGGTTCTCCTGGAAAATGTTGTGGTCGAACATATATTCGGCGGCCTCACCGAGGTTGATAATCCACTCGCCGAGCGCCGGCGGTCTC
>JBIOYN010000334.1:0-2385 GCA_044870155.1 Acidimicrobiia bacterium | reverse complement strand
GGGCGGTCTCGGCGTCGAGCACCCGGGCGGCGGCCAGCGACTCGGCGCGCAGATCGATGGCCACGGGGCGTTGGTTCCCGCCGGGACTCCCCTTCAACCTGCGCTCGTCCCGGTTCGCGGCATTTGGGCAGAACGGCCCTGGAGGCCGGGCCGGGGGCCGCACGCCCAGGGCCGCGATCCCTGGCGGCCGGTGAGTCCTCCCTAGCATGGAGGCATCATGCGCGCCCTCGCCCTCCTCGTCGTGGCGCTCGTCATGGCCGCCTGCGGGAGTGACCCACCCTCCGACGCCGCCCCGGCCGGCGTGCCCGGCCAGCAGGTGGCGGCAGGCCTGTGCGAGGCCGCCGGCCAGGCCGGTGACGCCGCCGCCGCCGAGGAGGCCTTCGCCCGGATCCACACCGACCTGCACGTGGTGGCCCGGGCCGTGGCGGACGTGGATCGCAAGGCCGCCGCCTCGCTGCTCACGGCCAAGCAGAAGGTGGAGGACGACTTCCGCCGGCGGGCGGTGGAGTCCGAGCTCGGCCCCGACCTGCACCGCCTGATCACGGCCACCGCGGCCGGCCTGGACGCGCTCGACATTACGGTGGCGGCGTGCGACCGCTGAGCCGCCGAGCGCCGATCCTTCGCCCCCGGGCCCTGCTCCCCCGGACCGTGCTCGCGCTCACGCTGGTCATGGCCGCCTGCGGCGGCGGCCGCGGTGACGGCGGCGCCTCCGGGGAGACCACGACCACCAAGCCGACCATCAGCGCCATTTCCGCCGGCTATGACCTGGCCGTGGGCCCGCCCGCCCGGTTCATCGTGGGCGTGGTCAGCGACGAGAAGGGCCCGGTCGGATACGGCACGGTCGAACTGCGCTTCTTCTTCCTCGGCACCGGCGCCGCCGGCGACAAGGCCGAGCCCGGTCCCACCGCCACCGGCCACTACCTGCCCCTCCCCGGATCACCCCCGCCCCCGGCGGGCGCCGACAAACCCGTGTTCCTGAAGACCACCGAGCGCGGCGTCTACGCCGCCGATGTGGCCTTTGACCGGGAGGGGTTCTGGGGCGTGGCGGTGACCGCCGACGTCGACAAGCCGGAGACGGTGACGGCCACCTTCAAGGTCCTGCCCGCCCACGCCGTGCCCGGGCCCGGCGACTCCGCCATCGCCTCCGACAACCTGACGCTCGACACCCCCGGGGCCGCGCCCTCCGCCATCGATTCCCGAGCCGGCGGCGGCGACCCCGTCCCCGACCCGGACCTGCACCGGACCACGGTCAAGCAGGCGCTGGAGCGTGGCCGGCCCGTCGTCCTCGTGATCTCCACCCCGACGTTCTGCTTCAGCCTCTTCTGCGGCCCGGTGACCGACATGGTGGGCGAGCTGGCCGCCGAGTACGGGGACCGGGCATCGTTCGTCCACATCGAGGTGTGGAAGGACTTCGAGGCCAAGCAGCTCAACGACGCCGCCCAGGAGTGGATCGCCCGGAGCGAGGACATCAACGAGCCCTGGGTGTTCCTCATCGGAGCCGACGGGAAGATCGCCGCCCGCTGGGACAACGTCGCCACCCGGGGCGAGATCGAGCCCCTCCTCGAGAAGCTGCCGGTCATCGCCGGCTGACCGGTCAGCTGGCGAAGAAGAGCCGCTCCAGGATCTTCTCCAGCTGAGGCTCGGTGAGCTCGCCCTCGGCCCGCTCCAGGACCTCCCCCTCGGGGGAGATGAACACCGTGGTGGGCATGCCCGTCAGCCCGTAGGCCAGCGCCACCTTGTTCTCCGGGTCGAAGCCCGCCGGGTAGGTCACCCCCGTGCGTTTCACCACGTCCTCGGCGTCACTGCGCTGTTGGTCGGACACGGTGACGCCGACGAAGGCCACCCTGCCGTGGTACCGCTCCGACACGGCCTGGAAGTCGGGCATCTCCCGCAGGCATGGTGAGCACCAGGAGCCGAAGAAGTTGAGCACCACCGGCTTGCCCTGGAAGTCGAGCAGGCGGACGGGCGGATGCCCGGGACGCACGTCCTCCAGCGAGAAGATCTTGGCCGCCCCGGCCAGCTTCACCGTCTTCTTGTCCGGCTCGGCCAGGTCGTCGGCGGTGGCGAAGGCCACGCCCACCGACACCGCCACCAGCACCAAGGCACCCAGCGGCAACAGCAGGCGACGCCGGCTTCGGGGAGGCTCGGGTTCGGGGACGGGATCCAAGTCGGTCAGATGTTGGCGTCTCAACGCCACCAGCGTAAGGCCCGGAGGCCTAAACGGAGCGGCGGATGGCCTCCAGCGAGAGCTCCGTCGTCCGGTCGGCGCTGCAGTGGCGGCAGGGGTCGGAGTGCAGCCAGGAGCGCAGCACCCGGGTGCCGTCCTCGTTGAGCGCCACGGCGAAGGCTCCCGAGGACGGTTCCACCTCCAGGCGGTGGTACGGC
>JBIOYN010000333.1:0-11088 GCA_044870155.1 Acidimicrobiia bacterium | reverse complement strand
GGCGCCGGCGCCGCCTCCGGTAACAGATGGTCCGGAGGCTGAGGCGCCGGACGCCCTGGCCGACGCCGGCCTGGGCAGTGGCCATTCCAGGGTGCCCACCGTGCTGTGGGGCCTCCTCACCGCCGCGGTTGGGGTGGCGTGGTGGTGGGCCGTACGGCGACGGCGGCACTGGACGACCTACCTGGCCGGTGTCGTGCCATTCCTCGTCGTGCTGTTCGTCTTCTACGCCAACCTCGAGCTGCTGCTTCCCGCCAACTTCTGACGTTCGGCTTTGCTCTTGCCGTAGCGCAGGTAGAGCGAGGGCACGACGAAGAGGTTTTGGAGCGTTGCCGTGATGAGCCCACCCATGATGACGATGGCCATCGGAAACTCGATCTCCTGACCGGGCTTGTTCCCCGCCCAGATCAGGGGTACCAGGGCCAGGCCGGCAGCCAGCGTGGTCATGAGGATGGGGGCCAGCCGTTCCCGGGCGCCCCGCAGGACGAGCTCGGGACCGAAGGTCATCCCCTCGAACCGCTCCAGATGCCGGTAGTGGTCGATGAGCATGATCTTGTGCCGGGCGACGACGCCGAGCACGGTGAAGAGGCCGACGAGCGAGCCCAGCGTGAGGATGCCCCCCGTCATGTAGGCGGCCAGCAAGCCACCCACCAGGGCGATGGGCAGGGTCAGGAAGGTCAGGATGGCCAGGCGCCAGCTCCCGAACGTCGACTGCAGGAGCAGGAAGATGGCCACCACACCGGCCAGCCCGAACCACAGCAGGCGGTGTTGTGCGTCCTGGCGCTCCTTGTACTCCCCCAGCACCTCGGCGTGGTACCCGAGCGGGAACTTCACCTTGGCCAGGCGGTCGTTGACGTCACCCACCACCGAGCCCAGGTCCCGGCCGCTGGCGTTGGCCAGCACGTCGATCCGGCGGGACTGGCCCTCGTGCTTGATGATGTTGGGTGTGGGCGCGATCTCCACCTTGGCCACGTCCGCCAAGCGCACGTGCTCCCCGCTGGGCGTGTCCAGCAGCAGATTCTGGATACTGGACAGGCTGTTGCGGGTCTTGGGTGTGCTCCACACGTTGACGTCGTAGGTCTTGCCACCGCGGTAGATGTCGCCCACTTCCTCACCGGCCACCAGCGTGGCCGATGCCCGGCGCACGTCACCGGGCTTGAGGCCGTAGCGCTGGGCGGCAGCGAGGTCGACCTCGACCTGGATGTGGGGCACCAGGGTCTGGAGCTCCGGGTTCAGGTCCGAGATCCCGGGAATGTCGGAGAGGGCGTGGGTCACCTCATCGGCCTTGTCCCGCAGGACCTGCAGGTCGTTGCCGAAGATGCGGATGACGATGGCCTCGCCGGAGCCGGTGAGGACCTCCTCGATCCGCTCGTTGAGGTAGGTCTCGACGTTGCGGAACAGGCCCGGGTAACCGTCGACCACCTCCTCCACGTGCCCCACGGTCTCGTCGTAGTCGGCTTTGGGGTCGATGCTGATCCAGTTCTCCCCGAAGTCGGACCCGCCCACCTCGTCGGAGAGGAGCGCCTGGCCGATGTGGGACCCGAAGTTGCGCACTCCGGGAACGGTCCTCAGCTCTTTGGCGGCGGCGGTGACGATCCGGCGTTCCTCGGGCAGCGACGTCCCCGGCCTCGTCACCCAGTGCATCAGGAAGTCGTTCTCCTTGAAGTCGGGGAACAGCTCCTGCCCCAGGTGGGGAATGACGGCGAAGCCCAGGACACTGATGAGGGCCACGGCGACGAAGGCGGGCTTGGGGGTCCGGATGACCCGGGCCAGGATCCACTGGTAGCCGCCGTGGAGCCGCGTCACCAGGGGCGACTGCCGCCGCTCCAGGGGCGCGTTGCGCAACAGGATGAGGGCCATGGCCGGCGTGACGGTGAGGGCCACGGCCAGCGACGCCATGACCGCCAGGGCGTAGGACAGGATCAGAGGCCGGAAGAAGGCGCCCGACAGCCCGCCGATGAAGAACACGGGCACCACCGCCACCACCTCGATGAGGGTGGCGTGGATGATGGCGCCCCGCACCTCGATGGACGCCCCCAGGATCACGGCCGCGGTGGACCGGTCACTGCCCGCTTTTCGATGCTCCCGCAATCGGCGGACGACGTTCTCGATGTCGATGATGGCGTCGTCGACGACGTCGCCCAAGGCGATCACGAGCCCGGCCAGGATCATCGTGTTGATGGTGGTGCCCCGCCAGTGGAGAACCAGCGCCGCCCCCACCAGCGACAGGGGCATGGCCACCACGCTGATGATGGCCACCCGCCATTCCCACAGGAAGAAGAACAGCATGATGATCATGAGCAGGGACCCGAGGACCAGGGCCCGGCTCAGGTTGTGGAGCGCGGTCTGGATGAAGTCGGCGGGACGGAAGATGGTCGAGTCGACCTCCATGTCCCCCAGGCCCGGCTTCAGATCTTTGAGGGCCTGCTCCACCCCCCGGGTCACGTCGAGCGTGTTGGCCCAGGGCAGCTTCTCGACGATGAGCATGAGGCCCGGGCCACCGTTGATGACCGCTTCGCCGATCAGCGGCTGCTCGTCCTCCTTGACCACGGCCACGTCGCCGAGGCGCAGCGGGACCCCGTTCCGCTTCTCGATCAGGACCTGGGCCATGTCGTCGGCGGTGGTGATGGGCAGGACATGCTGGACGGGCAGCCGCTGGTTGGCGGTGTCGACGAATCCGCCGGTTCCGATGACGTTGGCCCCGCCGGTGAACCGGAGCAGGTTGGAGTCCAGCGCCCCCGCCGTAGACTCCATGACCTCGTCGAGCGTGACGTCATTGGCCCTGAGCCGCTCGGGATCGACCTGCACCTGCATGAGCTGCAGCCGTTCCCCCCAGATGGGCACGTTGGCCACGCCCGGCACCCGCAACAGCCGGGTGCGGATGGTCCAGTACGACATCATCGACATCTGCATGAGGTTGAGGCTCTTGGAACGGAGCCCGATCTTCATGACCCGGCTGGTCGACGACAGCGGCTGGATCATGACCGGCGGACCCGCCCAGTTGGGCAGGGTGGCGCTGTTCTCGGCCATCCGCTCGGCCACCCACTGGCGGGCGCGGAGCGGATCCGTCCCGGGCTTGAAGATGAGCTCGATGGACGACAGCTGGGGCACTGACTTCGACCGGATGACGTCGAGGCCGGGCACCCCGTTGAGGGCGTCCTCCAAGGGCACGGTGATGAGGGACTCGACCTCGGACGGGGACAGCCCGAGGGACGGCGTCTGGACCTCCACCTTGGGCGGCGCGAACTCGGGGAAGACGTCGACCGGGGCGTGGCGGAGCTGCTCCACCCCGAGGAACATCATCCCGGCCGCCAGCGCCACCACCAGAAAGCGGAACTTGAGGCTGGCACGGACGACGGAGCGCATCATGAGAGCACCACGCCCTCGCTCACGTCGACCTCGACGTCGGGCGTGTGCTCCTCCCACAGCTCGCGCAGATCGAGCTCCTCGACCTCGCCTTCGCCGAAGCGCAGGTAGAGGGCCGGGAGCAGGAACAGGTTGAGGATGGTGGAAGTGACGAGACCGCCGAGGATGACCCCGCCCATGGGGTTGACGATCTCGTGACCGGGCAGGTCGCCCAGCAGCACGAAGGGCGTGAACACCACGGCGGTGACGATGGTGCTGAGCAGCATCGGCGCCAGCCGGTCACGGGCGCCGGCAAGCACGAGCTCGGTGCCGAAGGGTTGGTCCTCGCGGCGTTCCAGCTGTTGATAACGCTTGAGCAGCAGCACCCCGTGCCGCACGGCCAGGCCGAAGACGGCCAGGAAGCCGACGAGCGACCCGAGCTCGAGGGTGCCGCCGTCGATCACCACCGCCACCGCGCCGCCGACCAGGGCGACGGGCAGGGTCAGGAACGACAGGGCGGCCAGGCGCCAGCTCCGGAAGCCGGCCTGCAGGAGCAGGAAGATCCCGATGGCGGCGGCGATCCCGACGACCAGGAGGCGCTGGGCCATGACCTGACGGTCGGCGTAGTCGCCGATCAGCTCGTAGTGGTACTCGAGCGGGAAGTCGACCCCTTCCAGGCGCTCCCGGATGTCGGCCAGGACGGAGTCCCGGGCCCGGCCGGAGACATCGGCCACGACGTCGACCCGGCGGGAGACGGAGTCCCGTTCGATCACGCTGGGGGCCGGCTTCACCTCGACACTGGCCACGTCGCCCAGGCGGACGTACCCGCCGTCGGGCGTGTCGATGAGGAGGTCCCGCATGGTGGAGATGTTCTGACGGACGTTCGGAGTCCCCCACACCACCACGTCGAACACCTTCTGCTCCTCGAAGAGGCTGCCGACCTGGACGCCCGAGAGCAGGGTGGCCGCCGCCCGGCGGACATCGCCGGGCTTGATCCCGGCCGCCTTGGCTTTCTCCAGGCTGGTCTCCACGGAGAGGGTGGCCTCCTGGCGGGGCAGCTCGGGGTGGAGACCCTTGAGTCCCTTGACCCCGGACAGGGCCTTTCGCACCCTGCCCGCCTGGGCCCGGAGGGTCTCGAGGTCCTGGCCGAAGAGGCGGACGACAACCGCTTCGTCGGCGCCCGTCTTCACCTCCCGCAAGCGGGCCTCGGAGTAGGTCATGACGTCGGTGTCGATCCCGGCGTAGCCGGACATGACGTCCTTGATGGCGGCCACCGTGGTGTCGTAGTCAGCCTTCGGCTTGATGCTGACCCACAGCACGCTCGAGTTGGGGTTCAACACCAGGTCGGAGGTCACGGCCCGCCCGACATGGCCGCCCACGTGACGGACCCCGGGGATGGCGCCCAGCTCCTTGATGGCCTGGGTGGTGATGCGGTCCATCTCGGGCAGGGACGTGCCCGCCGGGCCGTCCATGTCGATCAGGAAGTCGGTCTCCTTGAAGGTGGGAACAGGTGACTGCTTGAGCTGAGGCAGGACGGCGAGGCCGACCAGGGCGATGGCCCCGGCGGCCACCAGCGCGGCACGGGCATTGCCCATCAGCCGGGACAGGAGTGCCTGGTAGCGCAGCCCCAGCCAGGCCAGCACCGGGGACTCCCGACGGGTCAGCGGGGCCTTGGCGAACATCGCCACCGACAGCGCCGGGGTGACGGTCATGGCCACCACCAGGGAAGCGACCAGGGCCAGCCCGTAGGACAGGGCCAGCGGCCGGCCGAACTCGCGGCCCAGGCCGGTGAGGACGAAAACCGGCAACAGGGGCAGCACGATGATCAGGGTGGCGAAGGCCAGGCCGTTGCGGGCCGCCAGGGTGGCCTCGAGGACGGCGGCCGGTACAGATGGGCCTGCGACGGACACGTCCTGACCGGCCCGCCGGGCTTCACCCAGGCGCCGGGCCACACCCTCGGCCCCGACGATGGCATCGTCGATGACCACCGCCAGCGCCACCGCGAACCCGGCGAAGACCAGCGTGTTGATGGTCGACCCGGACAGAGCGAGGACGAACGCCCCACCCACCAGGGAGGTGACGATGGCGGCCACCGCCACCACCGCGATCCGCCACTGGTAGAAGAGCAGGGCCAGGGCCAGGATCATCAGGCCGAATCCGATGAGGAGCGTCGTCCCCAGGTCGTGGATGGCGTTGTGGATGAAGCTGGCCGGCCGGAACACCGAGCTGTCGACCTTGATGCCGGCCAGACCCGGCCGCAGGGCGTCGAGCGCCTCCTCGATGCCCTTGGTCACCTCGAGGGTGTGGGCCGTCGGCAGCTTTTCGACCACCAGCATGAGGCCGGGCTTGCCGTCGACGATGGCGTCGCCGATGAGCGGCTGGTGGTCCTCGACCACGTCGGCCACGTCGGTCAGGCGCAGCCGGGCCCCATCGGCGGCCACCGGGGCAGGCTTGTCCGCCACCGGCTCGAGGGCGACGTTGCCGAGGTCGGTGGGCGTGATGATGGGCGAGACGTGACGGACCGCCAACCGCTGGTTGGGGGCGTCGAAGAAGCCGCCGGTGCCCGGCGTCGACGCCTCCAGGAAGCTGAGCGAGCTGACCCACAGCGAGTTCCCCGTGGTGCTGATCACCTGGTCGAGGGTGACGCCGTGGTCCCGCAGGCGCTGCGGGTCGACCTGGACCTGGAGCTGGCGATCCCGCTGGCCCCAGATCGACACGTTGGCCACTCCGGGGACGCCCATGAGGCGGGGCCGGACCGTCCAGCGGGCCAGCACCGACATGTCGATGAGCGAGAGCTTCTCGGACGACAGCCCGATCATCATCGTGCGCGAGGTGGAGGAGGTCGGCGCCAACATGACCGGTGCCTTGGACACGCTGGGGATGGCCGCGGGCTGGTTGAGGCGCTCCTGGGTCATCTGCCGGGCCCGGAGCAGGTCGGTGCCGGGCTCGAAGATGAGTGTGATCGACGACAGACCCGGGATCGACTCGGAGCGGATCGTGTCCAGCCAGGCCACCCCGTTGAGGAGGTCGGCCTCGAGGGGCACGGTGATCAGCTGCTCGACCTCGGAGGCGGAGAGCCCGAGCGCCTCGGTCTGGACCTCGACCGACGGCGGGGTGAACTCCGGATAGACGTCCAGCGGCGTCCGGCCCAGGTGAGCGACGCCGGCCACGATCATGCCGGCGGCGGCCACCACCACCAGCAGGCGGAACTTGAGGCTGGAGCTGAGGATGGCCCGCATCATTCGAACTCACCGATCCCGAACTCGATGCCGAAGAGCTCGGCCACGCCCTGGGTGACGACGTCGGCGTCGAGGGGCGGACCCTCGCTGAGGACGGCCAGGTCGCCGTTGATGTACTCGACGGTCACCGGAAACCGGACGAACTCCAGCGGCTTGGTGTTCACGTACACCGCCGCCTGGCCGTCCGGGTCGTAGATGATCGACGAGTAGTCGACCACCTTGCGGGGTCCGTCGGCGCGCGTGATCTCCCGCACCGTCGCCGTCTCGATCCCGAGCCGGTCGGCTGACTCCTGGGTCAGCACCAGGCGTTCCTGGTCCGTGCCCTTGATCTTCTCGACCTTGGCCGGCTCGGCCCTGGTCTCTTCCTCCGCACCTGTCTTCGCGCACGCCGACAACGGCAGCGCGGCCACGATCAGCAGTGCCCCCAACCGGAGCTTTCTCCGTTGCATCGATCTCCCCCTTGACAGGCCCGCAGGGCGCGGGCGCGCGTCATTGCCATCGGCACATCGCCAGATTCCGGCAGGGACCCTGGTGGGTCTCAGACGGCGGTGATGGCAGGGGGTGGGGCGCGCGTGGCCCCGGGCGCGCCGTCGCCGAGACGGCCGCAGGAGTGGTCGACGAGGGGCCCGAGGGCCCCGGAGACGCCGTGGCGGAAGGCCGGCGATTGCGTGGTGCCGGACAGATCGGCGGCCGGCAGTCCCTCGAGCCCCGCCTTCGCCTCCTCGTCACGGTCCTCCTCGACGAGCACGCCGTCGGGACAGGCCGTCTCGACCGGATGGCCGGTGGCGGTGGAGATCCCGGGACTGCGATCGAGGGCGGACGGGCCGGCCAGGGCCGGAGCCGGGATGCCGGAACCGATGAGGGCGACGCCGGCCAGCACCAGGAGCCACACGCCACGGGGGCGGGTGACCCGCGGGAGCCGACCGGCGGTCGCCTCGACCATCTAGACCGCCGGAACCTGGGCGGTGGCGGCGAGGGCCTTGCGGCTCTTGCCGAAGCGGAGATAGAGCGACGGCACCACGAACAGGTTGATGAACGTGGAGGCCAGCAGCCCCCCCAGGATGACCACGGCCATGGGGTGCTCGATCTCCTGGCCGGGGATGGCCCCGGCGGCGATCAGCGGCACCAGGGCCAGGCCGGTGGTGAGCACCGTCATCATGATCGGGACCAGCCGCTCCCTGGCCCCCTGGAGAGCCAGCGCCGGACCGAAGGGCACGCCCTCGACGTGCTCCAGGTGCTGGTAGTGGCTGATGAGCATGATCCCGTTGCGGGCCACGATCCCGATCACGGTGAGGAACCCGACCATGGAGCCGAGCGAGATGATCCCGTCGCTCTGGTTGGCGGCCAGCGCCCCGCCGATCAGGGCCATGGGCAGGGTCAGGAAGGACAGCAGGGCCAGGCGGAAGCTCGAGAACGACGCCTGGAGCAGGAAGAAGATGGCGATGGCGGCCAGGATGGCCAGGCTCATCAGCTGCTTGTTGGCCGCCTGCCGCTCGGTGTAGTCCCCGAGCATGATGGCGTGGTAGCCGGCGGGCAGGTCGAGCTTGTCCAGCTTCTTCTTGACGTCACCCACCACCGAGCCGAGGTCGCGGCCCTCGGTGTCCGCCTCCACGTCGATCTTGCGAGCGATGTCCTCGTGCTTGACGACGTTGGGCGACGGGTTGACGGCGATCTTGGCCACGTCGGCCAGGCGCACGAGCTCGCCGGTGGGTGTGTCGATCTTCAGGTTGACGAAGTCGTTCAGGCTGTCCCGGTCCTCGGGAGCGCTCCACACCGGGACGTCGTAGGCCTTGCCGTCCCGGAACAGGTCGCCCACCTCCTCGCCCGCCATCAGCACCCCGGCCGCCCGGCGGACGTCGCCGGGCTTGAGCCCATAGCGCTGGGCGGCGGCCAGGTCGACCTGCACCTGGATCTGGGGGATCTCGGTCTGCGGCTCCACCTTCAGGCCCGCGATCCCGGGAATGTCGGCCATGGACGTACTGAGGGCGGCCGCCTTCTCCCGGAGCACGGGCAGCTCAGGGCCGAAGATCCGGATGACGATGGGATGGCTGGAGCCGGCCAGCACCTCCCGCACCCGTTCCTTCAGGTAGGTCTGCACGTCCCGGATCAGACCGGGATAGCCGTCGACGGCGGCCTGGATGGCGGCGTGGGTCTTGTCGTAGTCGGCCTTGGGATCGACGCTGATCCAGTTCTCGCCGAACTCCGGTCCCACCGGCTCGTCCGACTGGTAGGCCTGCCCGATGTGGGCGCCGAAGTTGCGCACCCCCGGGATGGCCTGCAGCTCCTTGGCCGCGGCGGTGGTGATGCGCACCTCGTCGGTGAGCGAGGTGCCCGGCTTGGTCAGCCAGTGCATCAGGAAGTCGCGCTCCTTGAACTCGGGGAGGAGCGACTGCCCGAGTCCCGGCACCACCGACAGGCCGAGGGCAATGAGCACGAGGACAGAGGCGAAGGCGTAGCGCGGCTTGGGGATGACCCGGGCCAGCAGCCAGGTGTAGCCCCGCTGCATCCAGCGGGCGATGGGCGACTCCCGGTTTTCCAGCTTGGCCTTGCGCAGGAAGATGAGCGCCAGCGCCGGCGTGAGCGTCAGAGCCACCGCCATCGACACCATGAGGGCGATGGCGTAGGAGAAGACCAGCGGCCGGAAGAATGCCCCCGACAGGCCGTCGAGGAAGAAGATCGGCACCACGGCCACGACCTCGATGAGGGTGGCGTAGACGATGGCGCCCCGCACCTCGAGGGAGGCCTCGAGGATGATCCCCGCCGTCGACCGTTGCACACCCTCTTTCCGGTACTGCCGCAGTCGGCGCACGACGTTCTCGATGTCGATGATGGCGTCGTCGACCACGTCGCCGAGAGCGATGGCGAAGCCGGCCAGGATCATGGTGTTGATCGTCGTGCCCCGCCAGGCCAGGACCATGGCCCCGGCGATGAGCGACATGGGGATGGCGATCACGCTGATGAGGGCCACCCGCCACTCGTAGAGGAACACGAACAGCATCAGGATCATGAGGACGCACCCGACGAGCAGGGCGCTGCTCAGGTTCCCGAGCGACTCCTCGATGAAGGTGGCGGGCCGGAAGATGGTGGTGTCGATGTCGAGCCCGGGGAGGCCGGGCTTCATGGCCGCGATGGCCTCCTCCACGCCCTTGGTGACGTCGAGGGTGTTGGCCCACGGCAGCTTCTCGACGATGAGCATGAGCCCGGGCCCGCCGTTGATGACGGCGTCGCCGATCATGGGCGGCGGCTCTTCCACCACGTCGGCCACATCGGCCAGGCGGATGGCGGGCCGGCCGTCGCGGGCGGCGACGACCGGGACCTCGGCCAGGTCGGCGGCGCTGGCGATGGCCTGCTTGTGGCGGACGTTCACCCGTGAGTCGGCGGTCTCGATGAAGCCGCCGGTGCCGATGAACCCGCCCTCGGAGAACTGGAGCAGGCCGGAGTCGAGCGCCGAGGCGGTGGTCTCCATCACCTCGTCGAGGGTCACGCCCTGGGCGGTCATGCGGTCACGGTCGGCCCGCACCGACAGCATCTGGATCCGCTCACCCCAGATGGGGACGTTGGCGACGCCTTCGACCCGCAGCAGCCGCTGGCGGATCGTCCAGTAGGCGATCATCGACTGCTGCATCTGGTTCAGGTTCTTGGAGCTGATCCCGATCTTCATGGTCCGGCTGGTGGCGGACAGGGGTTGGAGCATGACCGGGGGCGCCGCCCAGGTGGGCAGGTGGGGCGCCACCGTGTCCATGCGCTCCTGCACCAGCTGGCGGGCGGTGAGCAGGTCCGCGCCCCGATCGAAGATGAGCCGGATCTGGGACAGGTCGTTCACTGACCGGGACCGCATGATGTCGAGCCCCGGGGTCCCGGCCAGCACCTCCTCCAGCGGGACGGTGATGAGGTTCTCCACCTCCGGCGGCGACAGCCCGATGCCCAGCGTCTGGATCTCCACCGTGGGCGGGGCGAACTCGGGGAAGACGTCCACCGGCATCTTCTGGATCTGGCCGACGCCGATGAACATCAGCGCCGCGGCCAGGGCCACCACCAGCAATCGGAATCTCAGGGCCCCGGCGACGATTGTGCGCATCATGACCTGCTCCCTCCTGTCCGTCGTCGGCCGGTCAGACCCGGATCCCGTTGCCGGGCACGGGCGACTCCGATGGCGGGGCCGCGCTGGCGACAGCGCCGCCCCGGTCCATGGACAGGAGCTCCTCCTCGAACAGGCGCAGGTCGACCTCGGTCTCGCTGCGGACACTGGCGAAGTTCAGGTAGAGGACGGGCAGGACGAGGACGGTGACCAGCGTGGCCGAGGCCAGCCCACCGAGGACCACGATCGCCATCGGGTGGAGGATCTCGTAACCGGCCCTCGATCCCAGCACGGCGAAGGGGGCGAAGACCGCCGCCGTCACCCCCGCCGTCATGAGGGTGGGTACCAGGCGCTCCCGGGCGCCCTGGAGCACGAGGGCCGAGCTGAGCGGCACGTCCTCTCGGCGCTCGAGGTGCTGGTAGCGCTTGA
>JBIOYN010000332.1:0-18157 GCA_044870155.1 Acidimicrobiia bacterium | reverse complement strand
CGTCACGGCGACGAGCGTCCGGCCGAGCTCCCGGGCCGCCGTGGCCGCCAGCTCGATCTCCGAGAGGACGGGAACGCCGGCCGACCCGGCCAGGGCGTAGACGGGGTGGGCCTCGGGCACGCCGGGGCTGGGAACGACGACGTCAGCTGACGCCACCAGCCGGGCCAGCGCCCCGGGGTCGGGGGCGCACACCACGTCGACGCCGAGCGCCTCCAGCCGGGCCGCCCGGTCGGCCACCCCCGGCCCGTCGGGCCGGTCCTCGACCACGATGACGCCGCCGCGGCAGATCAGGCGGGCGGCGACGGCCTCTCCCGTCATCCCCAACCCGACCACCAACGTCAGGTGGTCGCGATCAGTGGGACGGCGGCCCGTCAAGCGCGACCACCTCGGCGGGGACGGGTCAATCGAGGGCTCCGCTGGCGATGAAGTCGGCGTAGAAGAGGCCAAGGCCGAAGGCCACGAACAGGCCGGTGATGAGCCAGAAGCGAACGATGACGGTGAACTCGGGCCAGCCCGCGAGCTCGAAGTGGTGGTGGATGGGAGCCATGCGGAACACCCGGCGTCCGAAGCCCCGGAACGAGATCACCTGGATGACCACCGACACCGTCTCGAGCACGAACAACCCACCCAGGATGGGCAGGAGCAGGTGCGTGCGGGTGAGGAGGGCGAGCCCGGCCAGCGCTCCGCCCAGGGCCAGAGACCCGGTGTCCCCCATGAAGATGCGGGCCGGCGCCGCGTTCCACCACAGGAAGCCGGCACAGCCGCCGAGCACGGCGGCGGCCACCACGGCCAGACCCAGGGCGTCGGGCGGGTCGACCTGGTAGAGGGCGCCGTGGCGCACCTGCCAGAAGGCGATGATGACGAAGGCGGCGGCCACGAAGGCGGAGGAGCCCGAGGCCAGGCCGTCGAGACCGTCGGTCAGGTTCACGGCGTTGGCGGTGGCGATGATGATCACCACCGCCCACACGACGAAGCCCACGGCGCCGAGATCGACGCCGAGGTCCCGGGTGAAGGACACCTTGGTCGACACCCCGATCCACTGCACGGCCAGGAGGGCGAAGACCAGGGCCACCACCAGTTGCCCGGCCGACTTGGCCCGCTTGTTGAGGCCGAGGTTGCGCTGGAAGCGGATACCCAGGTAGTCGTCGATGAAGCCGACGGCGCCCAGCCCCAGCACCAGCACCATGAGGCACAGCCCGGGGCGGGACAGGCCGTCCCCGCCGGGACGCAGGCTGCCGACCAGATAGCCGCCGACCGTGCCCCCCAGGATGGCGATCCCGCCCATGGTGGGCGTGCCCGCCTTGGTCTGATGGCCCGACGGCCCGTCCTCGCGGATGAGCTGGCCGATGCCCCGGGCCCGGAGCAGGCGGATCAGGAAGGGAGTGCCCACCAGGGCGATGACCAGACTGGTGGCCGCCGCCAGCAGCAGGGAGATCACCGGGGCGGCTCCCACTCACAGAGGGCGGCGGCCAGGCGTTCCAGACCAACCACCCGGCTGGCCTTGACCAGCACCGCGTCCCCAGGCAGGACCTCACCTGACACCAGCGCCAGGGCCTCCTCGGCGGTGTCGACCTCGACGACGTCGAGACCACCGTCCCGGGCTGCGGCCGCCAGCCCGGCCGCCTCCCGGCCGACCACGACGAGCATCTTGAGCAGGCAGTTGACGGCCTGCCTTCCCATCTGGCGGTGGAGCTCGTCGGACTGCGCACCCAGCTCGGCCATGTGGCCGAGGACGGCGAAGCGCCGGCCCGCACCGAGCGCCGCCAGCGCCTGCAGGGCGGCGGCCATCGACGTCGGGTTGGCGTTGTAGGCGTCGTTGAGGACGAGCAGCCCCCCGGGGGTGCGGACCAGCTCCATCCGCCACGACGAGCCGGTGGCGCCCGCCAGCCCGCTCGCCGCCGCCTCGGGGCTCACGCCCAGGACGCCGGCCACGGCCACGGCCAGGGCGGCGTTGACGGCCTGGTGGGCGCCCCGCATGGCCAGCGGCCCGAGGTCGGCGTCGCCCCACGGGGTGTGCAGGTCGAAGGAGGGGCGGAGATCGTCGTCGAGACGGACGTCACCGATCCGCACGTCGGCCCCGGCGCCGAAACCGACGGTGAGGACGGCGGCCGCCGTCCGGGCGGCCAGGTCCGGGGTGGTGTCGTCGTCGGCGTTGAGGACGGCGGTGCCCTCCGCCGGCAGAGCCTCCATGAGCTCACCCTTGGCCAGGGCCACGTCCTGGCGGGTCCCGAAGAACTCGGCGTGGGCGATGCCGATGTTGGTGATCACGCCGATGGTGGGCCGGGCGACGGCGCACAGGGCGGCGATGTGGCCCTTGCCCCGGGCCCCCATCTCCAGCACCACCGCCCCCGACGTCGTGTCGGTGGCCAGGAGCGTGAGGGGGACGCCGATCTCGTTGTTCCACGAGGCGGGGCTGGCCGTGACCGGGAAGGCAGCGGCGAGGGCCCCGGCGCTCAGGTCCTTGGTGGAGGTCTTGCCCGTGGAGCCGGTGATGCCCACCACGGGGACGGTCTCCGCGAGGCGGTCCCGGGCGTGGGCCCCGAGGGCGGAGAGGGCGGCGCCGGTGTCGGCCACCCGCACCATCGCTGTTCCCGCCGGGAGCTCGGCGACGGGCCGCTCCACCAGCACGGCGGCGGCGCCGGCGGCCACGGCGCCGGCGGCGAAGTCGTGGCCGTCCCGCTCCGCCCGCAGGGCGACGAACAGGGCGCCGGGCTCCGTCCGCCGGCTGTCCACCGCTACGGAGTCGACGGCCAGGTCGGGATCGCCGTCCAGGATCGCCCCGCCGGTGGCGGCGGCCACCTCCCCCAGCGTCAGGCGCATGCGCCGCCCCCCCAACCCAGGCGGGCCAGCTCTTCCCGGGCCACCTCCCGGTCGTCGAAGGGGGTGGTGACCCCCATCGCCGTCTGGCCCGGCTCGTGGCCCTTGCCGGCGATGACGAGCACGTCGCCTGCCGCCAGGTCGTACATGGCCGCCCGGATGGCGGCCCGGCGGTCGAGCACCATGCCCAGGTGGCCACCGACGTCGCGGACGCCCCGGGCCACCTCCTGGGCGATGGTCAGGGGGTCCTCGGAGCGGGGGTTGTCGGAGGTGATCCACACCGAGTCCGCCACCATGGCCGCCACCTTGCCCATGGCCGGGCGCTTGGCCTTGTCCCGGTCGCCGCCGGCGCCGAAGACGACCACCAGGCGGCCTCCGCCTTCGGGGACGCCCCGGGCCCCGGGGGTCACCAGGCCCCGGGCGGCCCGCAGGACGTGCTCCAGGCCGTCGGGGGTGTGGGCGTAGTCGACGAGCACCGGGAAGGGTTGCCCGGCCTCGATCCGTTCCATGCGCCCGGGGACGACCACGGGAGCGGAAAGTCCGTTTTCCACCGCCTCGAGCGGGAGGCCGGCGGCTTTGGCGGTGGCCGCCGCCGCCAGCGCGTTGGCCACGTTGAACCCGCCCAGCAGCGGGGAGCGCACCACCACCGTGCCCTCCGGCGTGACCAGCCGGAAGACGTTCCCCGAGGCGCCGCCCCCGACCATCTCGGCCCGGACGTCCGCCTCGGGCGTCGTCCGCCCGTAGGTGACGAGCGGGATGCCGGCCTCGGCGCAGCGCCGGGCCAGGACGGCGCCGTGGGAGTCGTCCACGTTGACGGCCGCCGCCCCCGTGCGGGCGGGGTCGAACAGCGCCGCCTTGGCCTCGAAGTAGGCCTCGAGATCCTCGTGGAAGTCGAGGTGGTCGTGGGACAGGTTGGTGAAGCAGGTGGCGGCGAACCAGGTGGCGTCGGCCCGGTGGAGGGCTAGGGCGTGGGAGGAGACCTCGACGGCGGCCACGTCCACGCCGGCGTCCACCATACGGGCGAAGAGCGCCTGGAGGTCCGGGGCCTCGGGCGTGGTGTGCTCGCCGGGAATGACCACGCCGTCGATGCGGGTCTCCACCGTGCCCACCACGCCGGTCCGCAGGCCGGCGGCGGCGGCGATCGCCTCCAGGAGATAGGTGGTGGTGGTCTTGCCGTTGGTGCCGGTCACCCCCAGCACCTGCATCCGGCGGGAGGGGTGACCGAAGAAGGCGGCGGCCACCGGGGCCATGGCGGCCCGCACCGAGGCCAACCGGACCTGGGCGACGGGGAGGTCGAGGAACCGCTCCACCAGGAGAGCGGAGGCGCCGGCGGCCACCGCCGCCGGAGCGTGGTCGTGGCCGTCGGCCCGGGAGCCGGGCACGCAGCAGAACAGCGCGCCGGGCCCCACCTGCCGGCTGTCGAAGGTGACCGACGCCACCTCGGTGTGCGGGTCCCCCCGCAGCTCGAGCACGTTGACGGCGTCGAGCAGCTGATGGAGCAGCACGCCCGAGGAGTCCCTATCTGCTCGGAGCCGGCGCCTGGTTGGCCCGGCCGTCCCCTGTTCTCGAGAGGCTATCGCCGCCCGGGGACGGGGGAGATGCACCCCCCGCGGGCTCAGCCGACAGCGGAGATGGCGCGGGCGGAGGCGGGGGGATGCGCTCGAGGCGCAGGGCGTACTGCATGACCCTCGAGAACACGGGGGCCGCCACCTGGGCGCCGTAGATGGGGTGGGGCTCGTCGAGGATGACGACGGCCGCCAGGCGGGGGTCCTCGGCGGGGACGAAACCCACGAAGGAGGCCACGTAGTTCCCGGAGTAGCCCCGGGCGCCCTCCAGCGGCTTGCGGGCCGTCCCCGTCTTGCCCGCCACCGTGTAGCCGGGGATGGCGGCGTTCATGCCCGTCCCCTCCCGGACCACGTTGCGCAGCATCTGGTTGAGCAGGGCGGCGGTGCGGGGGGAGACGACCCGCCGCGGCTCGCCGGGGGCGATGTCGTGGCGGGCCCCGGTCTCGTCCAGGGTGGCCGCCACCAGCAGGGGCGGGCGCCACACGCCACCGTTGGCGATGGCCATGTAGACCTCGAGCATCTGGAGGGCGGAGACAGCCAGGCCGTTGCCGATGGGCACCGTCCCCATCGAGGTCACCCACCACTTGTCGGGTGGAAGAAGCAGCCCGTTGGGTTCGCCGGGGAAGCGCAGGCCGGTGCGCGTCCCGAAGCCGAAGCCCCGCAGGTAGTGGTCGAGACGGTCCTTGCCCAGCTTCTGGGCCACCATGATCGTGCCCACGTTGGAGGAGTGGGTGAGGATGTCGGCCACCGACCAATTGGTGGGCGGGTGGGCCTCGTGGTCAGAGAAGAGGTGGTTGCCCACCTGGTACTTGTCGGGGACGGTGAAGCGGGAGTCGGGGGTGACGAGCCCCTCCTCGATGGCCCCGGCCATGGTGATGACCTTGTTGGTCGACCCGGGCTCGTACACGTCGGTCACGGCCTTGTTCTTCTCGGCGTTGGACGAGGGCCGGGAAGCGCCGCCGCCGTCCCCGGTGACGTTGGCCATGGCCAGGATGCCGCCGGTGCGGGTGTCGGACACGATGGCGATCCCGCCCTTGGCCGTGGACGCCGCCACCTCGGCCACCAGCGCCTGCTCGACCTCGTACTGCAGCGACTGGTCGAGCGTGAGCACCAGGTCGTGGCCCCGCAACGAGGGCTGGAACGACTCCCGGCCCTGGGGGATCTCCCGGCCCTGGGGGTCCTGCTCCACCACGATCTCGCCCGGCCGGCCGGCCAGGATCTTCTCGTAGGCCACCTCCAGGCCCGACAGCCCCAGGTTGTCGACCCCGACGGAGCCGAGGACGGGTCCGGCCAGGGGTCCCGAGGGGTAGAAGCGCTTGGACTCGGGCAGGAAGTCGATCCCGGGCAGCTCGAGCTTGCGCACCGCCTCGGCGGTGGCCTCGTCCACCTTGCGGGCCAGGTACACGAAGGCCGCCTTGTCCTTGGACAGCCGGTCCACCAGCAGCTTCTCGTCCACGCCCAGGACGGGCGCCAGCTTGGCCGCGTACTCCTTGACCTCGGCGTTGGGGACCACTCGGGGGTTGGCCCACACCGTCAACTGCGACACGGACAGGGCCAGGTCGATGCCCCGGCGGTCGAACATGGCGCCCCGCTCGGCGGCCAGGGCGATGCGCCGGACGCGCTGGTCGGTCCCCTTCTCGGCGTAGGAGGAGGCCGACAGCGCCTGCACCTGGGTGAGCCGGGCCACCACGGCGGAGAAGCCCAGGGCCATCACCACCAGGAGGGCCAGGGTGCGGCGCCGGGTCACGCCGTTGGCGGCGAAGGCGGCCCCGGGCTCGCTCCTCCGGCGCCGGCGCGTCTGCGCCGGCCGGCGACCGGCGGGCCCGGTGGGCGGCTTACGGGCGGGCGGCAAGGTAGGGCTTGACCTCGGACCAGTCGCCGGCCAGGGACGAGGCCGAGGACGGATCGGCAGCCGACGGGGAGGGCGCCGGCAGGTACGCCACCTGGGGCGGTGCCACCATGCCCAGACGCTCGGCGGCGGTGGCCACGATCCGCTCGGGGGCGGAGAGGCGGGCCACCTCCAGGCGCAGATGCTCGTAGCGCTGCTGCTCGGTGGCGGCGGCGTCTGACAGCCGGTCGAGCCGGAACTGGCTCTGCACCAGGAGCACGTGGAAGGCGGCGGCCCCGAAGATGGTGCCCACCGTGAGCACGGCACTGGTGAACAGGGCCAGCCGCAGCTGACGGTCCGGCGCCGGCCCGGAACGGCGACGGCGGGGTGTCGGCTTGGCCCGAGCCCTCCGCAGCGCCTTCTGGTGCCGGCGCCGGACCTCCCCCGGCGCCCCGCGCCTCTTCGAGAAGAAACCCCGCTTCTTGCGCCGCCGGCCCTTGGATGCGCGCCCGGCCGGGCGGGACGGCGCCGTCACGGCTCCACCGCCCGTTCGACGACCCGCAGGCGGGCGCTCTCGGCCCGGGGGTTGGCGGCGACCTCGTCGGCCGCCGGGCGCAGCGCCCGTCGGGTGACCAGCCTCCCGGGGGGCGGAGGCCGGTCGGGCTCGACGGGCAGGCCCGGCGGCAGCTGGGGAAGCGACGACCAGTCGGTGAAGCGGTGCTTGACCATCCGGTCCTCCAGCGAGTGGTAGGCGAGGACGGCCAGGCGCCCACCGGGCGCCAGGGCGGCGAAAGCGGCGTCCAGACCGGCGTCGAGATGCTCGAGCTCGGCGTTGACCTCCATGCGGATGGCCTGGAAGGTGCGCCGGGCGGGATGGGGTCCGTGCCGGCGGGCGGGGGCGGGAATGGCGTCGCGCACCACCTCGGCCAGCTGGGCCGTGGTGTCGAGGGGCCGGCGGGCGACGATGCGCCGGGCGATGGCCCGGGCGAAGCGCTCCTCTCCCCATCGGGCGATGACCCTGGCCAGCTCTGCCTCCTCGTAGTCGTTCACCACCTCCCGGGCCGAGATGGCCTGGGAGCGGTCCATTCGCATGTCGAGCGGGGCGTCGGCCCGGTACGAGAAGCCCCGGTCGGGCCGGTCCAGCTGCGGGCTGCTCACGCCGAGGTCGAAGAGCACGCCGGTCGTGGCTGCCTCTCCTCCGCTTCCGGGGACACCCCGAACCCGGGGGAGCACCTCGGCCAGGTCTTCGAAGCCGGCATGCACCACCACCGCCCGTTCGCCGTAGGGAGCGAGAGCGGCGCTGGCCGCCGCCACCGCCTCTTCGTCGCGGTCGAGGCCGAGCAGGCGGCAGTCGGGCCGGGCGTCGAGGAGGGCCCGGGCGTGCCCGGCACCCCCCACCGTCCCGTCGACCAGGAGGCCGGCGGGGACGGAGGAGAAAGCCGAGACCACCTCCCGGGCCATGACCGGGGAGTGCTCGAACTCTCCGGTCACGCGCCCTCTTCGGGGACACCCCGGACCCGGGGCCCCGGCGGGCCGCCGCACGGCTTGGGCCCAGCCCCCCGAACGGGCCGGCGCGAGGGATCGCGGACCGACACACGGATGGAAGCGGGCGGAGTAGGGCCTTCCACCGCACCGTCGGGGGGGCTGGGCGCAGGCCGTGCGACGCACGCCCGCGATGTCAAGGTCGTAGAGCGACAGCTAGATACCGAAGTCGGGAATGTCCTGGGCAGCAGTGATGACCTGCTCCCCTTCGAGCTCACTGGCCCGCCAGCGATCGGCGTCCCAGATCTCCACGCGGGAGGCGACGCCCGCCACCACGACCTCGCGGTCGAGGGACAGGCCGGCGAACTCCCGCAGGTGGGCGGGCAACGACACCCGGCCCTGACGGTCGGGATCGGCAGGCGCGGCGCCGGCGAAGAACTGCCTCGCCGCCTGCCGCTGCCCCGGTCCCCGAGTCGCCACTTCCCGCATGTTGCTCGCCACCCGCTCCCACTCGTCAGCCGGATACACGCACACGCAACCGTCGAGGCCCCGGGCCATGTAGGCGCCGGTCTCCAGCTGGGGACGGAACTTGGCCGGGAGGATGACCCGCCCCTTCGCGTCGAGAGAATGCGAAAACTTCCCGACGAACACGGTCCACTCCCTCGACCCTCATCAGTGAGGTCGTCCCGCCCCCACCGCCGATCCGCCGTGCGGCTTCAGGGCACGGCGAGACCATATTCCCCCACTCTCCTCCCGTCAACACCATTTCGAACCACTTTCCACCACCACGGAACGACCATATGCGCGTTCGGGCAGCAAGACGTGGATTTCCGGCGGCCGGGCGGCCGAAATCGGCCGGGAAGCGAACTTCGGGGCGGGACCCGGGTACTAGGCCCGGCCCGGCCCGGTGCGGCAGGCGGCGACGAGCGGCGCAGCCAGGGCGTGGAGCTGGTCCCGGGGCAGCCGGGCGACCCCGTCCACCCGGCGGCTGGTGTGGTAGGCGCGAAGGGCGTGAACGGCCGTCGCCGCGTCGGCCACATCCGGGTCCAGGGCCGCGGCCTGGTCGAAGGTGACCTGGTTGGCGGCCAGCCAGGCGAGGTAGTCGGCGACCATGGCCTCGTCGGTCCGGCCACTGAGCTCCCGGTATTCGGCGCACGGGCCCTGGAGCACGCTGCGGGCGGGCGAGGAGGTGGCGTCGCTGCGCTCGATGCGGGCGGCCACCGCCCCCGCGGCGAGGACCGTCACGCCGACGGCGGCGCCGGCCAGGCGCCAGGCCATCCGCCGCCCCAGGAGCGCGGCCGCCACCGTGAGCCAGCCGCCAGTCCGCCTGCTCCCACTGGGGGCCGGCCCCACGGGCGCCGCCGGCGGTGTCCCGGGAGGCGCCCAGGTGGACTCCTCCGGTCCGAACAGGGGGCTGCCGGCGACGGTGTCCGGCGCCCCGGCCTGGAGGGGCGCCGGGCAGCCCGGGCACCGGGGGTTGTCCCACCATTCCGGCAGGGCGCGACGGCACCCCTCGCACTTGCGCGCCGTGACCGATCCCATCGCCCGCCCTTCCGTCCGTCACATCCCTCAGGGATGTGCTCGACGTCGCCGGTGCCACCCTTGATGCGGCGTCCGGGGAGGACATGAGGAAACGACGCCGGCGACCCCTCCGTCCGTTCCGTCGGGTTCAGGCGGGAAGGGCCTCGGCGGGCATTCCGAGGTAGGGCTCCCACGTGGGGTCGATCGTCCCCACCGCCACCACGATCCAGATGGTCTCGCGGGGCGCGAACGGCTTGCGGCGCAGGGTGAGGTGCGTCTCCGACAGGAGACGGTCCTCCTTCTTGGCGTTGCACGGCCGGCAGGAGGCGACGACGTTCTCCCACACGTGCTCACCCCCCCGGGAGCGGGGCACGACGTGGTCGATGTTCTCGGCGTTGGCGCCGCAGTACTGGCAGCGGTGGTCGTCGCGCACGAAAACCGACCGGCGGGACAGTGGAGCCCGGGCCCGGAACGGCACCCGCACGAAATGGGTGAGCCGGATAACGGACGGGACGGGGAAGGCGAGGCGCTCGGAGTGCATCACCTCGTCACGGTGATGGACGACCTCCGCCTTCTCCTTGAGCACGAGGACGAGGGCGCGCCGGACCGGCACGACACAGAGCGGCTCGTAGGTGGCGTTCAGTACGAGCGCTCTCCCCAAGCCCCGCCCACCTCCTCCAGGTCCCTTGGCCTGCTCCCAGTCTACCTGGACGCCTGCGGAATCCCGGGCCAGTTCAGCAGCGGTTTTCCGCCCCGTCGTTCCGGGGACACCCCGACCCCGTCGTCCCGGGGACACCCCGAACCGGGGGCTAGGGCGACCCGAAGTCGACGGCGTTCCCAAACTCGAACACCGCTCCGTTGCGGGCCACCAGCCAGTAACCCCCTCCATCGGTCGTCGCCGCCATCCCCACCGCCGGCGCCGCCGGCGGCATGCTGCCGGTGGACCCGTGGAAGGGGGCGTTGAAGGTGAACACGCCGCCGTCGGCGGCCACCAGCCAGTAGCCCTGGCCGCTCGGCGTGCGGGTCATCCCGGTGATGGGCTGGTTGAGCTCGATGGCGCCGGTGGAGCCCCGGAAGGGGGCGTCGCCAAAGGTGAACACGCCGCCGTCGGAGGCGACCAGCCAGTAGCCGCCTCCCGAGGGGGTGCCGTCCATACCCACCACCGGCTTGTTGAGCCTGACACCGCCCATCGAACCGAGGAAGGGGGCGTCACCGAAGGTGAAGACCCCGCCGTCGGAGGCCGTCAGCCAGTAGCCGGCCCCCGACGGGGTGGCGGCCATGCCCACGACGGGGCGGTTGAGGGCCAGGCCGGACAGGTCACCGAAGGCGCCGGCGTTACCGAACCGGAGGACCTGGCCGGTGGCGGTGGCCAGCCAGTAGCCGCCACCGTCGGGGGTGGCGGCCATCGCCACCACCGGAGAGGCCGGGGGGCTGGCCGCCTGGCCGTGATGGACGGCGGCGCCGAAGGCGAACACCCGGCCGTCGGTGGCCGCCATCCAGTACCCGTCGCCCGCCGGGGTGGCGGTGGGGTGGGCGGCGAAGGAGCTGACGGCCGGAGGTGGAGGAGGCACGGGTCCGAGCTCGAGCGCCTGCTCCAGCCGCACCAGCTTGAAGTTCTGGTTGCCCGACGATCCCGGGGTGGTGTTGCTGTTGTCCTGGCACACGAAGAGGCCCATGGGGAAGAGCGGGCCCAGGTTGGCCGGCGTGGCCTCGATTCCGTCGGTGCGCCCGCAGCCGTCGGTGGTGGTACCGGCCACGATCTGGAACCGCTTGACGAACTCGTGGGGCGCCTGGCGCCGGTAGACGGCGACGAAGGAGACCCCGTCGTTGTTGGACGAGCCCTGAGCCGAGGCCAGCAGATAGCCGCCGCCCCCGGCCTGGGGGACGATGGCGAGCCCCTCGGCGTCGGCGATCAGGTGCCCCGGGGCGCCCACCGTGTCGACCATCACCCGGGATGTGGGGTCGACCGGCTCGGCACCGAAGCGCCAGACGCCGACGTCCTCCTCGCTCACGAAGAACTGGCCCGTGCCGTCGTCGGCCACGCAGCCCTCGGACTCCGAGCCGATGCTCCAGGACCGGACCTTGCGGGCGTCGACCCGGCCGTTGCCGTCGGCGTCGCGCAGCTCCCACTGGGTCACGCCGCCGCCGCGGGCCACATGGAAGGCGTAGAAGCGCCCGTCCCGGGGGCTGTGGTAGGCGCACAGTCCCTCGCCCGACGAGGAGATGCTCCCGCCGTCGGTGATGTTGGTCAGCAGCCGGGTCGTGGGGTCGATCTTGTAGACCCGGACCCCGGAACGGCTCACCACCACGATGTCGACGAAGGTCCCGCCGAGGGGGAAGCCGTAGCGCACGTCGACGTTGCCGAAGAACCCCTCGGAGATGCGCTGGACCCGGGTGCCGTCGAGGTTGTAGCTCTCCAGGCCGCCGTTCTTGTCGTTGCCGAAGACGAGCGAGCGGGAGCGGTCGGTGGGGTGGACCCAGATGGCGGTGTCGTCGGCGGAGTCGCCGCTCCCGGGCATGGGGGCCGTCTCGGCCTGGGCCGTGACCGGCTGGATGGGAGGCTCGACCGCGGACACGGGCGCGCCGGCCAGAAGCACGGCGGCGGCCAGCAGCGCCACCGCGCCGGTGAGCCGGGAACGTCGGGGAGCCCGAGGCATGAACTCCACGTTCGGCGCCACCGGGCACCATCCTGCGCAATGCCCCATAGGGGGCGAGCGGTGCCTTCGGTGCGTTCGGCGCGATCGGTGCCTTTGGGCCCGGATCATCCCCGGCGGCGGTGGTTCGGGAACTCCTGGCACCAGCGGAGATAGGCCACGATGTCCGCGCCGGTGGGCTGACCGCCGGTGCCGTAGGCGGTCTGGAGCCGGAAGCGGACGTAATCGGGGTCGGGCACGGGCAGATAGGGCCGTCGCCGCCACCACCCGGGGCGGGCGAGGCGCAGGGCCTGGGCCGCCGCCACCGGCCACAGACCCGGGCGCACCAGAACCGCCGCTCCCGCCCGCAGCCACCACCGGTCCATGGCTCCGAAGCTAGCGTCCAGCGGGATGGGCGATCCTTCCCCGGCCCTCCTCACCGATCTGTACGAGTTCACGATGGCGGCCGCCCTGGTAGCGGAAGGGAAGGCCGACCTGCCCAGCGTCTTCAGCCTCTCCATCCGGCGCCTGCCGCCGTCGCGGGGGTTCCTGGTCGCCGCCGGCCTCGACGACGTGCTGCGGTTCCTCCGTGACCTGCACTTCAGCCCCGGGGACGTCGCCGCCCTGGAGCACCTGTTCCCCTTCGACCGGGCCTTTCTCGACTGGCTCGGCGGGGTCCGCTTCTCCGGCCGGGTGCGGGCCGTCCCCGAGGGGCGCATCGTCTTCGCCGGGGAGCCGCTGGTCGAGATCGAAGGGCCCTTCGCCGTGGCCCAGCTGCTGGAGACCTACCTGCTCAACCAGACGACGTTCCAGACGGCGATCGCCACCAAGGCCGCCCGCTGCCGCCACGCCGCCGGCGGCCGGATGCTGGTCGACTTCGGCCTGCGGCGCACCCACGGCACCGACGCCGGCATGAAGGCGGCCCGGTGCGGGGCGCTGGCCGGCTTCGCCGGCACGTCCGACGTGGCCGCCGCCGCCCGCTGGGGCATTCCCGCCAGCGGGACCATGGCCCACTCCTTCGTCACCGCCTTCGACTCCGAGCTGGAGGCCTTCCGGGCCTTCGCCCGCCACCACCGGGCCGACCCCGTCCTCCTGGTCGACACCTACGACACCGCCGCCGGCGTGGAGAACGCCATCGTGGTGGCCCGGGAGCTGGCGGCGGAGGGCCGGAGGCTGGCCGCCATCCGCCTCGACTCCGGCGACCTCGCCGCTCTGGCCCGAAGCGCCCGTGAACGCTTCGATGCCGCCGGCTTTCCGGCGGTCAAGATCTTCGCCAGCGGCGGGCTCGACGAGTACTCGATCGAGACCCTGGTGGCGGCGGGCGCCCCCATCGACGGTTTCGGGGTGGGCAGGGCCTTCGGGGTCTCCGAGGACGCCCCCACCCTGGAGTCGGTCTACAAGCTGGTGGAGATCGACGGCCGGGCGGTGGCCAAGACCTCCACCGGAAAGGAGACCCTCCCGGGCGCCAAGCAGGTGTGGCGCCGCCCGGGCTTCGCCGGCGACATCCTCGCCCTGGCCTCGGAGGCGGCCCCGGAACCGGACGCCGAGCCTCTGCTCCTCGCCTCGGAGCCCGGGCCCGATCCCGATCCGGTGGCGGCCCTCGACGCCGCCCGGGCCCACTTCGAGTCCGACTGGAAACTCCTGCCAGCCCGGCTTCGCGATCTCCGGCATCCGGAGCCCGCACGCCTCGAGCTGTCCGCCGGGCTGGACGCGCTCACCCGGTCGCTGCATCCCGGGGCCGGGGTGTCCCCGCAGAGCGGACGAACCGACCTGGAAAGCGCCGAAGGAAACCGGGGCTCCGCCTAGAATCACCCGTCCGACGAGGTAGGGAGGCACCCCCGTGGCCCGCAGACCCACTGCGCTCTCAGCGGCGACGTTCGAGCAGCGCTTCGACGCGCTCATCAGCAACGTGGAGCGCGTCATCCAGGGCAAGCGGGACGTGATCACGCTCGCCCTCACCTGCCTGGTGGCCGACGGGCACCTGCTCATCGAGGACGTGCCCGGGGTGGGCAAGACCATGCTGGCCAAGGCCATCGCCCGCTCCATCGACGGCACCTGGCACCGGATCCAGTTCACCCCCGACCTGCTGCCCTCGGACGTCACCGGCGTGTCGGTGTGGAACCGGGGCTCGAACGAGTTCGAGTTCCGGGCCGGCGGCGTGTTCGCCAACGTGGTGCTGGCCGACGAGGTCAACCGGGCCTCTCCCAAGACGCAGTCCGCCCTGCTGGAGGCGATGGAGGAGCGCCAGGTGACCGTCGACGTGGTCACCCACCCCCTCCCCCGGCCGTTCATGGTCATCGCCACCCAGAACCCCATCGAGTACGAGGGCACCTATCCCCTGCCCGAGGCCCAGCTCGACCGGTTCCTCATGCGGATCCAGATGGGCTACCCCGATCGCACGGCGGGGATCGACATCCTCGAGACCCACGGGGTGGAGGAGCCGGTCGACGACCTCTCCCCCGTCCTCACCGCCGCCGACATCGTGAACATGGGCGAGGCCGTCACCGCCGTCTACGTGGCCCCCAGCCTCAAGGGCTACATCATCGACCTGGCCGAGGCCACCCGGGCCGAGCGGGAGCTGGCCCTGGGCGTCAGCCCCCGGGGAGCGCTGGCCCTCCAGCGGGCGGCCCGCGCCTACGCCGCCTCCGCCGGGCGCGACTATGTGATTCCCGACGACATCAAACTGCTGGCTGGGAGCGTGCTGGAACACCGCCTGATCCTCTCCCCCGAGGCGCAGCTCCGCGGTGCCAGCGCCGGGGAGACCCTGGAGAACGTCCTGGCCCGGATCCCCGTGCCCAGCGTGCGGGCCGGAGCCGGCGGCCAGTGACCCAAGCCGCCGTGCTGGGGATGGCCGGCTCGTGAGACCGTCGCTCACCAACCGCGGATGGTCCCTGGTGGGGGCGGCCGTGGCGCTCCTGGTGGGCGCCCGGGTCCTCGGCGTGGTGGAGCTGGCCATGCTGGCCGCCGCCGCCTTCGTGGCCGTGGCCGTCGCCATCATCCGGCTCCGCCGCCACAAGATCGTCCTCGTGGCCACCCGCAGCCTCCAGCCCGCCCGGGCCGAGGCGGGCACGCCGGGCCGGGCCGACCTGGCGCTGCGCAACGACGGGGGCCGCGCCAGTGGGGTGCTGTCGGCCACCGACGCCTTCGACGGCGGCCGCCGGGTGGCCCGCTTCCTGGTGCCGCCCCTGGCCCGGGGGGAGACGGCCGAAGCCGCCTACCGGCTGCCCACCGGCCGGCGGGGCATCTACGTGGTCGGGCCCCTGACGGTGTCGGTGACCGACACCTTCGGGGTGGCCGAGGCCACCATCACCGCCACCGGCACCGACCGCTTCGTCGTCTATCCCAGGGTGGAGCAGGTGCTCCCCCTCCCCGGCTCCTCCAGCCAGGAGGCCCGGGTCGGCTCCTTCCAGGCGTCCCGGGTGCCCATCGGGCTCGACTTCTTCGGATTGCGGGAGTACGAGGTGGGCGACGACCTGCGCCGGGTCCACTGGCGCTCCACCGCCCGCACCGGCGAGCTCATGCTCCGCCAGGACGAGATGCCCTGGGAATCCCGGACGACCGTCCTGTTCGACACCCGCCCCGCCACCCACACCACCGAGTCCTTCGAGCGGGCCGTGGAGGTGGTGGCGTCGCTCGTCACCGCCCACTGCCGGGGCCGGCGCCACCTGCGGTTCCTCACCACCAGCGGCATCGAGATCCGCTCCGCGGGCAAGGAGCGCTACCCCCAGATCATGGAGTACCTGGCCGAGGTGGCCCCCGAGGGCGCCGACCGCTTCACCAGCGTCATCGACAACCTGCGGCGCGCCGGCGTCGGCGGCCCCCTGGCGGCGGTGGTGGCCAACGCCGGCAAGGCCGACCTGATCGCCCTGGGGGCGCTGGGAGCCCGCAACCTGGTCGCCCTCGCTCTCCTGCGGCCGTCCGCCTACGGCGGGGTGGACTCGGGGTCGCCCCCGGCCGTCCCCGGCGCCCTGGTCGTCCCCATCTCCGCCGGCTCCCCCTTCCGCAACGCCTGGAACCAGGCGGTGATCACGTGCCAGCGCAGCGCAACAGTTCGCTCCTAGCCCTGGCCGTCCTCTCGGGGGTGGCCACGCTGGGCTTCGCCCGCCTCTTCGGCGAGTCGTCGTGGCTGCTGCCCGTCCTCCTGGCCGTGGCCGGTGCCCACGGCCTGGGTGCCGCCACCCGGCGCTGGCCCGCACCTCTGGCCCTGGTGGCCTCGGCCCTGGCCCTGGCCCTGCTCATCGCCAACGTGGTGGCCGGGCACACCACCTTCTACGGCGCCCCCACCGGCGCCACCCTCGACGCCCTGGGGCGGGCGTGGACGTCGGGCCTCGACGCCTTCCGCAACGCCGTGGCCCCCACCCCCGTCACCCCCGGCCTGCTCCTGCTCGGCGTGGGCGGCAGCTGGCTGTGCGCCACCGCCGCCGACTGGCTCGCCTTCCGGGCCGAGGCCACGCTCACCGCCATCGTCCCCCCCTTCGTGCTCTACGTGGTGGCCGCCGCCCTCGGGACCGTGGGCCTCCAGGTGCCCACCACCTTCGCCTTCGTGGTCGCCGCCCTGGTGTTCGTGGCCACCCACCACGCCGCCGGCCTCCCCACCGCCTGGTTCGCCGGCCGCACGCCCCCGCCGGGGATGGTCCGCCTGGCCATGGGCGGGGCGCCGGTGGCCGTGGCCATCGCCGCCGCCGGGCTCGTCCTCGGCCCCGCCCTGCCCGGGGCCCGGGCCGAGGCCATCCTCGAGCTGCGGGGCTCGGGAGGCGGGGGTGACACCTCCCGCATCACCGTCAGCCCCCTGGTCGACCTCAAGCCCCGCCTCACCGCCAGCCCGGTGGCCGAGCTGTTCACCGTCCGCTCGCCGGTGCCCACGTACTGGCGCCTGACGGCCCTGGAAGCCTTCGACGGGCGAATCTGGTCCTCCCGGGGTACCTACAAGCCGGCCGACGGCCGCCTGCCCGGAGACGGCATCGCCGAGGACCTCTCGTACCGCGTCCGCCAGGAGTTCCGCATCGGCGTGCTGGACTCGTTCTGGCTGCCCGCCGCCTACCGGCCGGTGCGGATCAACCTCGACGGTGCCCGGGTCAACGCCGAGTCGCTGACGCTCCTGACCGAGGAGGACTCGGCCAGCGGGCTCTTCTACCGGGTGGAGTCGGCCATCCCCCGCTACTCGTCCGCCGAGCTGGCCGCTTCCAAGCCCGCCACCGACGCCGACCTGGCCCCCTACCTCGAGCTGCCCGAGGACTTCCCCGACGACGTGCGGGCCCTGGCCACCGACGTCACCGCCAAGGCGTCGAGTCCCTACGAGGCCGCCCTCGCCCTCCAGAACCACCTGCGCACCAACTACCAGTACGACGAGGCCGCCCCCGCCGGGCACTCCAACGACCACCTGCGCTACTTCCTGTTCCGGTCCAAGATCGGGTACTGCGAGCAGTTCTCCGGCGCCTTCGCCGCCATGGCCCGCTCCGTGGGGCTGCCCGCCCGGGTGGCAGTGGGCTTCACCCCCGGCACCTACGACCCCAACCTGGACGTGTTCCACGTCACCACCAAGGAGGCCCACGCCTGGCCCGAGGTGTACTTCGCCGGCGAGGGCTGGGTGGCGTTCGAGCCCACCCCGGGGCGCTTCGAGCCCAACCCCACCAACTACACGGGCACCTTCAACCCCGCCGCCAACCCGGTGGCGGCCGCCACCACCACGACCACCGGCCCGGGCGGGGCGGCGGCCAACGACACGCCGGCCACCCTGCCCCGGGAGCAGAACGACGGTTTTGACGAGACCGACCCCAGCCTGGACCCGGGCCGCAACCCCCTGCTCCTGGCCGCCCTGCTGGCCGTCCCCCTGACCGGGCTCATCCTCGCCGTGCCGCCGCTCCTCAAGCGCCGCCGGCGGGCGCGCCGCCGCCGGGCCGAGAACCCGGGGGTGAAGGTGGCGGGGGCGTGGTCCGAAGCCCTCGACCGGCTGCGGGAGGCGGGCGCCACCCCGGCGCTGGCCAGCACCCCCCTCGAATTCGCGGGCCGGGCCGAGGCCGATCGGCCGGGCGTGGGCACCCCCATGGCCCTCCTGGCCCGGGTCTTCACCAAGGCCGCCTACTCGGGGGCCGACCCCACCGACGACGACGCCGCCCACGCCTGGGAGGCCGTCGACGACCTCAACTCCACCCTGGATTCGGGCGACAGCTGGGTCCGCCGCTGGCGCCGCCGGATCAACCCCGTCACCCTGCTCGGCCGCGCCTGAGCCGGCGTCTTCGGGAACCTCCGGGGGCCGAGGCCCTAGGGGGCGTCGTCGCCGCGCTTGAAGCGGCGGCGGACGTTGTCGCCGG
>JBIOYN010000331.1:0-6390 GCA_044870155.1 Acidimicrobiia bacterium | reverse complement strand
ACGACTTCATCTCCGATCTCCTGACCGGCGAGCTCGACGGTGAGCCCGTCTCCGACCGGCACGTGGTGGGCACCTGCAACCTCCTGCTGGTGGCGGGGATCGACACGACGTGGAGCTCCATCGGTTCCGCCCTGTGGCATCTGGCCTGCCACCCCGGGGACCGCGAGCGCCTGGTGGCCGAGCCCGAGCTGATCCCCACCGCCACCGAGGAGTTGCTGCGGGCCTACTCGCCCGTGACCATGGCCCGGGTGGTGAAGGAGGAGGTGGAGGCGGCAGGCGTGACGTTCCGCCCTGGCGAGCGCGTGCTCATGAACTTTCCCGCCGCCAACCGCGACCCCGAGGCCTTCCCCGACGCCGACCGGGTGATCATCGACCGCCAGGCCAACCGCCACATCGCCTTCGGGGTGGGCATCCACCGCTGCGCCGGCTCCAACCTGGCCCGGATGGAGATGAACGTGGCCCTCTCGGCGTTCCTCTCCCGCATTCCCGAGTTCTCCCTGGAGGACCCGGCCGCCGTCACCTGGGCCGGCGGCCAGGTGCGCGGCCCCCGCTGCCTGCCGATCGTCTTCCCGGTGGCTTAACGGCACCAGCCAGCGGGCGGTAGCGTCCGCGGCTTGGAACCTGAGGGAGCTCCGCGGTCGGCGCCGTCGTACTCGCTGCTCGAGTTGTTCGCCTACTTCCTCAAGCTGGGGGCGATCGGGTTCGGCGGCCCCGTGGCCCTCACCGGCTACATGCACCGGGATCTGGTCGAGCACCGGCGCTGGGTCACGCAGGCCGAGTACAAGGACGGCCTGGCCCTGGCCCAGCTCGCCCCCGGCCCGCTCGCCGCCCAGCTCGCCATCTACCTGGGCTTCGTCCACCACGGGGTGGTGGGAGCCACCCTGGCGGGGATCGCCTTCGTGCTCCCCAGCTTCGTGATCGTCGTCGTGGGCGGCTGGCTCTACGTCACCTACGCCGGGTTGGCCTGGATCCAGGACGTCTTCTACGCCGTGGGGGCGGCGGTGATCGGCATCATCGCCAACTCCGCCTACAAGCTCACGACCCGTACCGTGGGCCGCGACCCCCTCCTCCTGGCGATCTTCGCCGTGCTCACCGTCTTCACCGCCGTGACCAGGACGGAGCAGATCGGGATGTTCCTGGGCGCCGGCCTGCTCGTGCTGCTGGTCCGTACGCCACCCCGGGTCCTCCCCTGGGCCGGTGGCCGGGCCGCGGCGCTCGTGATGATGCCGCTCGGCCTGCTGGGCGGCCGGCCCATCCCTCAGGCCGAGGGGTCGACGCTGGTCGATATCGCCGTCTTCTTCTCCAAGGCGGGCGCCTTCGTCTTCGGCAGCGGCCTGGCCATCGTGCCCTTCCTCTATGGCGGGGTGGTCCAGGAGTTCCACTGGCTGAACGAGCGCGAGTTCCTCGACGCCGTGGCCGTCGCCCTCATCACCCCCGGACCGGTGGTCATCACCACGGGCTTCATCGGCTTCCTGGTGGCCGGCTTCCCCGGAGCGACGATCGCGGCCGTGGCCACCTTCCTGCCCTGCTACGTGCTCACGGTGGTGCCCGCCCCCTGGTTCCGCAAGCACGGGAACAGGCCCGCCATCGCCGCCTTCGTCGACGGAGTCACCGCCGCCGCCATCGGGGCCATCACGGGCGCCGTCTTCGTGCTCGGGCGGGGGTCGATCACCGATGTCACCACGGCGCTCATCGCCGCCGGGACCGTCGCCGTGTTGGTGCGCTTCGGCCGGCGGGCGCCCGAGCCGCTCATCGTGGCCGCCGCCGCCGTCCTCGGGTTGGTGCTGCGGGGCGGGTGACGACCGGGAGGCCGGCGGCCGCCCACGCCTGGAAACCGCCGTCGAGGTCGGCGGCGGAGGCGAAGCCCATCTCCACCAGGGTGGCGGCCACCAGGCTGGAGGCGTAGCCCTCGGAGCAGACGACCACGATCTCCTGGTCGTGGCCGGTCACCTCCGCCATCCGGTGGGGGCCGGCCGGATCCAGGCGCCACTCGAGCACGTTGCGCTCGACGATCACGGCACCCGGCACTTCACCCTCCCGCTGACGCTGGGCCACGGGGCGGATGTCGACCACGAGGGCGCCGCGGGATATGGCTTCCGCCGTCTGCGCCGGGCTCAGGCGCCGGATGCGGGTGCGGGCTTCGGCCAGCAGCTCGTCGACGGTCCTGGGACTCAAGGCAGCTCCCGGAAGTCGGGGTCACCCAAGCCTACGTGGGGCGACCGGACACTCCCGTGTGAGTGCGCGAAACTCCCGGCGGTGAGTGTCGACACCGTGACCCTCAAGATCCCTCGCCCGCTCTACGAGCGCCTGCATGAGCTCATCGATGGCACCGGGTTCCGCTCCCCCACCGAGTTCGTGCTCTTCGTGCTGCGCGACCTCGCCGGCGCCGACCCTCAGGACGTGGAACTCGTCCGCAGCCGCCTGAAGGCCCTCGGCTACCTGTAGGCGCCGTCAGGCGGTGGCTTCGGCGCCGGCGGGCGCGGCGGGCGCCGAGAACGTGAGGAGGGCGTCGGGGAGCATGGCCGCGGCGGCGCGCTGGAGGAAGCCCAGGAGCTGGTCCCGGGGGACGGGCGACCCTTCGAGCCAGTGGAGGACGGCCTCCTCCACCATGGCGATCCAGCCCCGCACCACGATCCGCAGGCCCGGGGGTGGGTTCCCGGCCAGGCCGATGGCGGAGAGGATGAGGTCGACGACCGCCGCCCGGGTCTCCTCGAAGACCTCCATGAGCGCGGGGTCGGAGCCCACGCTGCGGGCCACGGCCAGGTAGTTGGCGGGCTGGGTCTCGATGAAGCCCACGAAGGCCTCGAGGCCGGCACCCAGGCGCTCCTCCGGCGGGAGATCGGGATCCATGTTCAGGCGGGCCAGCAGCTCGGCGGCGGCGGCCCGGACCACGGCCACCTGCAGGTCCCGGTTGGTGGGGAAGTAATGGAAGACCAGGCCCTTGGACACGCCCACGGCCCGGGCCACCTCGTCCGCCGTCACCTGCGAGAACGGCCGCGTCTGGAGCATGGCGAAGCCGGCGTCCAGCAGCTGGCGCCGGCGGGCGTCGGGGTCGAGACGGCGGTTGACGGAGGCGGACGGCATGGGGAGGATTCTAATTGACTCAAAGTCAATAGTCCAGTAGGGTATTGACCCATGGTCAATAACTTGGATGGCGCCCTCGTCATGGTGACCGGCGCCGGCAGTGGGATCGGCCAGGCCACGGCGAAGACATTCGCCGCCGAGCAGGCCCGGGTCCTGTGCGTCGACATCGACGCCGGAGCCGCCGAGAAGACCGCCGCCCGCTGCGCCGAGGCCGGCGCCGACGCCGCTCCCCTGGTGTGCGACGTGGCCGACTGGGAGGCCGTCCGCCACCTGGCCGACACGGTGCGGACGGAGTTCGGACCCCTCGACGTGCTCGTCAACAACGCCGGCGTGGGCATGACCGGGCGCCTGACGGAGATGACCGTCGACGAGTGGCGCTGGATCCGATCCATCAACCTCGACGGCGTCGTGCACGGCTGCCTGGCCTTCGGGCCCGACATGCTCTCCCGGCGCTCGGGAGCGGTGGTCAACGTGTCGTCCGGCCTGGGCTACACGATCCGGGCCACCGAGCCCGCCTATGTCACCACCAAGGCCGCCGTCCTGGCCCTGTCCCGGTGCCTGCGGGCCGACTGGGGCCCCCAGGGTGTGGGCGTGTCCGCCATCTGCCCGGGAGTGATCGCCACCCCGATCGTCACCAGCACCCGTTATCTCGGCAGCCGCTCGGCGGCCGCCGTCCGGGAGCGCACCGAGCGCCTGTTCCGCCGGGGCCACCCGCCGGCGCTGGTGGGCGCCGCCATCGTCGACGCCGTCCGGCGGGACAAGGCCGTGGTGCCCGTCGGCTGGGAGGCACACCTGGGCTGGTACCTGCACCGCCTGCTCCCCGTGGCCGTCCAGCAGGCCGCCGCCCGGGTCCAGCTCCCCTGAGAGGAGATCTGATGAGTACCACGTTCGAGCCCGAGACCGCCTCCACCCCCCCGGCCTCCCTGGAGGCCGCCCTGGCCCGGCTCAACAAGCTGTCGCATGAGCGCCACACCCACGCCTACGACCTCGACTGGGACGACCCCAGCTTCGACGTGGGCCCCGACGGACCATCCGCCGAGCTGCCCGCGTTCGACCCGCTGTCGTCCACGGAGTGGTACCGCAAGCTGCCCGCCGAGGAGCGCCGGCGACTCGCCCTCTACCGCTACGCGGCGTGCATGAAGATCGGATGGCACTTCGAGAACCTGCTCCAGCAGGGCCTGCTCCGCCACGCCAACCACCTCCCCAACGGCACGCCCCAGTTCCGCTACCTCCACCACGAGATCGTGGAGGAGTCGGAGCACACCCTCATGTTCCAGGAGTTCGTGAACCGCACCGGGATGCCCGTGCGGGGCATGCCCCGGGGCCTGCGGTGGCTGGCCCAGCACCGGGTGGTGCCGCTCGCCTCCCACTTCCCGGCCCTGTTCTTCCTCTTCGTTCTGGGCGGTGAGGACCCCGTCGACCACCTCCAGCGCCGTCAGCTGAAGGAGGAGGGGGACCGCATGCACCCGCTGGTGGAGCGCATCATGCGCATCCACGTGGCCGAGGAGGCCCGGCACCTCTCCTTCGCCCGCCACTACCTCAACGAGCGCACGCCCCGGATGAGCCGGGCCCGGCGGACGGTGCTGTCGCTGATGGCGCCGGCCGTGCTCGGGGTCATGGCCCGTCTCATGTTCCGCCCCCCCGGCGACCTGGTGCGCGAGTTCCGCATCCCCAAGGACGTCCTCCGGGAGGCCTTCGACACCCCCGAGGCCAAGCGCACGCTGGCCGAGTCGGTGGCCAAGACCCGCAAGCTGTGGACCGAGCTCGGCCTGGTGGGGCCGTTCTCCCGCCAGCTGTGGAAGCTGGCCGGGATCTGGGGACCCGGGGTCCGGGGTGTCCCCGAGGAAACAGCCTGATGAGGGGCCAGTCCGTCAAGGTGGTCATCGTCGGCAGCGGCTTCGCCGGGCTGGGGATGGCCATCCGACTGAAGCAGATGGGCATCTCCGACTTCGTGGTCCTGGAGCGGGCCGGCGAAGTGGGCGGCACGTGGCGGGACAACACCTACCCGGGCGCCGCCTGCGACGTGCCCTCGCACCTGTACTCCTTCTCCTTCGCCCCCAACCCCGACTGGAGCAGCTCGTTCTCGCCCCAGCCCGAGATCCAGGACTACCTCCGGCGCACGACGGATGACTTCGGCATCCGGCCGCATCTCCGCCTCGGGGCTGAGGTGCGTCACGCCCGCTGGAACGACGCCCGGGAGCGCTGGCACATCGACACGACCGCGGGCACCTACGACGCCCAGTTCCTGGTCAGCGCCACCGGCGCCCTGTCCGACCCCTCCCTCCCCGTTCTGCCCGGCCTGGAGCGCTTCGCGGGCACGACGTTCCACTCCGCCCGCTGGCGCCACGACCACGACCTGTCCGGTGAACGGGTGGCCGTCATCGGCACGGGCGCCTCCGCCATCCAGTTCGTGCCCCAGATCCAGCCCCGGGTGGGACAGCTGGCGGTCTTCCAGCGGACCCCGCCGTGGATCGTGCCCCGCTGGGACCGGCGCTTCACCCGGCCCGAGCGGTGGATGTTCCGCCACCTGCCCGTGACCCAGCGCCTGGCCCGGACCGGCATCTACTGGAGCCGGGAGGCCTACGTGTTCGGCTTCGCCTTCGACCCCCGGCTCATGAAGACCGCCGAGCTGGTGGCCCGGGCCCACCTGCGACGCCAGGTGCCCGATCCCGAGCTGCGGGCCCGCCTGACGCCCGACTACACCATCGGCTGCAAGCGGATCCTCATCTCCAACGACTACCTGCCCGCCCTCGCCCAGCCCAACGTGGATCTCATCACGTCGGGCATCAGCGAGGTCCGGGAACGCTCCATCGTCACCGCCGACGGGCGCGAGCGGCCGGTGGACACCATCATCTTCGGGACCGGCTTCCACGTCACCGACATGCCCGTCGCCTCCCGGCTGGCGGGGCGGGACGGGGTGGTGCTGGCCGACCACTGGCGGGAAGGAGCGCACGCCCACCGGGGCACCACCACCGCCGGCTTTCCCAACCTGTTCATGCTCGTGGGGCCGAACACGGGCCTGGGCCACACCTCCCAGGTGTTCATGATCGAGTCCCAGATCAACTACGTGGCCGACGCCCTCCGCTGCGCCGATGCCCGGGGAGCGGCCACGGTCGAGGTCATGCCCGCCGCCGAGGCGGCCTGGAACGCCCGGGTGCAGGCCGACATGGAGGGGACGGTGTGGACCAGCGGCCAGTGCGCCAGCTGGTACCTCGACGCCTCCGGCCGCAACACCACCCTGTGGCCGAGCTTCACCTTCCGCTTCCGGCGGGAGACCCGCCGCTTCGACCCGGCCGCCTACCACTT
>JBIOYN010000330.1:0-4414 GCA_044870155.1 Acidimicrobiia bacterium | reverse complement strand
GGGGCGGATTTCCCACCTCGGCTCCGTACTGCTACGGAATTCCGGTAGCGGACCCGGTCAGTGGCGGTGCAGGTTGGCCGTCGTCCAGGCCCAGGCGTCGCCGATCATCTCGTCCAGGCCCGGCTTCTGGGGTACCCATCCCAGCTCGGCTTTGATGCGGTCGCTGGAGGCGACGAGGACGGCGGGGTCGCCGGCCCGGCGGCCCACCTCGGTGGCCGGGATGGGCTGGCCGGTGACGGCCCGGGCCGTCTCCACCACCTCGCGGACGGAGAAGCCCTGCCCGTTGCCCAGGTTGTAGATCCGGTGCCCGCCGCCGGAGCAGGCGTCGAGGGCGAGGAGGTGGGCCCGGGCCAGGTCCTCCACGTGAATGTAGTCCCGGATGGCGGTGCCGTCGGGTGTGGGGTAGTCGGTGCCGTAGATCTGGATTCCCTCCCTTAAGTCGGCGGCGGCCCGGAGCACGAGGGGGATGAGATGCGTTTCGGGGTCGTGGACCTCGCCGTAGGGACCTGAGGCGCCGGCCACGTTGAAGTAACGCAGGCTGACCGCCCCCAGGCCGCTGGCGGCGCACTCGAAGCCGATGGCGGTGTCGACGGCCACCTTGGAGGCGCCGTAGGGGTTGGTGGGCACGGCCGGGGCGGTCTCGAGGATGGGGACCTCCTCGGGCTCGCCGTAGCAGGCGGCCGTCGAGGAGAAGACGAGCCGGCGCACGCCGGCGGCCCGCATGGCGTCGAGCAGGTTGAGGGTGCCGCCGACGTTGGTGCGGAAGTAGCGCACGGGCTCGGCCACCGACTCGCCGACGAGCGAGAGGGCAGCGAAGTGGAGGGCGCCGTCGAACCCGTCGGCCACCACTTCGGCGAGACGGGCGGCGTCGAGCACGTCGACCTCCACGAAGGCGGCGCCGGGGGGCACGGCCCAGTCGTGACCCTTGGAGAGGTTGTCGGCCACGGTCACCTGATGGCCCGCCTCGATGAGCTGGGCCGCCACCACCGACCCGATATACCCGGCCCCGCCGGTCACGAGCAGCTTCATGGGCCGAGAACCTTAAACCCTCACACCGGGAGCTGGATGGTGCGCCGGGAGTCGAAGCCGAGGGCGCCGGCGACGAGGCGGCGGGGGAAGCCGCCCCGGACATCCTCGTAGCCGGCCACGGCCTGGTTGTAGCCGGTGCGGGCGGCGGCGGGATCGGCGCGGTCCATGGCCTCCAGGGCGGCGGTCACCGGCTGGGAGGACTGCAACCGGGGTGTGGCCTCCACCAGGGCCCGCAGCCGGGCGCCGAACCCCTCGAGGCGGTTGGCCACCGCCGCCTGGGTGTCCACCGGCTGGCGGCTGGCGGCCGCCCAGCGCTCCAGTCCGGAAGCGATGTCGCTGAACAGGGCGGAGTCGTCACCGAGGCGCTGGCGGGCCGCATCTCCGGCCTGGGACAGGGACCGGTAGCGCTGGTCGAGCCCCGGGCGGAGCTGCGCCCAGGCCGTGTCGACCCGGTCGGCGGCCTGCTCCAGGTCGCCGCGGCTGGAGAAGGCGATGACGGCCGATCCACTCGCCACCGCCGCCACCACGAGCACGACCGCCCGCAGCAGCCACGCCCGCGGCCCCCGGGCCACTACCCGACCCCCTGGCGTCGCCGCGTGACCGGAGCAGCGCCTCCGGCCCCGTACACTCCTCGGCCGTGGCTCTTCCGAGCCGGCTCGTGGCCGTGGTGGCCGCCGCCTCGCTCGGGGGGTGGTGGCTGGGTGTGACGCGTGCCGATCGACCCGGGCCGGCGCAGGTGACGGCCGTCGTCGACGGCGACACCCTCGAGGTCACCATCGCCGGCCGGCGGGAGACCGTCCGCCTGCTCGGCGTCGACACCCCCGAGACGGTGCATCCCCGCCGCCCCGTCGAGTGCTTCGGCCCCGAGGCCTCGGCCTTCACCCATGCCCGTCTCCTGGGCCGCACGGTGCACCTCAGCTTCGACCGGGTGCGGCGCGACCCCTACGGCCGGCTGCTCGCCTTCGTGGAGGTCGACGGGCGCTCGTTCAACGACGAGCTCCTGGCCCGGGGCTACGCCACCGTGCTGGTGATCCCTCCCAACGGCGCCCACGGCCGGCGGATGCTCGGGCGCGAGCTGGAGGCGCGGCGGGCACGGCGGGGGTTGTGGGGCGGATGCGAGCGGTGACAACCGCTCGATGGTACCCAGGTTGTCCGGCGCCGCAGGTCGATCTAGAGGACGCGGTGGCGGACCTTGTCGATGGCCCGGCCGAGGACATCGCGGGTCTCGGAGTGGGTGAGGTCGAGGCTGTGCCCGATCTCCTTCATCGAGTGGGCCACCCCGTCGTTGAGGCCGAAGCGCAGGAACAGCACCTGGCGCTCGCCGGGGGTGAGGTCGGAATAGGCCCGGGGATCAGCTCGCAGTTCGAGGAGATCCAGATCGAGATCCTCCTCGTCCGCCAGCTCACCCTCCACGTCGGGGTAGGGCCAGCTCTCGTCGGACGGTAGGAACCGGTGGTTGCCACGGGCCACGGCCATTGACGTCCTCCTCGCGCTCCGCCCCATCCTTTGCCGAGGCGGCCCGCCTGTCAACCGGGCTTCGGCGCTTATGACACTTGAGGGTGCCCGGAATCCGGGGAAGGCCCGTCGGGGCCAACGTCTCACCGTTGTTTAGGCTGAGCCAATGCGCCCCCGACGGCTGGCCCTCGGCCTCCTGATCCTGCTCGCCGGCCTCCCGGCGTGCGGCTCGGACAGCGGCGGGGAGCGCGCCACCGACACCGGGCCGGCGCCCATCACCGTCGGCTCCAAGCTCGACACCGAGGCGCAGCTGCTGGCCCATCTGATGGGGTCGGTGCTCGAGGACCGGGGCTACGAGGTCCACAAGAAGATCCGCCTGGGGAGCACCGACCTCATCCGCAAGGCGCTGCTGGGCGGCGACATCGACGTGTACTGGGAGTTCACCGGCACGGGACTCGGGTTTCTGAACAGTCCGCCGATCGGGGACCCGGTGAAGGCGTACGAGACCGCCAAGCGGCTCGACGCCGCCAACGGGGTCACCTGGCTGCCCGCCGCCGCCATGAACGACACCTACGCCTTGGCCGTGGCCGACGGTGGCCCCATCTCCGCCGCCAACCTGACCGAGTTGGCGGCGGCGGTGAAGGCGAAGCCCGACACGGCGCTGTGCGCCGACCCCGAGGGCGGCTTCCGGACCGACGTGCTCCCCGCCGTCGCCGGCGCCTACGGGCTGGAGTTCACCAACGTCCGCCAGCTCGGCCAGCCGCTCATCCCGCCGGCGGTGGCCGGCGGCGAGTGCGCGGTGGGGATCGTGTACTCCACCTCGGCGCTGATCGTGAAGCACAAGCTGCGGGTCGTCGACGACGACAAGAAGGCGTTCGGCGCCTACACGCCGGCGCCGACCATCACGGCCGAGCGCCTGAAGAAGTGGCCCTCCCTCGCCGAGGACCTCGCCGGCCTGACCGCCGCCCTGGATACGCCCACCATCACCGGGCTCAACGCCCAGGTGGAGGTCGACGGCAAGCCGGCCGAGGAGGTGGCCCTGGAGTTCCTCCGCGCCCGGGGCCTGCTGGAGAGCAAGGGCTGAGCCCGATCGACCTCTGGCAATTCGTCGTCGATCATCGGGAGGAGCTCGGCCAGCAGACCGCCCAGCACGTGCGGCTGGTGGGGGCGGCGCTGGCCCTGGCCGTGCCCGTGGCGGTGCTCGTGGGCATCGCCGTGGCCGGGCGCCGCCGCCTGGCGGCCACCACCATCGGCGTGGCCGGCGTGATCTTCACCATCCCCAGCCTGGCGCTCTTCGGCCTGTTCGTGGCGCCCCTCGGCATCGGGAGCTCGCCGGCGGTGGCCGCCCTCGCCCTGTACGCCGTCCTGCCCGTTCTGCGGAACACCGTCGTCGGACTCACCGAGGTGCCCGGCGATGTGGTCGAGGCGGCCCGGGGGATGGGGATGACCGAAGCCCAGACGCTGCGCCGGGTCCGTCTGCCGTTGGCCCTGCCGGTGGTGGTGTCGGGCGTGCGGGTGGCGGCGGTCACGGCCGTGGGCATCGCCACCGTGGCCGCCCTGGTGGCGGCGGGGGGCCTGGGCGTCTCCGTGTTCGACGGGCTCCAGACCGGCGACCGGACGAAGACCCTGGCGGCCACGCTCACCATCGTCATCCTCGCCCTCGGCGTCGACGGCGGCCTGGGATTGGTGGAGCGGAGCCTGCGCCGCCGCCGGGGGCGCCACGGCAGTGGCGCCGGGAGGCGGGGATGGGGCCCCCGCCGACGCTGCGATGAGCCGCCAGGCGAAGAGCCACGGGGACCGGTCGGATGATCAGCCTCGAGGAGGTCACCAAGCACTACGGGGGCGCCCTGGCCGTCGACGGGCTGTCCCTGGAGGTGGCCGAAGGCGAGACGTGTGTGCTGGTGGGCCCGTCGGGGTGCGGCAAGACCAC
>JBIOYN010000329.1:0-3801 GCA_044870155.1 Acidimicrobiia bacterium | reverse complement strand
ATGGTGAACAGGCCCATGGCCGAGGCGAAGGCGCCGTAGCCGGCCGGCCCCAGGCTGTTGGTGAGGACGAGGACCAGCCCGAAGGTCAGCACGCCACTGGCGCCCGCGCCGACCAGGTTGAACATCCCGCCCCGGGCCAGGCTCCCGAGGTCGGCGCGTGACTCCTCCGACCGGGGCCCGGCTCCGGTGGCCGGCGTGGATTCTGCTTCGGTGTCGGCCGTGGCCGTGGGCGGCACCATCAGTCCCAGGTGAAGCGCGGGCCGAGGAGCTCCACCAGGCGGCGGTTCGAGTCGGCGAAGTGCTTCTCCAGGCGGGCGCGGGTGTCGGGGTGCATGGCGGTGCGCTTGTAGCCGTTGTGCTTCTTGTAGTCCGACAGGGCGAACGGCGCCACGCCCAGGAAGTCGAGGACCCGGGCGTACTCCTCGGCCGGGTCGGAGAAGAAGTCCTCCGCCTTCACGGCATGGATCTGGCCGGCGGGGAACAGCGACCGGTACGTGTCGAGCTGGTCGGCGTAGCGGCTCCGGGCCATGTAGGAGTGGTGCTGGTGGCTGAGGCTCTTGTACTCGGGGTCGGCCTCCATCTTCTCCACCTCGCCGGCCAGGCGGCCGGGCTCCCGGTCGAGGGCCTCCTCGAAGGTGGCGGCGTCCTCGAAGCCCCGGGACAGCTCGTGCTGCCACTGCGAGTAGGCCCGCTCGATGGGGTCGCGCAGCATGACGATGAGCTTCACCTCGGGCAGGTGCCGGGCGATCCGGTAGGGGACGTGGGGGTGGAACAGGTAGTAGGGGCTGGCCTCGCCCGTGACCAGGTCGGCGCCGGTGCGGGCCCGGAACCACGCCCGGTACATGGAGGTGGGGAAGTGGGCCCGGTACCAGGGCAGACCCCGGTCGAAGCGCGTGTCGAAGAAGTGCACGCCCTTCGTCTTGAGGGTGGCCGATCGGAACTGGGGGTGCTGGGCCAGGTACTTGTAGAGCGAGGTCGTCCCACAGCGCTGGGCGCCGATGATGAGGAACTCCGGTGCCGGGCGGAGTCCGGCCGTGGGCACCGTGTAGAGACGGGCGGCGGACTTGGCCCGGGTCTTCCAGGTCACGGGACTGGCGTCCCGGACAGAGGCGGTGCCGCTGCCGGCCACTTCCTTGTCGGTCATCATCGGACTTTCCTCTTCTGCGCTGGTTCGGTGGGTGGGCGGGTGCGGAGCTGCGGGCTACGGCTGGCGACCGGGCAGCGGCAGGAACTCGCCGTAGCCGGGCTGGGGCCGGCGGTTGATCCGGGAGAACTCGCCGGCGTAGATCACCATCCCGTTGGCACCGGGGATGACCTTGACGGCGAACACGCCGGTGTTGGTGTCGATCTCGGGGTCCCAGTTGACGGCCACGGCCCCGTCGACGCTCACGGCGGCGGCGTGCTTGCGCCGGTAGGCGCCACCGTCGATGAAGTCATAGTGGCCACCGGAGTACACCGTGGTCTGCGAGGAGTCGACCGAGGTGGAGTCCCCGTCGAAGCGGCGGTCCCAGACGGCCTTGGTGTTCCCCGTGTGGGGCTTGTAGGCCATCAGGTGGCCACCGGCGCCGCCGGCGGCGACGAACAGGGTTTGGAAGTTGTCGCCCTTGAACAGGTCGAGGTCGAAGCCGGGGAAGTCGATGTCGGGCTGCCAGGCGGTGAAGGATCCGTCGGCCAGGTGGGCGGCGTACAGGCCCAGCTGGCCGCCGAGGTCGGAGAAGGTGCCGCCGGCGTAGAGGTAGCCGCGGATGGAGTCGATCACGATGCTCTTGACCGCTCCGTTGCCGGTGCCGCAGTCCTTGCCGCCCTGACCGATCAGGCCACAACCCGTGCTCTCGGGCGTCTGGTTGTAGCCGGCGACGAGCACGCCCGTGTTGCGGTCGAAGGCGGCGACGAGCCCACCGCGGACCCAGCGGGACGACTTGCCGCCGGTGCCCTGGGGGAAGCAGTCATGGTTCAGGTTGGCGGGCGGGCAGGGGTTGTCGGGCCGGTTCTGGCCCTGCTCCGAGCCCGAGACCCGGACCTCCTTGAAGTCCCCGCCCACGTAGAGGGTGTTGCCGTTCAGGGCCAGGGCCCGGACGGTGCCCTGGAGGGCGCCGGGCTTGAAGTCGCCGATGGCCAGGCCGGTGTGGGCATCGATGGCGGCCAGGTTGTCCCGGGGCACGTCGACACCACCGGGTCCGGTCACATGCGAGAAGTTGCCGCCGATGTAGACGGTGTTGCCGTCGTCGGAGATCACCAGGGCCTGGACCAGGGCGGGTTCGCTGGCGATGGGGTTTCCGGAGCTGTCGAGGTTCTTGATCACCGGCGCCCAGGGCAGGGCCTCACCGCTGCGGATGTCGATGGCGCCCAGCATGTTGCGGGGCACCGCCCCCAGGCCCTTGAAGGTGCCGCCGGCGTAGACCTGCGACCCGGACACGGACAGGGCGACGATGGTGCCGTCCTTGGCGTTGGGGTCCCAGGCATCGATGGTGCCGGTGGCGGCGTCGATGGCGGCCAGGCGGTTGCGGGCGTGGCCGCGGATGTCGGTGAAGTCGCCGCCCACGTAGACCCGGGTGCCGTCCTCGGAGACGGTGACGGCCGCCACGGAGCCGTCGGCCGAGGGGGCCCAGGAGCCGCTGATGCCGCCGCTGGCGATGTCGACGGCGGCCAGGTGGGAGCGGGACTGCCCGCCCAGGCTGGTGAAGTCGCCGCCGGCGTAGACCATGGAGCCGTCGCGGCTCAGGGCCAGGCTCTTGACCTTGCCGGCGTGGTTGAACAGCACGTTGCCGGCGAGGTCGGTGGCGGCCAGCGAGTCGCCGCCCACGAAGACCCGGGAGTTGTCGGCGGCGACGGCCATCGAGGTCACGCCCGAGAGGGCGGGGGCCCAGCCGTCGACGGCGGCGTTGAGCGACTTGAGGGCAGCGAGGCCGTTTCGGGGCGTGCCGTTGACGGTCTGGAAGTCACCGGCGACGTAGGCGGTCGAACCGTCGGGCGAGACGGCGATGGAGCGCACCACAGTGCCGTCGAGGACGGGGTTCCAACGGTCGACCGTGCCGGTGGCCTTGGCCAGCCGGGCCAGATGGGTCCGGGCGTTGTCGCCACCCTGGAACTTGGTGAAGTCACCACCGACGTAGACGTAGTTGGTGTCCACGGCCATGGCCCAGACGGTGCTGGGGGCCTGCTGCTGGGCGGCCAGGAGCGGCTTCCACTGGGGGTCCACGGTGCCGTCGGGGCGGATGCGGGCCAGGGCCACCCGGGAGTCGGCCGGGCCCAGTGAGATCTTGAAGTTGCCGCCGATGTACCAGCCGCCGGCGCCGTCGGGGGCGGCCACCTTGACCTCGCCGCTCTCCAGCTTGGGGAACCCGGGCTGGGGCAGGCCGCTGGCGCCGTCGATGGCGCCGGCCAGCTCGAGGGTGGGGGCCAGGGAGGTGAACTCGCCACCGATGTAAGCGGTGTTTCCGAAGGCGGCGATGTCCCAGACCCGGCCCGAGTAGGGGGTCGGCTCGAGGCGGTTCGTCCCCCAGGTCGGGTGGTGGAACTTGCTCACACCGGCTTCGAAGCCGACCTCGGCGTCGGCCTGGCTGGCCATCAGCATGCCCGCGGCCAGGGCCAGGACCAGCACCCGGCGAGGGCGCCGGGCCCGGCGCAGGAGGGGGTGGGACGACATCAGCAGGCCTCCATCTCCGACTGGAACTTCTCGAGGATTCCCTGGTGGATGCGGCTCCTCCGTTCCAGGACGCCGGCGAGGCCGGCCTCCTCGTAGCGGAACAGCAACTCCATTTGGTACACGGACCACAGCGCGTCTTCCGAGCCCAGAGGGAC
>JBIOYN010000328.1:0-2728 GCA_044870155.1 Acidimicrobiia bacterium | reverse complement strand
AGGCCGGCCCCATGGTGCAGTTCGGGCTCCTCTTCTGGGGAGTCGACGACGGGCCGGCGGCCCTCCGGGTGGCCCGGGACCTCATCCCCACGCTGCCCCGGCACGTCAACGTCATCTTCGGAGGGTTGAACGCTCCGCCGGCGCCCTTCGTACCCGAGGAGCACCAGCATGAGCTCGGCATCGCCATGATCGTGATCGGCTTCGGGTCACCCGAGGATCACGCCGAGGCGCTGGCCCGAATCCGCGATGGGATCCCACCGCTGTTCGAGGTGGCGGACGCGATGCCCTACGTGGCGCTGCAACAGATGCTCGACGAGGCCAACGGCTGGGGGTTCCACTGCTACGACAAGGCCACCTACCTGGCGGATCTCTCCGACGAGGCGATCCAGGTGGTCATGGAGCACCTCCCCCGCAAGACGTCACCGATGTCGGTCCTGCTCTTCTACCGGCTGGACGGGGCGTACTCGGAGGTCGGGGAGGACGACACCGCCTTCGGCGGTGGGCGCTCGCCCCGCTATGCCGTGTTCATCATCGCCGTATGCCCCGTCCCCGAGCTCCTGGCCGGCGAGCGGGAGTGGGTCCGGTCGTCCTGGGAGGCGCTCAGCCAGCACGGCATCGGTGTGGGCAGCTACGTGAACGTCATGAGCGAGTTCGAGGACGACCGGGTGCGCGCCTCCTACGGGCCGGCCAAGTACGACCGCCTGGCTCGGATCAAGCGCCAGTACGACCCCGAGAACCTCTTCCACCGCAACGCCAACATCAAGCCCGCCTAAGGGCGCTCAAGGTCTTTTTGTCCGGTGCCGATGCCCTGGGTAGGTCATCCAGGAGGTCCGACATGCCCGCGGCTACCGACCCCGACACCGCCACCACCCCTGCTGAAGAAGCGGCCCCGTCCTCGGCCGCCAGCCTCGCCGCCCGTCTCGCCGGCCTCGAACTCGACGCCGAGACGCTCGAGATGGTGATGGCCGCCTTGACGGCGGACGTCTGCGACCAGGTCGAGGCCGGCACCCACTGAGGCACACCGGGGGCCCTGCCCCCGTCAGCCCTTGACGGCCGCCCAGCGGTCGCAGAGCTCGTCGACGTCGGACTCGCCGTGGTAGAGCCCGAAGCCGATGCGCAGGCGATCGTCGCGGAAATCGGTGACCACACCGGCGGAGTGGAGCTTGGCGTACAGCTCGCCGGCGTCGGGCCGGCGGAAGGTGAGGAAGTTGCCCCGGTCGCCCACCTCGTCGAGGCCGGGCACGAGCTGGGAACGGCCCTCGTCGTCCAGGCGGTCGAGGAGCAGCTTCTGGAGGCCGGCGACGTGGGCGTGGATGCCCTCCACCGTCAGGCTCAGCGTGTTCAGCCAGCGCTGGACGGCATTGAGGCGGTAGAGCGGGGCCGGGTCGAAGGTGGCGCCCAGGAAGCGTGAGCTGTCGGCGGCGTAGGGCACGGGCCCGCCCTGGGCCTCGGTCATGGCCGTGAAGCCGGCGAACCAGCCCGTGTCCCGGGGGCGGGGGCACAGGTCGGGCGGGCAGTGCAGGAAGCACGCCCCCTCGCCCGCCATGGCGTACTTGTAGCCACCGGCCAGATAGAACGCCCGACCCTCGATGGCCGACAGATCGGTGGGGACGGCCATGAAGCCGTGGTAGCCGTCGATCACCACCATGGCGTCGGGCGGGATGGCGGCGACCACCTCGGCCAGGTCGGGGGTCACGTAGCCGGAGTTGAAGTGGACGTGGGAGAAGTAGACGAGCTCGTGGCCGCCCCAGGCGGCGGCTTCGGCGAAGCGGTCGGGGAAGGTCTCGAAGGGCTCCGCCGGCACCCGGGTCACGATGACCAGGCGGTCCTCCTCCAGGCGCCGCATCTGGCGGGCGAAGCTGTGGAACTCGGCGTCGCTGGTGAGCACGTGCAGCGGCTGGGGCAGGCATGACAGCAGCCGCATGAGGAGCTCGTGGGTGGAGGGCGCAAAGGCGATGGTGGTGGGGTCGGAGAGGCCCAGGCGGCCGGCCACGTGGCCCTGGGCCTCGGGGATGACCTCGCCGAAGACCTTCTCCCACTTGTCGTCGGCCAGGGCGGCGGCGTCGAACCACGCCGCCAGGTGGCCGTTGTAGGAGACGTCGGGCCAGGGGTGGTGGCTGTGGGCGGCCATGTGCAGCCGGTCGGGGGCGGCGGACAGGAACCGGGAGTAGTGGTTGGCGTAGGGCCCGCTCATGTCGCCTTCTCCCGCTGGCCCCAGCGGAACCCCATCTCCTCGGCCACCCGGGGCGGCAGCGGCGGCAGGGCGGAGCGGGGGATGAAGAAGGTGGGCAGGTCGAACAGGTCGGTGAAGACGCGGTGGCGGCGGGCGGCCGCCTCCAGGTACTCGTGCCCGGCCGTGCCGCCCGTCCCGATGCGGCTGCCGATCATGCGGTGGGCGAGCAGGGCGTGGCGGTGGCGCCAGGTGGTGAAGGCCTCGTCGATGTCGACCAGCGTGGTGAGGAAACGGAAAGGCAGCTGGAAGATGGGTTCGTCCCGGTAGAGGTTGATGAGCAGGGCGGCGGAGAAGGCCCGGTGGGAGAGGCGCCGCTTGCCGGCGGCCCGCAGGGCCTCCCAGGCGTCGGGGTCGAAGAGGGCCTCGAAGCCGGCCACGGTGTGTTCGAAGGTGGCCAGCTGCTCGGCCCGGGCGGTGTCGTCGAGGGTGGGGTGCGACTCGATCACGCGCCGGTCGCGGGCCAGCATGTCGTCGACGGCCTGGCGGTAGGCCGAC
>JBIOYN010000327.1:0-5903 GCA_044870155.1 Acidimicrobiia bacterium | reverse complement strand
CCCCCCCACGCCAGCCAGATCTCCGAGACCTCGTTCTTTCTGGCCATGCCCCCGGAGGCCTTCGCCGCCGCCTTCTCCACGGAGTGGTACCGCCGGCGCGACGCCACGCCGGCTGCCCGGGAGACCGACCTGTTCGGCTGATCGCCGCCCGCGGTCGGCCCAAGGTGTCCAGACCCGTCAGAGCGGGTAGGCGACCGAAACAGGCACGACAGCGGAGGGTGATGACGTGGTATTCGGCAGCCGCATGAAGAGAGAACTTGCGATGCTCGCTCTTCCGCTGACGCTGACACTGGCGGTCGGGGGATCGGGAGTTTCCTGGGCGGATTCGAGGATCTGTGAACACGAAGGCCTGAAGACGGTGCCGGCGTCACTTTGTATGGCTCAGTGACGCTTCCGCCTTCTTCAGGCGCCACCGTCACACGGTCCTGCCGGGCCCGGGGGGGACGCCGAAGAGTACCCGGAGGAGCTCGCCGAAGCGGTCCACCACGGGGTTCGAGATGCGGCACCACCACAGCTTGAACATCTCGGCGGTGGCCTCGATGGGGTTCGTGGTGGCGTAAGGCGACACCATTTGCCGCAACTGGGCGTGCGCCGCCCGCCAGTGCTCCGGAGCGCGGGGATGCCCGCCCTTGATGGCCTGCTCCAGCGTCTCGACGCCCAGGCTGAGCCCGAGCTGGCGCCGGAGCTCGGTGTGATCCGCCGGTCGCCGGGCGGCCAAGCCGGCTTCGACCTGGTGCCAGGCCTCGTGGGCCACGGTCCCGTCGAGGGCGGTGTACCCGCTCCGCACCGCCGCCGGCCGGTTCCCCGGCCGCTTCGCCTTGTGCCGGCTCATGATCACGAAGCCGGCGGCGAGGACGAAGTCGCAGTTGAGATGGATGGCGAAGGCGCTGGTGTCGGCCGAACCGGCCCACTGCGCCTTGCCACCTCCCGAGCGCACCCGGTCGAAGGAGACCCGGGTCAGGTGGTCGGCCGGGGCCCCGAACCACCGCCGGACGCCGACCAGGGTGTCGACGGCCAAAGCCACGTTCTCGGGCATCAGGTCGTCGCCGACGGGGACGGTGATCTGGAGGACGGGATCGGCGACCATCAGCACGGCGGTGTCGGCGAGCCCGAACCGGGCCGACGACAGCACCCTGCGGGCCGCTCCGGACGACGACCGTCCGGAGACGGCGAGTCCGGTCAGGCCGGAGATGGTCGTGCCCAGGGCTTCGGCTCCAGCGGGAGGGGCGATCGGATGTGGTCCGGCGCCGGCCAGAAGTGGAACCCGAAGGCCCCCCCGGAACCCGGCCCGCCGGGCCTCGTCGCGGACCACGGGGTTGGGAGAGTCGAGGGCGGGTGTGGTGCCGCCCAGGCTCCTGACGGCGGCGACGAGCCGGGCGGCCAGCGCCCGGTCGCAACACCCGTAGTCGTCGACGGCGATGGTGAAGCGCTGCTGCTCGAGCACGGTGTGGACCGTGGCCACATGCCGGTCGCCGGCCCAGGCGACGACGTCGTCGCCCTCGGCCTCCAGGCGCACGGGCCGCTGTTCGGTCAGATCGTCGACGAACTCCACCGCCAGAACATCGGCCGGATCGCGACCACACTGAAACGGATGGGATCCTCCTCCCGACCGATCGTCCGGCTCGCCGTCGCCCTGGTGAGCGCGGCCGCCGCCTGTTCCTCCGGCGGAGGGGGCCCGACCCTGACGGGGTTGCCGTCAGGTACGCCATGCGGGCTCCGGTGGGGGGAGGCGGAGATGGTGGGGACGCTTCCTGGGGAGCGGAAGGAGGTGTCCGGGTTCGTGGCCTCGGCCGAACAGGGGAACGTGGCCTGGATGGTGCGCGACTCGGGCAACCCGGCCGTCCTGTACTCGTTCGAGATCGACGGGCGTGGACTGGTCACATCTCACGAGTTCCCGGTCGAGGGCGCCACCAACGGGGACTGGGAGGACGTGGCTTACACCAGCGTCGGTGGGGACGGGCACCTGTGGGTCCTCGACAACATCAAACGGAGCACCTCGCCGAAGACGATCTGGGAGGTGGCCGAGCCGGTCCTCGGTGAGAAGGCGCCCAAGACGGCGACGCTCCTGGCCTCGTACCGCTGGGACTACCCCGACGGCAACCACGACACCGAGACGCTCTTCACCCTCGGCGGTCACTTCGTCGTCGTGTCGAAGACGACTCCCAGCCGCGCCTACGTCTTCGACGACGGACTCGACGCTGCCCGCCTCAACATCCCCCGGCTCCTGGGCGAGGTGCCCGGTCCCAAGCTGGTACTGGGCTCGACCACCGGCGACGAGCGCCTCCTCCTGACGTCGTCGACGCGAACCGACGCCGTCTACGTGGCCGAACCCGCCCGAGGCTGGACGGGCACGACCCCCGTCTTCGAGCTCAAGATGCCCGCCGCCCAGCGGGAGGCGGGTGATTTCTTCCCCTACGCCGGCTGCGACATCGTGCTCCTCGACGAGCGGGAGCACATCTGGCTGCTCCGCAACCAGGGATAGCGAGTCTCCCGCGGGTTCGAGCGCGCTGAGTGTTACCCCCGCCTACCCCAGTTCGTGCATGGTGGACCAGCCCTCCACCTGGGTGTTGATGATGTCGGGGGCCTTGGCGAGGGTCTTGGGGAACCACTCGAAGAACTCTTTGAAGTGCTCCGTCTTCACGTGCTCGTCGCCGGCCTCAGGGGACTCGAAGGCCTCGACGATGGAGAACTGGTTGGGGGTGTCGATGCTCTCGAAGACATTGAACTCGACATTGCCGGGCTCAGCCCGGACGGCGTCCGCGTAGCGCCGGATGCCCTCCAACCAGGTGTCGCGCGCGTCGGGGGAGATCGGGACCTTGAGCACGATGAAGATCATGGGGTCACTCCTTCGGGCCGGGGTCCGAGGATGTTATCCAAGGCGCGCCCCGGCCGACCACGGCGTCATCGGCTGGGTGGCGACGGCGCCCCTGGAACTGTGGGCGCGACGGGCACTACCGGCGGGAGCTGGACCCCCGGGGGTGGGAGGGGTGGGGCGACCGCCGGCCCATCGGACGGGGCGACGTCGAAGACGGTCACCAGGCCCGCCATCTCATGGCCTCCGGTGGCCTTGTGCATGTGGCTGAAGATGTGGCAGTGAAATACCCACTCGCCGGGAGCCAGGGCGGGGACGATGATGTCGAACGTCTGGGCCGTGGCGATGAGAAGGGTGTCCATCCACTGGGGCTGGGCCAGCGGGAAGCCGTCCTGAGCCACCAGCTCGAAGGGCTGGCCATGGAGGTGGAAAGGATGCTGCATCTCCCCGGTGGCGGTGAGGCGGATGCGGACCCGTTCACCGACCTTGGTCTTGAGCGGTGCCGTGTACGGGAACGTCTTGCCGTTGATCACCAGGCCGAGGTTGGTGTCACCCACGAACAGCCGGTAGTCGCGGTCCACCGGGTACTCGCCGGTGCGGGGCACGACCTCGAGCGAGCCGTGCAGGCCCTTGCCCACCTGGTCGCCGTCGATGTGGGAGTGGTACCAATGGGTGCCGGGGGCCTCGGCGGTGAACTGGTAGGTGAAGCTGCCGCCAGGCGGGATGGGGTGCTGGGTGAACGGAGGCACGCCGTCCTGGGAGTGGGGGAGGATCATCCCGTGCCAGTGGACGACCGTCTCCTCGGCCAGGTTGTTCTGCACGATGATGCGGATGGGGTCCCCCTGGTTGACCCGGATGGTGGGCCCGGGGATGGAGCCGTTGAAGGCGAAGCCGCTCTTTGCCTGGCCCGGCGCCACCTCCCATTCCAGGGGGGCGGCGGTGAGGTGGAACTCCTTGGCGCCGTCTTCTTTGGCTACGTAGGGGGCGAAGACGGTGCCGTCGCCCCGGGGCCCGCCGGGGACGAAGTCTGCCGGCCGGCCCGTGCCCGGCACTTCGGCGGGGACGTAGCGGTCCGAGGCTCCCAGCACCGGGCCGGCGGACACCGTGGGCTGGTCATCGATGCGAGCGACGGCGGCGGCCACGCCAGCTCCGTTCACGGCCATGGCGAAGACGAGCAGGAGACGACCGGCGGGAGCCATGTCAGCCCACTCCGATGGGGAGCGACGTCCCCAGCGGCCCGGACGGGGCCCGGGTGGTGGTCGTGGTGGGCTCGGGCGGCGCAGGGGGCGACTCGTGGGGCGGGGGCTCGCCGCCTGCGGTCTGCCCGTCCCCCACCGTGATCTTGCCCTGCATGTAGGTGTGGATCTGGCAGCGGTACTCGATCGTCGCCGGCTGGCTGAACGTGAACGAGAACGTCTCGCCCTTCTGCATGGGGGGGGCGTCGAACACGTCGCTGCGCAGGTCGTGCTTGTCGTCGTCCTCGTTGACCCAGGTGATCTGGTCGCCCACGCCGATGGCGATCTCCTCGGGGATGAACGACAACCCCTTGATCTCCACCGTGTGATCGGCGGCGCCGGCGGGCTGGAGCAGGAGCACGGCCCCAGCCAGGGCGGTGCCGATGACGAGGGCCAGTCGGTGCCTCGGTCTCATGTCGTCCTCCCGGAGTGCGATCAGGCCGGCGGGGGCCGGCCGACGAGGATGGCGGTGGTGGCGAGGATGGATGCGGCGATGGTGAGCTCGAGGGCCACGCTGTTGAGGAACGGTCGGAGCGCCTCGTAGGTCAGGACGGAAGCAACGGTCGGCACGGCCGCGGCGGCGGGAGCCGCCATCGTCAGGGTCCCGCCGCCGCCCGCGGCCACGAGCACCGGAAGCTCCTCGACGACCAGGTCGATCTCGCCTGGCGCCACCAGACCGGGCAGGCGGTGGCGGGCGAACTCCCGGGCCCGGTGGGCCACCACCAGGAGGACGGCCACCCCGACCATCTTGAGGAGCAGGAACCGGCCGTAGCCGCTCCCCGGCAGGGCCGTCCACCGGGGAGAGATGAACACGAGCAGGGTCGCTCCCGCCCCGACAGCGGCGGACATGGAGCCGAAGGCCAGTCGCGACCAGCAGGGCACGACCTCGGCCAGCTCCTCCCGCCGCCGCCGGGGGAGCACCACGCCGGCCAGCATGAACAGCCCGCCCAGCCACACCGATACCGCCCCCAGGTGCACGGCGTCGGCGGCTCCGGCGAGGACCCCGCGGGCGTAGGCGTGGCTCAGCATCCCGTGGGTGGCGAGCACCCCCAGGGCCGCCACGGCCGCACCCACGTACCAGCGGTGGGAGCGCAGGGCGCGGTGGGGGGCGACGGTCAGGAGGGCGACCACGGGCACGGCCAGCAGCAGGAAACCCAGGCGGGCGGTGAGCACCCGGCCCACGTGCGTGCCGTGCAGGGCCGCCACCGCTCCCGGGGTGAACGCCTCCAGGGCGGATCGGCCCGACACGGCGGCGCCCTTCAGGCCCAGGTTGGCGGCGTTGGCCACCAGCGCCGTGCCCAGCGCCGCCCACAACACGATGCGGCTGCGGCGCAGCCGGGCGCCCGAGGGCCACAACCCGGCGAGAAACACCACGCCACCGAGAAGGAGGGCGAGGGAGGCGAAGGCCAGCAGCCGGGCGGTCTCCTGCACCCCGGAGAACGGGGAGAAGGTCGGGGCCAGTGAAGACAGCGCAGCCGCGGGACGAAGCCCGCCCGGGGCCGGGCCGGGCGGGAGCGCGGCCGCGCCCGACGCCAGCACCGTGAAAGCCAGCTCCCCACCCATGACGTCACCGTCGGTGCCGAAGAGGAACCAGGTGAGGAGATAGCTGCCATCCGGCAAGCCCCGGAGGGGCAGGGACACCAGGCGGTGGTCGGGGGAGGCGTGGACCGGCCTCCCGATCCCCACTGCGGTCCCGGACCGCTCCAGCTTGACCTGCGCCCCGGTCACCTCGACGGGAAGGTCGTAGCGGATGACGACCTGGGCAGGAGCGGGCGAGAGCGCCGCGCCGTACGACGGCTCGGTGCTCTCCAAGGTGGCATGGGCAAAAGCGGGGGTGGCGCTGGCGGCCACCGCCG
>JBIOYN010000326.1:0-15737 GCA_044870155.1 Acidimicrobiia bacterium | reverse complement strand
CCACCAGGGCGTTGGACGTGGTCCCGTTGGGCGTGGACACGATGGACGTCTCCAGCCAGTCGGGGCGGGAGTCGGGCACCCGTTTCTGGAAGAAGTTCGAGCCCTCGGCGCCGTTGGGGAAGCGCTGGAGCAGCACCGGCCGCCCGCCCATGGCCCGCAGCAGCGGCTCCTCCACCGACTGGTAGTAGCGGACCAGGTCGAGCTTGGTCTCGCCCCGCTCGGAGAAGAACACCTTGTCGGGCGAGGAGATCGGCACCTCGTGGCCCGCCGCCTCCACCACCACCTCGTCCCCGGCCTTACCCGCCATCGGGCCACGACGGTAGCCGCCGCCGGTAGCCTCGGCGGCTCCCGTGGCTGCCACGCTCATCGCCCGTGACCTGACCGTGTCCCACGGCGCCCGCACCATCCTCGACGGGGTGGCGCTCACCGTCGCGCCCGGGGACCGCATCGGCGTCCTCGGTCCCAACGGGGCGGGCAAGTCCACGCTGCTGCGGGCGCTGGCCGGCCTGACCGTGCCCGACGCCGGCTCCGTCGTCCTGACCCCGCCGACGGCCACCGTGGGCTATCTCCCCCAGGAGCCCGAGCGCCACCCGGGGGAGACCGTCCTCGACCTCCTCGGCCGGCGGACGGGCGTGGCCGAGGCGTCGGCTGCCCTCGACGCCGCCGATGCCGGCCAGGACCCCGACCACTACGCCGAGATCCTCGACCGGTGGCTGGCGCTGGGCGGCGCCGACTTCGACGCCCGCGCCGGCGAGGTGTGGGCCGAGCTGGGCATGCCCGAGGCCCTCCTCGCCCAGGAGACGACCACCCTCTCCGGGGGCCAGGCGGCCCGGGCGTCGCTGGCGTCGATCCTCCTGTCCCGCTTCGACGTCGTGCTCCTCGACGAGCCCACCAACGACCTGGACTTCGACGGGCTCGAGCGCCTCGAGCGCTTCGTCGCCGCCCGCACCGAGCCGCTGGTGGTGGTGTCGCATGACCGGGCCTTCCTGGAGCGCACGGTCACCGACATCGTCGAGCTCGACGAGTACACGCACCGGGCCACCCGTTACGCCGGCGGCTGGCTGGCCTACCTGGAGGAGCGGGCCACGGCCCGCCGCCACGCCGAGGAGGCCTACGTCGAGTACCGCACCACCAGGAGGGACCTGGAGGACCGGGTCCGGCGCCAGCGCCAGTGGTCCGACACCGGGGTGCGCAAGCTGGCGAAGAAACCCAAGGACAACGACAAGGCCCAGCGGGGCTTCTTCGTCAACCGCACCGAGAAGCAGGCGGCCAAGGTGCGGGCCAGCGAGAAGGCCCTGGACCGCCTGGCGGTGGTGGACAAGCCCTGGGAGGGCTGGGAGCTGCGCCTGGAGATCGCCGCCGCCCCCCGGGGCGGGGCTGTCACCGCCCGGCTCACGGATGCGGTGGTGGAGCGGGGCTCGTTCCGGCTCGGGCCGGTCGACGCCGAGGTGGGCGGGGGCGAGCGTGTGGCCATCCTCGGGCCCAACGGGGCGGGCAAGTCGACGTTCCTCGCCGCCCTCCTCGGCCGGCTGCCGCTGGCCGCCGGCACCCAGTGGCTGGGACCGGGCACGGTGGTGGGCGAGATCGACCAGGCCCGGGGCCCTCCTGGCCGGCGAGGAGTCACTGCTCTCTTCCTTCCAGCGGGCCAGCGGCCTCAAGGTGGCCCACGAGGCCCGGACCCTGCTGGCCAAGTTCGGCCTCGGACCGGATCACATCGTCCGGGCGGTGGAGTCGCTGTCCCCCGGTGAGCGGACCAGGGCCGTCCTCGCCCTGCTCATGGCCCGGGGCGTGAACTGTCTCGTGCTCGACGAGCCCACCAACCATCTCGACCTGGCCGCCATCGAGCAGCTCGAGGTCGCCCTCGACAGCTTCGAGGGGACGATGCTCCTCGTCACCCACGACCGGGAGCTGCTCGACAACGTGCGCATCGACCGCATCCTGGTGGTGGAGGGCGGGACCGTCCGCGAGGGCTGAAACGGGACGGCACCGGGGGTCGTATCCCCCCAAGCGGGAGGATCGGGCTCCCGCCGTCTTCCGCCCGGTCCAGGCCTTCCGTACCGTCTCGGCGCCACCGCGCTCCTCGACATGCTCGGCCTCGACGAGGAGCAGCGGATCGCATCCATGGCCGCCATGCTGCGCAACAGCGACGAGGACGAGATCGCCGAGATGGCGCGGGTCTTCGGGCTGGCGATGGAGCGGGCGGCCGAGGAGGACGCACTGGCGAAGGTGGCCGAGCGGGTGCGCAGCCGGGATCGCACCGCGGGCATCGACGACGATGGACGCTCCCGGCAGCGCCGGAGCCGGTCGGCGGGCCGAGCGGCGGGCCGAGCGCCGAAGGGCGTAGACCTCCCTTTTCGGACAAAGGGTTCAGAGGGCAGGAAGCCGTCCACAAGATGACGAACAGGTAACGGCACAACGAAGTGCCCGCCTTGTCCCCCCCTGGAACAACCGGGGGCTCGCTTTCTTCGAACTTAGGGGATGTTCGATGCCGTGCTCTTCGGCGCGGCGCGCCCGGCTCCGTACCTGGATGCTGGTCGTCGCCGCCGTGCTCGTGGTGCCCTGGATGGCACCCACCGCGCCTGAAGTGGCGGCGCGCTCCGGCTCCGACCGTGACGTCGCCGCCACGGACGGCTGCGGCCACGACTGGAGCTCCGCCGATCTGATCGATGTGCTCGACGACCTCCCCGAGGTCTCCGGCTTCGTGTCCAGCGCCAAGTACCCCGGGCTGGCGTGGATGATCCGGGACTCGAAGAACCCCGACAGCCTCTATTCCTTCCGGCTCGACGGCGACGACCACGCCTCCTCGAAGGAGTTCCCCGTCTCGGGGTCGGCGTCCAACAGCGACTGGGAGGACGTCACCTACACGGTGGGGCCCGACGGGCGGGGCCGGCTGTGGATCCTGGAGAACGACTTCGCCAACCTGAGCGACAACAGCTCCATGAAGCTCTACGAGGTCCTCGAGCCCGACCCCGAGCGCGACCACTCCGCCCACCTGGCCGCCACTCACCGCTTCGAGTATCCCGGCGACGAGAACCTCGATACCGAGTCCCTCTTCGCGCTCGGCGGCGATCTCTTCGCCGTGAGCAAGACCGACCCCAACCGGGTCTTCCGGTTCCCTGAGCCCCTGTCCCACTCGGGCATCAACCGCCTCACTGAGGTGGGCGGGCTCGACGCCAGCTCCCTCATCACCGCCGTGGGCGCCTCCGGCGACGAGCGGCTGCTGGTCACCATCGGGACGGGTGACCGCGTCAGCGTGTTCGAGAACCGCGGGTTCACGTCCGAGTTCTCCGCCTTCGACGACCACGAGCCCACGTTCCGCAGGTCCATGCCCGAGACGCAGCGGGAGGCCATCGACTTCTTCCCCTACAACGGCTGCGACATCATCTCGGTGAGCGAGGACGGCACCGTGTGGCGCCTGTCCAACCCCAACACCATCCACCCGGCCGGCCGGCCCGGAGCCCCCACCGGCGTGGCGGCCACGGCCGGCGACGGTGCGGCCACGGTGCGGTGGTTGCCGCCGCTCGACACCGGCGGGTTGATCACCGGCTTCCGGGTGACGGCCCACCAGGACGCCACCGAAGCGGCCACGGTGACCACGCCGGACGGGGCCGCCACCTCGGCGGTGGTCACGGGTCTGGCCAACGGCACGGCCTTCACGTTCACGGTCACGGCCCTCAACGTCTCCGGCGCCGGCCCGGTGTCGGCCGCCTCGGCGCCGGTCACGCCGGCCGATCCCGGTCCCGAGCGGACCCGGTCGGGCACCGACACCGACGGCGGGGCCGGGTACTGGATGCTCGACGCCGACGGCGTCGTCTATCCCTTCGGCGCCGCCCGGCACTTCGGCGACGCCACCGCCGACCTCCACGCCGAGCCCGCCGTCGACCTGGAGCCCACGCCGTCGGGCGCCGGCTACTGGGTTCTCGACGACCTGGGCCGGGTCTACGTCCACGGCGAGGCCGGCTACTTCGGCGACGTCGACCGCCGCGTCCTGGCCGCCGCTGAGTCGGTTACCAGCCTGTCGGCCACGCCCGCCGGCGACGGGTACTGGATCTTCACCAGCCGGGGCCGGGTCCTGGCCTTCGGGGCCGCCCGCCACCTGGGCGACATGGCCACGGTCAAGCTCAACGGCCCCGTGCTCGACTCGGTGGCCACCCCCACCGGCGCCGGCTACTACATGGTCGCGGCCGACGGCGGGATCTTCACCTTCGGCGACGCCGTCTTCCACGGCTCGATGGGGGCCACGAAACTCAACGCTCCCGTGCAGTCCCTGGTGCCCGACGGCGACGGCACCGGCTACTGGCTGGTGGCCTCCGACGGCGGCGTGTTCACTTTCGAGGCGCCGTTCCTGGGATCGCTCGGTTCCCTGCGCCTCAACAAGCCGATCACGGGCATGGTGCGCTTCGGCAGCGGCTACCTGATGGTGGGCGAGGACGGCGGGATCTTCAACTTCTCCGACCGTCCCTTCTCCGGCTCCCTGGGCGCCAACCCGCCGCCCACGCCCGTCGTCGCCGTCGCCGCCCTCGACTAGGGCGGGCGCGGCCGTGGGCGGCGGCGCGGTGGGGGTTTTGTACGTGGGACGTACAAATCCTCCAAGCGCGGCGTGGTACCGGCCGGTCGTAGCATCCCCAGGGTGAGGGGGAGCACACCGTGACGGCCGCTTGTGCCGCCTGCGGGCATCAGAACCGCCAGGGCCGGCGGTTCTGCACCAACTGCGGGACGGCGCTGACCGTCGACTGCCCGGCGTGCGGGGTCCCGGCTGAGCCCGATGAGCGGTTCTGTGGCGACTGCGGCGCTCCGCTCGCTCCGGCGGCGCCGGCCCCGCCTCGGGCCCGGCTCGAGGGGGAACGCAAGCAGGTCACGGTGCTCTTCGCCGACCTGAAGGGTTCCATGGACCTCTCCGAGGCCCTCGGCTCCGAGGAGTGGGCCGAGCTGATGGACCCCTTCTTCGCCCTCTGTGCCCAGGCTGTGACCCGCTTCGAGGGCACGGTGGACAAGTTCACGGGCGACGGGCTCATGGCGCTCTTCGGCGCCCCGCGGGCCCAGGAGGACCACGCCCGCCGGGCCTGCCTGGCCGCCTGGCACCTGGCCGGCGACGTCCGCCACTGGGCGGAGAAGGTCCGGGCCGACCAGGGCCTCGATCTCCACGTCCGCGTCGGCCTGAACTCGGGCGAGGTGGTGGCGGGCCGCATCGGCGACGAGACGACGGCGGAGTACACGGCCGTCGGCCACACCGTCGGCCTGGCCCAGCGCATGGAGGCCATGGCCGAGCCGGGCCGGGTGTACCTGAGCGAGCACACCGCCCGCCTGGTGGCCGGCCAGGTGGAGGTCACCGACCTCGGCCGGCTCGAGGTGAAGGGCGCCAGCGAGCCGGTGGGCGTCTTCGCCCTCGACGGCGTCAGCCTGGCCGGCCGGCGAGGCGCCGCCCGTTTCGCCGGGGCGCCGCCGCTGGTGGGCCGGGACGAGGAGATGGCGGCGCTGGAGTCGGCGCTGGCCCGCGCCGGGGAGGGCAACGCCCAGGTGACGGGCATCGTGGGCGAGGCGGGCGTGGGCAAGAGCCGGCTGTGCGAGGAGTTCGCCCGGCGGTGCCGGGCCCGGGGGATCGACGTGCGGCGGGCGGCCGGCGTGTCCCACGGGCAGGCCGTGCCCCTGCTGCCCGTCCTCGACCTGCTCCGGGACTACTTCGGGATCGACGACGCCGACCTGCCCCAGGCGGCCCGGGAGAAGATCGCCGGCCGGCTGGTCACCCTCGACCCCGCCTTCGCCGACGGGCTTCCCGTCCTCTTCGACTTCCTGGAGGTGCCTGACCCCGAACGTCCGGCGCCCCAGCTGTCGGGCGAGGCCCGCCTGCGCCGGGTGTTCGAGGTCCTGCGGGGTGTCACCCAGCGCCGCAGCGAGCGCCAGACCCTGGTCCTCATCCTCGAGGACCTCCACTGGTTCGATCCGCAGAGTGCCTCGTTCCTGGACCGGCTGATCCCGACCTACCCCGGGACCCGCACCCTGGTGGTCACGAATTTCCGGCCCGAATTCCAGGCGTCGTGGATGACGCACTCCTACTACCGCCAGGTTGCCCTCGCCCCGTTGGTGATGAGGGACGTGGAGCGGATGCTGGCCGCGGCGCTGGGCGACGACGCCTCGCTCTCCCCGCTGCCCGGCCACTTCATCGCCCACACCGGCGGCAACCCCTTCTTCATCGAGGAGGTCGTCCGCACGCTGGTGGAAGACGGCACCCTGACGGGCTCAGGCGGGTCATACCGGCTCAGCCGGCCCTTGGACCAGATCAGGGTGCCGGCCACGGTCCAGGCGGTCCTGGCCGACCGCATCGACCGGCTCCGCGAAGAGGGCAAGCAGGTGCTCCAGACGGCGGCCGTCATCGGGAGGAGCTTCCCCGCCGCCGTTCTCAGCCGGATGGCCCCGCTCCCCGAGGACGAAATGACCAGGACGCTGTCCGACCTGTGCGCCGCCGAGTTCCTCCAGGAGGAGACGGAAGCGGAAGAAGCCGCCTATCGCTTCTGGCACCCGCTCACCCAGGAGGTGGCGTACTCCACCCTCCTGGTCGCGGCCCGCCGCCGGCTTCATAGCGCCGCCGCCCGAGCCATCACCGACCTCGATCCCAGCCGTCTTGACGAGCGGGCGGCGCTGGTGGCGTCCCACTGGGAGCGGGCCGGCGACGATCTGGAGTCAGCCCGCTGGAACATCCGGGCGGCCACCTGGGCCATGCGCAGCGACCTGACCGAATCCATGCGGCGATGGCGGGCGGCGCTGTCCCACCTGGCCACCGTCCCGGAGAGCGAGGAGGTCCTTCGCCTCGGCATCGGCGCCAGGGTCCGCCTCAGCCAGTTCGGCAACCGGACGGGCATGGACCCGGCGCACGGCGGCAGCCTGCTCGCCGACGCCAAGGTCCTGGCCGTGCGGTTGGGCGATCGGAGCCAGCTGGCGCTCCTCATCGCCATCCAGGGGACGCATCTGTGGCGGTCGGGACGGCTGCGGGAGGCGGCCGAGTGCTCGGTGGAGGCGGCCCATATCGGAGATGAGCTCGGCCAGCCCGGGATCATGGCCGGGGTCCTCATGTCCAGATACAGCGGCCCGCTCCCCGAAGCCATCCGCCTGGCCGACCGGGCCGTCGCCCTGTGCGCCGGAGACCCGCATGTGGGGGCCGAGCTGCTGGGCTACAGCCCCTTGCCCCGCTCCCACGCCAACCGGGCCGAGCTGTACTCCGTGGCCGGCCGCCTGCCGGAGGCCCGCCGGGAGGTGGAACGGACCCTGGCGGTGGCCCGGCCCCGCTCGGAGGTGGAGCTCGTCAGCGGCGCGCTCTACATCGTTCCCCGCCTGGCCGATTTCGCCGGTGAGGGCGAGGATGCGCGCCGGGAGGCCGAAGAGGCGGCCAGGATCAGCACTGATACCGGCAACCTGCTCTTCCATGTGCTGGCGCTCGAGGGCGTCGGCATCGCCAAGCTTGTCCTGGGGCGCCACGACGAAGCGGTCATCGCTTTCGACGAGGCGCTCCGCTTTGCGCACCACCAGGCCCACTCGGCCGTGGAGGACGCCAGCCTGCACGCCTACCTGGCACGCGCCCTGCTGGCCGGCGGAGACCGGCGGAGGGCCCGTCACCACGCCGCCGAGGCGGTGGCCGTCGCCCGGGACCAGGGCGCCCGGATCGTGGAGTGCGCCGGCCTCCTCGCCCGGGCGCAGGTGCGGCGGGCGGATGGTCAAGCGGCGGCGGCCGTCGACGCCGACCTGGAGGCGGCGCTGGCCCTGGTGGCCGAGACGGGGGCCCTGACCTACGAGCCCTTCATCCGGGAGGAGCTCGGCCACCTCCACGGCGACGACGAACTGCTGCGAGAGGCCCTCCGGCTCTACGACGCCATCGGCGCCACCGGCCACGCCCGGCGCCTGGCCGCCGAGCTCTCGCCCTCCTAGCGAGGCGCCGGGCACTCCTGGGTGAGCCGGCCGGCGAAGGCGGTGAGGCCCGAGGGGTACTGCGTCGAGTCGTAGAGGAGCGTGTCCCCGGCGGTGCCGACGAACGACAGGATGAGGCGGACCCCCAGGCGGTGGCCGGCGGGGATGGTGAGGAAGCCCGCGATGGGGATGGACACCTCGGTGGCGGCGGGCGCCTGCACCGCCGCCCGCCCGCCGTCGTCGCCGCTGCTGGTGGCGACCACCTCGGGCGCCGGCGGCGGCTGATCGCCGGCACCGGCCAGCGGCGGGGCCAGATCGAGCAGCTCGGCCCGCAGGATGCCGCTCACGGCCTCCCCCGGCCCCTGGAGGAAGGTCCGCACCACGGCGGCGCCACCCAGTGACAGCGGTTCGCCCAGCGGGGCGGTGGCGAACACCGGCCAGCCCGAGACGGTGCCCACGCCGCCGCCGAACTGGCCGGCCAGGCGGCGCTCGGGAGCGCGGGTGCCCAGCGTCCCGCCCCGCACCGGCCCCACGTAGGTGTAGGACGGGTCGGCGGCCCAGGGGGCGATCCCGGCCACGGTGTCGTTCTGGAACAGCCAGTCGAGGGTGTGTCCGTCGACCAGCGCCGGCACGCAGGCGGGGGCCGGCACCGGCGGGTAGGCGGCGACGACCGTGGCCCCCTCGCCGACGCTGAAGGGCTGCTCGGGGTCATCCTCGCCTGCGATCTCCACCGTCCACGTCCCGAAGGCCAGGCGCTCGTACGGGCGCGTCTTTCCGGCGGCATCGGTCAGGTTGAACAGGTCGAGGTCGAGCACGGTGGTGCCCGAGGCGGCGGCGTCGGCGGCCCGGCCCACCTCGGCACCGGCGGCGTCGCGCACGATGAGGGCGTGCTCCACCAGGCCGAAGAAGGGCACGGACACGCCGTTGGTCACCACCTTGAACCGGGCCGTACCCGGCACCACCGGGACCTGGTGGCGGATGCTGCCGTCGGGGTCAGGATCGGAGTTCGACCACGAGCCGCTGAAGGTGGGGTGGGACAGGCCGGCGAGGACCTCGGTGTCCCGGAGCACCTGGCGCTCCTCCAGCAGGCGGGCCACCTCATGGCGGGGCAGCGAGCGCAGCTCGAGGGCGGCGACGACGGCGGCGCCGGCGTCGAGGAGCCCGTAGCCCTGGCGGTGGAAGGGTTCGCCGGCCACGGGCCGGGCCGTGGTCTGCAGGACCCGGCGGACCTCCTCGGGCCGCAGCGCCGGGTCCGCCTCCAGCAGCAGGGCGACGACGCCGGCGGCTTCGGGCGCGGCCATCGACGTCCCCGACATCGACGTGTAGCGGGCCAGCCGGTCGGGCGGGAGGGTGGCGGCGTCATGGGGCGCGTCGAGCGCCGAGGTGATGGTGGCCGGCGCCCGGGTGGAGACCACGTTCTCGCCGGGGGTGAGGAACGCCGGGTGGTACCGGCCCAGATGCAGTGGCGTGCGGGTCTCGCCCTGGGCCGCTCCGCCGTCGAAGGCCAGCGCGGGCTGATCGGCTTCGATCCCCGCCGAGCTGAACCGAGCGATGCCCGCCTGCTTGGTGGCCGCGCCCACGCCCAGCACCCACGGTGCCGCGGCCAGGGCGTTGAGGCTCATCTCGTCGCCGTCGTTGCCGGCGGCGAACACGACCACCAGGCCGGCGTCGGCCGCCGCTTTCGTGGCCACGTTCACCGGGTTGGTGGGATCGAAGGGGGAGAAGGGAGCGCCGAAGGAGTTGTTCACCACCCGGATGCCGTACTGCTGGCGGTGCTCGAGCACCCACTCGTAGGACTCGATCACGGTGAAGTAGTTGAGGGTCAGGCCGTCGCCGGCGCCGATGCCGACCAGGCCGGCGCCGGGCGCCAGGCCCCGGTAGGCGCCATCGGAGGCGATACCCCGGCCGGCCACGTCGCCGGCCACGTGGGTGCCATGCCCGGTGGAGGTGTCGGAGTTGGGCGACGCCTCCACGGGCTCGGCGGGCAGGGGGCCGCCCATCCCCACCAGCTTCATGTTGGCCTTCAGGGCGGGGGCGAGATCGGGGTGGGTGAAGTCGACGCCGGTGTCGATGATGGCCACGGAGACGCCGGTCCCGGTGATCCCGAGGTCGTTCCAGGCCCGGGGGGCATCGACCAGACGGGCCGACTCCTCCAGCAGCCAGGGGAGCGTCTCGTTCAGGTGGACGGCCACCACGCCGTCGAGCTCCGCCAGCTCGTCGAGACGCTCGGCCGGAAGCCGCACGGCCGCCACCGCCACCCTCCGGAAGGCCCACGACCACGTCCCCAGGCGCTCCAGCTCCCGGCGGAGGGCGGGCCCGGCCGGGCGGTCGAGGGACAGCACGAGATCGAGGGTGGGGACGGGCGCCGCCCCGTCAGGCAGGCCGCCGCCATCGCCACCGTCGCCGCCGGCATCCGGAGCCAGGGTGTCGACGTGGCTGCGGGCCAGGGCGCCGGCGGCGGCCAGCACCGCCGGAGCGAAGCGGACCGGTCCCGGGGGCTCCCGGTGGTTCCCGGGGCCGGGATTCGGCGCCGACAGGGGAACGGCGGCCGCCACCATCACCGCCACGGCCACCATGGTGATGCGCCGCATGCCCCGTCCCTCGCCCACGATCGGGCCCTCCCCTCGCCGACTGCGCGCCCGCCGGGCACGCGGAGCGCGCCCGAACGGCTCGGACTTTCCACACTTCGACGGCGCCGGCGCCGTTCCTGCGCGAATCGGCACGTTCCCGACGATTCGCCCCGAGCGCCGAAGGCATGCCCGGAGGGTTTCAGTGGACGCGGGCCGGCGAAGGCCTGAGGTGCGAGAACCCGCACGCCCGGAATTAATTCGGTGGCAGGCGGACGGCGGGCCTCGGTACCGTGCCACCCATGCGCCAGACCGCCACGTTCCAGATGAGCACCGCCGGGTGGGTCCGCCCCTCGGCCGGGGCCCGTGGCGCGGGAATGGCCATCGGCGGCGGGGAGCGAATCGGCTCCGTGGCCGTGTGCTGGGAGCGACTCCGCTCCGGCGCCATCGCCGGCAGCTAGAGCCCTCCGCTCCGCTGCGCCGCCGCCCGTCGGGCTCCGGCCCATCCGCCGGCCTCGCCGGTCCCCGGCCCTCCTGACCCTGTGCTGATCCCCTCCTGACCGGCGCCCGTCCCCACCCCCCGGGGACGGGCCGCCGTCAGGGACTCACAAGGAGCGTCCGCCGTGATCCAGTTCCCTGACTACGTCCACGCCATCCACGAGGACCGCCGGCGCACCTTCGAGGCGGAGGCCGCCAACCGTGCCGCCATTTCCACGAAGGCCCGGTCCAGCCGCCGGAGCATCCGGCGTCGCCGGCGCCGTCCCCGCTTCCGTGTCAACCGATCCCACGAGTGGGTTCGGTTGACCGGTTGACGGCCCGGGCCGGCGGGTAGTCCAGCGGATGGTGCGAAAAGCGGGTGCGTCGCTCCTCGTCCTCCTCGCCGCGCCTGCCTGCGCGGGCCGGATCGGCCTGCCCGAGCCGGGGACGCAGGAGGGCGGCTCCGTCGTCGACCTGTGGCGGATCCTGTTCTTCACCGCCGTCGTCCTGGGGGTGCTGGTCCTCGTACTCCTGGCCGTGTGTGTCGTCCGCTTCCGGGCCCGGGGCGCCGACGACGACCTCCCGCCCCAGCGGCGGGGCCACATTCCCCTCGAGGTCGCCTACACCGTCATCCCCCTCGCCATCGTGGCCGTGATCTTCGGGCTCAGCATCCGGACCGATCCGGCCACGGCCCGGCCCCGGGGAGCGGGCGGTGGCCACCCCCTGGAGGTCGACGTCACCGCCTTCCGGTGGCAGTGGCGCTTCGACTATCCGGCCCAGGCGGTCTCGCTGACCGGCACCCCCGAGCGCTCCCCCGACCTCGTGCTGCCCACCGGCCGGCGGATCCTCGTCCGGGTCCACAGCCCCGATGTCATCCACTCGTTCTTCGTGCCCGGCTTCCTGGGCAAGATGGACGTCGTCCCGGGGCTGGACAACGAGTTCGAGGTGCGCCCGACCCGCCCCGGACGCTTCCAGGGCTTCTGCGCCGAGTTCTGCGGACTGGACCACGCCCGCATGACGTTCGCCGTGCGGATCGTCTCTCCGGAGGACTTCGGTCGCTGGGTGCGGCAAACGGCCACGTCCTGATCGACAAAAGCCTCAGGCGGGAAGGAAGGCGGACCAAACCCGCCGAACCCTGTCATCACACCGAAAGCAACCGGTGTGCACTCATTTACCCCTCGTTCAGACGCAGAGGGGCATCGAAAGTCGGGGATGGTGATCGATGGTGCGCACGCTCTGTCGTCGCGCGCGGATCCGGTTTTGGGTCCTGGGCGCGGCGGTGCTATCGACCGGTCCATGGTGGCTGCCCGCGCCCTTGGCCGGGCCTGCCGTCGCCGCCACCGTCGCCCAACCGGCCACGAGCTGCGGCGACGACTGGAGGCCCGCTGAACAGCTCGGCTCCCTCCCCAACAAGCTCCTCGAGGTCTCCGGCTTCGTCTCCAGCGCCCGCTATCCGGGCGTGGCGTGGATGGTCCAGGACTCCGACAACCCGCACAGCATCTACTCCTTCACGCTCACGGGCGACCGGCCGCAGTGGAAGGAGTTCCCGGTGCCGGGGACGGGCAACCACGACTGGGAGGACGTCACCTACACGGTGGGGGCGGACGGCGTGGGCCGGCTGTGGATCCTCGAGAACGGGGAGGAAACGGGGCCCAAGACGATCTACGAGGTCCTCGAGCCCAACCCTGCCACCGACCGCTCCGCCCGCCTGGCTGCCTCCTACCGGGTCGCCTACCCGGGTACCAACATCAACACCGAGAGCATCTTCGCCCTCGGCGGCCGGCTGGCGGTGGTGACCAAGACCAGCCCCAACCGGGTCTTCCAGCTGCCCGCCACGCTGTCCCGCTCCACCACCAACCGCCTGAGCGAGGCCGGGCACCTCCACGCCTCCTCCTTCCTCACCGCCGTGGGCGTCTCCGCCGATGAGCGCCTGCTGGCCACGGTCTCCACCCAGGACGAGATCAGCGTGTTCGAGAGCCCTGCCGGCGCCGGCGAGTTCCGGGCCTTCGCCGACGAGAGCCCGGTGTTCCACGACTCCATGGTCAAGACGCAGCGCGAGGCCCTCGACTTCTTCCCCTACGACAGCTGCGACATTGTCTCGGTGAGCGAGGACGGCACGGTGTGGCGCCTGGCCAACGGCCACTCGATCTACCCGATGGCCGACCCCGGCCCGACCCCAGGGCCCGCGCCGGCGCCGCCGGGGGCTCCCGCGCCCCTTCCCGATCCCGATCCCGGGGACGGCTACCTGGCCACGCCCCCGGCCGTCCGGGGCCCGGCCGGCGCCGGCGGGGTGGCGAGTGGCTACTGGACGCTCGGCGCCGACGGGGCCATCGCCGCCTTCGGCGACGCCGCCCACGCCGGCCAGCCGGGGCCGGTGCCCGACGACGCGCCGGCCGTCGACTTCGATGCCACGCCCTCGGGGGCGGGCTACTGGGTGGTCGACACGCGGGGCCGGGTGTCCGCCTTCGGCGACGCCGTGCACTTCGGCGACGTTGACGCCGGCGGCCTGGCACCGGGTGAGACGGTCACCAGCCTCTCGGGCCTGCCCGCGGGCGACGGGTACCGGATCTTCACCAGCCGGGGCCGGGTCCTGGCCTTCGGCGCCGCCCACCACCTGGACGACATGGCCGGGGTGAAGCTCAACGCCCCGGTGCTCGACTCGGTGACCACGCCCACCGGCGACGGCTACTACATGGTGGCGGCCGACGGCGGCATCTTCACCTTCGGCGACGCCGCCTTCCGTGGCTCCATGGGCGGCATCAGGCTCAACGCCCCGGTGCGCTCGGCTGTCCCCGATCCGGACGGCGCCGGCTACTGGCTGGTGGCCGCCGACGGCGGGGTCTTCTCCTTCGACGCCCCCTTCCGTGGCTCGATGGGCGGGGTCAGCCTCAACCGTCCCGTGGCCGGGATGGTGGCCTTCGGGAACGGCTACCTGATGGTGGCCGAGGACGGCGGCGTCTTCGACTTCTCCGACCGCCCCTTCTCGGGATCGCTGGGCGACCATCCGCCTGCCCATCCCGTCGTCGCCATCGCCGCCATCTAGGAGCCTGCTGAGCAATCCTGGGGTTGAGTGCTCGCGATTTTGTTGCTCGCGGGTGAGACTCGTGGTGTGCAAGGCAAGAGTGATCCTCATCCCGAGTTGTTGGATGCGGCGGCGCTGTGCGGGCATTTGATCCCGGCTGGGTCGGTGCATGCGTTCTTGGCGGAGCATCGGCAACGGTTGTTCCCGGACGAGATGTTCGCCGATCTGTTCCCGTCGGGCCGGGGGCGTCCTTCGGTCCCGGCCGACGTGGTCGCCACGGTCATGGTGCTGCAGTCCCTGGAAGGCTTCTCGGATCGGGACGCCATCGAGCAACTCCGGGTGAATATCGCCTGGAAGGTGGCGGCCGGCCGACCCCTTGACGATCCGGGGTTCCATTCGACGGTGCTGACCTTGTGGCGGAACAAGCTGCGGGGCAGCCAGGCGCCGGAGCGGATCTTCGACGCGGTGCGGGCCGTGATCGCCGAGACTGGCGTCCTCAAGGGCAAAACCCGACGGGCGTTGGACTCGACCGTGCTCGATGATGCCGTGGCGACCCAGGACACCGTGACCCAGTTGATCGCCGCCATCCGACGGGTCCGGCGCCTGGTGCCCGAAGCGACCGCCTTGGAGCTGGGCGGCCATGACTACAGCCAGCCGGGGAAGCCTCGCATCGCCTGGGACGACGCCGACGCTCGGGACGAACTCGTCAGCGCCCTCGTCAAAGACGCCCTGGCCGTGCTGGCTGTGGTGGAGGGCCTGGACATGGCCGGTGAAGCCGCTGACGCCGTCGGGTTGCTGGCCTTGGTGGCCGGTCAGGACGTCGAGCCCGGCGATGAAGACGGGGCGTGGCGGATTGCCCGCAAGACCGCTCCCGACCGGGTGATCTCGACCGTCGACCCGGAGTCCCGCCACATCCACAAGACCGTCGGCGCGTACCGCAACGGCTACAAGGCCCACATCGTGGTCGAACCCAACACCGGGCTGATCTGCGGGCAGCGGCTCACCCCCGGCAACATCCCCGAAGGGTCCGTCGCCGTCGACCTCATGGCCACCGAACCCGAAGGCCGCCAAATCCTGGCCGATTCCGCCTACGGCTCCGGCGAGACCCGAGCCGCTCTGCGCCGCGACAAACATCGCCTGGCCATCAAACCATGGCCCACGACCGACACCGGCCGCTTCTCCCGGGACGACTTCACAGTCGACCACGCCGCCGGCACCGCCACTTGCCCAGCTGGCCACACGGTCAAGCTGACCGTCGCCAACAACGCCATCTTCGAACGGCACTGCAACGGCTGCCCCCTCCGAGCACGTTGCACCACCGCCCGAGACGGACGCACACTCCGCCTGTCCGAACACGACCACGAACTGGTCGAGGCCCGCCGGGCCTGGCGAGACAGCGACTTCGCCGCCGACTACCGACGATGGAGACCCATGGTCGAACGCAGCCTCGCCTGGCTCGTCCGGCCCGGCCGGCGAGTCGCCTACCGCGGCGTCGCCCGCAACCGCATCTGGCTCGCCCACCGAGCCGCCGCCATCAACCTCCAACGGCTCATCACCCTCGGCCTCACCCACAACGGGACCTGGGCCATCGGCACATGAAAAGGCCCTCGGGGGGCTGTCAAAGAGGGAACGGCTCCACGGCACGAAGCCACCTGCGTGGCCGGCTCACACCCTCAAACGCCGGCTCTTCGGTCGGACATGGCCCCCGAGGACCCAACCTTCAACCTACGCCTCCCAGCCACACCCGGGAAGCGCCTTGCTCAGCAGGCTCCTAG
>JBIOYN010000325.1:0-5392 GCA_044870155.1 Acidimicrobiia bacterium | reverse complement strand
CGCCTCGCGGGCCTCTCCCGGCGATCCGGAGCGGCGGGACCTACGAGGAGGAGGTCTGCGCCTTCGCGATCCGCTTCATGAGCTTCGACTTGCGGTTGGCCGCCTGGTTCTTGTGGATGATCCCCTTGGCCGCCGCCATGTCGAGAGCCTTCACCGCGCGGCGCACGTGCTCGTCGGTGTCCTCGGCGCCCGTGGTCGCGGCCTTGTCGGCGTTCTTGAGCCGCGTCTTCAGCTCCGACCGGACCGCCTTGTTCCGTTCCTGGCGCCGGGCATTCGTGAGGATGCGCTTCTTCTGGCTCTTGATGTTGGCCATGCCGGTGCAGACTCCAAAGCTCTGTAGAGGAAAGGCTGGTGGGGCGGGCCAGAACACTAGCGTACTGGCGATGACCCCCCCGGACGCCATCCGCAACATCTCTGTGATCGCGCACATCGACCATGGCAAATCCACCCTGGCCGACCGGATCCTGGAGTACTGCGACGCCGTCGACCCCCGGGACATGCGGGAGCAGTACCTCGACTCCATGGACATCGAGCGGGAGCGGGGCATCACCATCAAGGCCCAGAACGTCCGCCTGGACTGGGAGGGGCACGTCCTCCATCTCATCGACACCCCCGGCCACGTCGACTTCGGCTACGAGGTGTCCCGCAGCCTGGCCGCCTGCGAAGGGGTCATCCTCCTCGTCGACGCCTCCCAGGGCATCGAGGCCCAGACCCTGGCCAACTGCTACCTGGCCCTGGAGAACGACCTGGCCATCGTGGCCGCCCTCAACAAGATCGACCTCCCGGCCGCCGAGCCCGACCGGGTGGCAGCCGAGATCGAGCACGTCCTCGGGATCCCCGCCGAGGACATCCTCCACCTGTCGGCCAAGACGGGCGAGGGCGTGGCCGAACTCCTCGACGCCGTGGTGGAGCGGGTGCCGGCGCCCAAGGGTGATCCCGACGCTCCGCTCCAGGCCCTCATCTTCGACTCCTACTACGACGCCTACCGGGGCGTGGTCTCGGCCGTGCGGGTGGCCAACGGCACGCTGACCACCGGGGCCCGGCTCCGGTTCCTCCAGGCCGCCGCCACCCACGACGCCGAGGAGATCGGGGTGCGCCTCCCCGCCCCCACGCCGGTGGCGTCGCTCGGGCCGGGGGAGGTCGGCTACCTGATCGCCGGGATCAAGGACGTGGGCGAGGCCCGGGCCGGGGAGACGGTGACCACCCTGTCCCGGCCGGCGGAGCCCCTCACCGGCTACCGGGACCCCAAGCCCATGGTCTTCTGCGGCCTGGACCCGGTGGAGGGCGACGATTTCGCCGACCTGCGCGAGGCCCTGGAGAAGCTGCGCATCAACGACTCCTCGTTCACCTACGCGCCCGAGACGTCCGGCGCCCTGGGGTTCGGGTTCCGCTGCGGCTTCCTCGGCCTGCTGCACATGGAGATCATCCGGGAGCGCCTCGAGCGCGAATACGACCTGGCCCTGGTGGCCACCGCTCCCAACGTGGAGTACCTGGCCCACACCACCGACGGGACGGTCGAGGTGGTCGACAACCCGTCGGCCATGCCCGCCCCCAACAAGCTCGACTTCATCGAGGAACCGTGGGTCAAGGTCACCATCGTCACCCCCAAGGCCTATGTGGGGGCGTTGATCGACCTGGCCCAGACGCGGCGCGGCGAGATGAAGATGATGGAGTACCTCTCCGAGGACCGGGTGGAGCTGATCTACGACCTGCCCCTGGCCGAGATCGTGGTCGACTTCTTCGACCAGATGAAGTCCCGCACCCGGGGCTACGCCAGCCTCGATTACGAGCCGGCCGGCGACCGGCGCTCCGACCTGGTGAAGGTGGACGTGATGCTGAACAGCGTCCCGGTCGACGCCTTCTCCACCGTGCTCCATCGGGACAAGGCCACCGACTACGGGCGGCGGATGGCCTCCAAGCTGCGGGAGCTGATCCCCCGCCAGCTGTTCGACGTCCCCATCCAGGCGGCCATCGGCGGTCGGGTGATCGCCCGGGAGACGGTCAAGGCCAAGCGCAAGGACGTTCTGGCCAAGTGCTACGGCGGGGACATCACCCGCAAGCGCAAGCTGCTGGAGAAGCAGAAGGAGGGCAAGCGGCGCATGAAGATGATCGGCCGGGTGGAGGTACCCCAGGAGGCCTTCGTGTCGGCCCTGCGCCTGGAAGAGGACTAGAGCGTGAACGGCCGTGGCGTGTCCACCACGACCGTCCGACCCACGGTTGACCGGGCCCGGCTGACCGCAGCCCTGGCCGTGGTCACGCTGCTCGGGACCATGGGCGGGGTCCTGGGACGGGCCGTGGGCAACCGGCCCCACCTCACCGCCCAGACCGGCGGGAGCGGTTCCGGCGGCGGAGGCTCTGGCGGAGCCGCCGGGTCCTCGGGCAGCTCCGGGAACTCGAGCGCCGGCAATTCCGGGAACTCGGGGAACCAGGGCAACTCCGGATCCGGCTCGGGGACGGGAACGGGGACGGGCACCGGAGGCACGCCCGCCGGGGTCCCGCCCGCCGCGGCCCCCGACGGCGGCTCCTCCGGCCTCTCGGGCGGCTCGAGCGGCGGCAGCAGTCCCGACCAGAACCCCGAGGAGGGCGGGACGGCGGACACCAGTCCCAACGCCCCAGGCCCCAGCGACACCAGCGGTGGCGGCGGGACGGGACCCGCGGCCACCACCCCCGGGGCGACCACGCCCCCGACGGCGCCGCCGGCCCCGACCACCACAATTCCCGTCACCCAGTCGACGCTCCCCCCCACCCTGCCCAGCAACGCCGCCACCACCCGCGAGGTCCGGTGCGGCACGGGAGCGCCGGTCTCGCCCAGCGGCGGCCAGGTCCGCTGCTACGAGGTGGTGCAGCGCGGCGGCGAGCGCATCGAGGTGGTGGGGATCCCCGGCATCCCGATCCCGCTGCCGCTGCCCGTCCCCCTGGTGGTCCCGGTGGTCAACGACACCGGGGACAGTGTCAGCAACGACGTCGATCAGCGGACCTTCGTCTATGTCGACGTCGACAACAAGCAGGTGCTCGACGCCGAGGCCTTCGCCCGCGGCGTGGGTCAGAGCATCCTCGCCACCCTGGCGCTGCTGTTGGGGGTGACGGCCGCCATCGCCGTCATCGCCGTCCTGTTCCTCCGCCGGCGGGGTGGGTCGGGGCCGCCGATGGCGCCGCCCGGGCCGCAAGGGCCGACGGGACCGCCGGTGCCCGGGCCGGGCGGGACGTGGGTGTACTACCCGCCGGGCTCGACCCCGCCGGGAGCTCCGCCGCCACCGGCGCCGCCACCGGAGGGGTGGCCGCCACCGGAGTCCGGCACGTGAGGCGCCCGACCTGGTTCACCATCGTCATCGCCGGCCAGCTGGCCGCCGCCACCGGCTTCAGCGTCGGGCGGGGCAGCCGCCGCATCGTCGCCTACCTGATCGTGTGGTCGGTGCTCGCTCTGCTGGTGCGCGCCGGGCACCGCCGGTGGCCACTGCCCCGGGCCACGTTGGCGGCCCTGGCCGTGGCCGGCGGCCTGCACCTGGCCGGCGGCCTGCTGCCCTCACCCGAGCCCGGGTCGCCGATCCTCTACGAGACCTGGCTCCTTCCCGGCGTGCTCAAGTTCGACCAGGCCGCCCATGCCGCCATCAGCGCGGTGGTGACCGTCGCCCTCTTCCAGGTGCTCGGACACTGCATGGACCCCCGCCGGGCCGGGCCGGTGCCCCGGGCCCTGCTGGCGCTGGTGGCGTGCTGGGGCTTCGGGGCCGCCAACGAGCTCTTCGAGTTCCTCTCCTCGCTCCGCTTCACCGACGCCTACGTCGGCGGCTTCGACAACGCCGGCTGGGATCTGGTCTTCAACACCTTCGGCTCCGTGCTGGCGGCGATCTGTTGTGTCGCCCGGGGGGTAGGGAGGAGCCATGGAGACCACCCTGGAAGTGCGCTGGTTCGGTCCCGGGCGTCCGCCTGAGGGCATCACCCACCGATTCGAGGCCCTCGGGGCGCCCGCCCCGGAACGTCGGGTGGACACCTACCTGCAGCTGGCTGGAACCGATGACCTCGGGGTGAAGCTGCGCGGCGGCGCAGCGGCGCTCGAATTCAAGCTGCGCCAGCACGACTTCGGCGACACCAAGGTCGCCGGCGCGGTCGCCGGCAACCTCGAACGCTGGCAGAAGTGGTCGTTCCCGGTGGAGGACGCCACCTGCCGGACGGCGGCGCTCGGTCTGCCCGCGGCGTCGCTGGTCGAGGTCGACAAACGCCGGCGCCTCGTCACCTACCGGCTGGCGCCGAACGGCTCGGCCGTTCCCGGCGGCGGCCGGGAGGGCGACGGCTGCAGCGTCGAGATCACATCGCTGACGGCCCAGAGCACCGAGTGGTGGTCCCTCGGCTTCGAGGCCTTCGGGTCCCAGGACCGGCTGGCCGACGCCCTGACCGCCACCGCCGAGGCCTTCTTCGCCGGCGGCGCGAAGGTGTCCGAACTCCTCACCGGCGCCCTTTCCTGCGGCTATCCCGCCTGGCTCTCCGAAATCGCATGACAGGCCGTCGCCGTCGTGGCGTGCTGATGGCGTGAGCGAACCGGCGGAGGTGAAGACGAGTGGCGGCACCCCACTGGCTCTGGGAGCCGCCCTCATCACCGTGCTGGCGATCCTCGTCGGCGTTCTCGGGGCCACGGGCGACGAGGGGGAACAGGTCGCCACCGGCTCGTCCGGCGAGCCGGCCGGAGTCACGACGACCACGGCCGACCCCGCTACCGCCGACGAACGCTCCAGCGGGCTGATCCCGATGTCCGACCACCCGCCAGCGGTTCCCGCCGCCGGATCCACCCGTACCACCAGGGAGCGCTGATCACCTCCGATTGATCAACCGGGGCTCACCCCGCACGACGGTGAAGCGGGCGGCGCAGCGCTCCCCCCGATCCGGGCACCGGACGGTGTCCACGTGCCACCACGACGCTTCCAGCACCTCAGGGGTGAGGTCGAGGACGACGTAGCCGTGATGGTCGGTGTCGACGTAGCGCACGTGGCGGTTGGTGAGGCGCAACAGCCCCTCCATCAGGCGGTGGCCGACCGGCACCCTGGGGGCCAGCGCGGCGGCGAAGGAGGGGGCGCTGACGGCCGGGGCCGTCACCTCCACCGCCGGGCCCAGCTCGGCCGCCCACGACGAGTGGAGGTCGCCGCTCACCACCACCGCCTCCCCGGAATGGGCGGCCAGCAGCTTGAGGAGGCGGGCCCGCTCGGCGGGGTACCCGTCCCACATCCCGGGGTTGACGCCCAGCCGTCCGGGGCCGACGGCCACGGGAGCCACCATCACCTGGCTGGCCACCAGGCGCCATCCGGCCCCCGACCGGCCCAGCTCGCGCTCCAGCCAGCCCCACTGGGCCTTGCCCAGCAGGTCCCGGCGTCGGTCCCAGATGCGCACGACGGGTCGCCGGCCG
>JBIOYN010000324.1:0-5421 GCA_044870155.1 Acidimicrobiia bacterium | reverse complement strand
CGCTTCAGGCTCATCGGGTTGGCGCCGGCGGCCACGTTGCGCAGGCCCTCCTTGACCATGGCCTGGGCCAGCACCGTGGCCGTGGTGGTGCCGTCACCGGCCACGTCGTCGGTCTTCTTGGCGACTTCCTTGACCAGCTCGGCGCCGATCTTCTCGCCGATCTCGGGGTCGGCCGCGGAGATCGCTCCGACGTGCGCGATGTCGTCCTTGGAGTCGACCTCCTTGGCGGAGTTCCTGATCGCCTCGACGGCGAGCTCGACGGCCTTCTCGATGCCGCGCTTGAGCGTCATCGGGTTGGCGCCGGCGGCCACATTGCGCAGCCCTTCCCGGACCATGGCCCAGGCCAGCACCGTGGCCGTCGTCGTGCCGTCACCGGCGACGTCGTCGGTCTTTTTGGCCACTTCCTTGACCAGCTCGGCCCCGATCTTCTCGTAGGGGTCCTCGAGCTCGATCTCCTTGGCGATGGACACGCCGTCGTTGGTGATCGTGGGGGCGCCCCACTTCTTCTCGAGGACGACGTTGCGCCCCTTGGGGCCGAGGGTGACACGCACCGCATCCGCGAGCTGGTTCATCCCACGCTCGAGGGCCCGGCGGGCCTCCTCATCAAAAGCAATAATCTTCGGCATATCTAGGAAAACCCCCTGGAGCAACGGTTTCGGAGTTTGCAGCTCTGGTATTAGCACTCTCGCCCTGAGAGTGCTAATCAACCTAGCGTTGTAGCCCAGCTACCGCGCACCCTGCAAGTGAGTCCCGAGCGCCCGAGGAGGATCCCGTGGCCCGCACCCCTTCCACCATGCTCCCGCTGGGCACGCCCGCGCCCGCCTTCGAGCTGGCCGACCCCGAAGGGAAGGAGGTCTCGATCTCGGACTTCTCAGCCGCCCCCGCCCTCCTGGTGGCGTTCCTCTCCAACCACTGCCCCTTCGTCCAGCATGTGGCCGACGGGCTGGGCGAGCTGGCCCGGGACCTCCAGGCCGAGGGCGCGGCCGTGGTGGGGATCATGGCCAACGACATCGCCAACTACCCCGACGACCGGCCCGAGGCCATGGCCGAGTTCGCCGAGCGCCACGGCTGGGGCTTCCCCTACCTCTACGACGAGACCCAGGAGGTGGCCAAGGCCTACCGGGCCGCCTGCACGCCCGACTTCTTCCTCTTCGACGGGCAGCGCCAACTGGTCTACCGGGGCCAGATGGACGGCGCCCGGCCCGGCAACGGCGTCCCCGTCACCGGAGAGGACCTCCGGGGCGCCGTGGAGGCCGTGCTCGCCGGACGGCCCGTGACCGATGACCAGCGTCCGTCGCTCGGGTGCAATATCAAGTGGAAGCCGAACATGGCTCCCGACTACGCCTGACCGGTGCCGGCCCGCTGCCCACCGGCATCCACGAGCAGGCCCAGCACCTCGCCGATCGTCCGCTCGCCGCTGATGGGTTCCGGCAGCGGCAGGTGGGACTGGACCTGGTACCGGTTGCGCCTGCCGTCCTTCTCCTTGACCACGTAGCCGGCAGCGGCCAGGTCCGTGACGATGCCGTAGACGCTGCGCTCGGTGATGCCGAGCATGGCGGCGATGTCCCGCAGGCGGATGCCCGGATCGTGGGCGATGCACAGCAGGACCCGACCGTGGTTGGTGAGAAAGCTCCACTCTCCCATGAATTGATCATGTCATTTCTAGAGAAAAATTGCTAGTAACTGATGACCAGAGTATGGTGGTTCCATGTCCGTCGCCCCGCCCTCCGACCTTCCCGTCGAAGACGGTGACCTGGTGCGCCCCCGGCAGTGCGGGCGCTGCCAGAAGACCTTCCCCGGAGACCCCGCCCTCCATCGCACGGCCCAGCTGGGATGGTGGATGTGCCCGCCCTGCCGGGAGGCGCTTCTCGGGCCCGGGAAAACCTGATGACGGCAGGAGGCACGAACGGCCATGCCCGCGCCATGACCGGCACCCGGCCCCCGCCCGCCGTTCCCGTCCTCCGCCACGTCGGCTGCGATCTGACCTTCGAGGTCGGAGACGACGCCCTGCTGGCCCTGCAGGTGGCGCCGGCGAAGACGGCCGGGGAGCTCCTCGTCGAGCGGCTCGAGGTGACGATCAACGGCCAGCCGCTGTCCCACCCCGTGGCCGAGCGGGCCGTCTACGGCCGCGGGCGGGTCCACCTGGTGCGCAGCGGCGCCGGGACACTGGCTGTCTCCTACGCCGCCACCATCCGGCCCCCGGTGCCCCCGGAACCGGGAACGCCATCCGGGGCCGGTGACGAGACCGAGTTCGACTCCGAATCCATCGTGGCGCTCCGCCAGAGCCGCTACTGCCCGTCCGACGCCATGACCGGCTTCGCCGCCAACGAGTTCGCCCACCTGGAGCGCGGACCGGAGCTCGCCCGTGAGGTGGCGTCCTGGGTCTTCGAGCGTCTGGCCCGGGCGGACATGAGCGGTCCCCTCGACACTGCCGTCGACACCCTTCTCTCCGGCGCCGGCGTCTGTCGCGACTTCGCCCACCTCACCATCACCCTGTGCCGGGCGCTCGGAGTACCGGCACGCTTCGTCTCCGCCTACGCCCCGGGCCTGTCGCCGATGGAGCTGCACGCCGTCGTCGAGGCGCGCCGGGCTCCGGGCTGGGAGGTGCTCGACCCGACCCGCCTTGCGCCCCGCCCCTCCCTGGTGCGGATCGGCACCGGCCGGGATGCCGCCGACACCGCCTTCGCCACCACCCTGCGGGGGGAGGCGGAACTGATCTCCATCGAGGTCATCGCCGTGGTCGACGGCGACCTGCCCCCCGACGACCACCTCGCTCCCACCCGGTTGCCGTGACATGGTGAGCACCGTCGAGCACGACCGGGACGCCAACCTTCTCCAAGCCGTCGTGATCGACGCTCGGCCCGAGCGGCGCCAGCTCGTGCGCCACCTGGTGGCGAGCACCGGGCTCGTGGCCATGGAGATCGGCGAAGCGGCGGATACGGCCGAAGCCGTCGAGCTGCTCCGCCTCCAGGACCGCGACGTCGCCGTGGTGGAGATCCAGATGCCGGTCAGCCACGGGCTGGAGACGATTGCCGCCCTCCGCAGCCTCTCCTCGGGCCTGCGGATCGTGGTCTGCTCCTTCCACATCGATCCCGCGGTCAAGGAGCAGGCGCTCGCCGAGGGAGCCGACGCCTACCTGGACAAGCCGATCAGCGCCTTCTCGCTCAAGGCCCTCCTCCGGGGGTTCTTCCCGGACACTCCGGTCGCGCTCGACTTCGAGCAGCCGTGAACCTGGGGTGGACGCAGGAGGGGGATGTCCTCCCACCCGCCGCCGGCGGCGACGCCGACAGCGTCCGGGCCTGGGAACCGACGGCGCTGGAGGAGGAGGACGGCACGCTGCGGATGTGGTACTCGGGCCACGACCGCACCACCGGGAGAATCCTGGAGGCGGAGCGGCGGCCGGGCGAGCCCTGGCGGCGGCTGGGAACGGCCGTCGACGCCGGCCTGGCCGGTGACAGCGACCGCTACGGAGTGGGCGCTCCGAGCGTCGTCAGAGCCGGCGAGGGCTACCTCATGGCCTACGCGGGTTTCGACGGCGAGGACAGCCGGATCCACCTGGCCGCCTCGGCCGACGGGCACCACTGGACCAGCCGGGGAAAGGTCATGTCCGGGGAGGACAAGGACAGCCTGGAAGGCGGCACACCCTGCCTCCTGGTCGGGAGCGAGCAGTGGTGGCTCTACTACTCGGCTCGCGACGGCGCCGGCGGCGGGCGGTCCAGCTCGATCTGCGCCGCCGTCTCCCGATCCGGCGACTCCTGGGACAGCATCGGGCCCGTCCTCCCTCCCGAGGCGGGCGAGCTGGCCGTCAGCCATCCGTGCGTGGTGGAGATGTCCCGACGGCGGTACATGTTCTATGCCACCGAGCAGGAGGAGCAGGGAAGCATCGCACTGGCCACGTCGGCTGAAGGCGTGGAGTGGACGCGGCGGGGCATCGTGTTGTCCGGCTCCGGCGACGATCCGGACACCTCGGCCGTCAGCTCACCGTGGACCGTGAGGTTGAGGGACGGGTCGCTGTACATGTGGTACGCCCGCCGCCCGTGGGGAGACGACCAACTCGCCTATTCCATCTGCGCGGCCAGCTTCCCCGGTTCCTGGTCGGGAAACCTCGAGAGCTGAGTTGTCAGTGCGACGAGGCGGCGCCGAACGGCGTGGTGCCCGATCTCTTGTCCTTCTTGTCCTGGCGCTTTTCCTTCAGCGATCGGTCGGGGACCTTCTTGGCGCTCGGCTTCTTCGGGGACTTGTCCGGCATCGGTCCTCCTGACCACGGCCATCGCATACTTCAACTAGGCTTCTAGAAACAGATTACTAGTATTGTAGGTCAGACGATAGTCATCGCGGCGACGGGCCGGTGCACGAGAAGGAGAACCGCAGAATGGAAACCGTTGGCATCATGACCACGGTGGTGGTCGGGGCGGGTGTCCTCATCGGAGCCCTCGTGTTGGTGAGGTCGTTGCCCGACGTCGCCCACTACCTCCGCATCCGCAAGATGTGACCACCGGACAGCCCCCGCCGGCTTTCCGAAGCCGGCCGGGGGCGTCGGGTTCTCAGGCCTTCTTGGCCGAAGACGGCGTCTTCTTGCCGCTGTGGAGGACGGTCGCCGCCCGGTCCTTCAGGTGGGCCTGCTGAATCTCAAGGTCCCCGCCATACCACATGCCCTGCGCGTTGAGGAACGACTTGTCGGCACCCATGGGGTCTCCATTCATTTGGTTGGCACTCGGGTGAGTGCGGTCTGAAAAGGATTGAGCCGGGAGGCCTACGCCGGCGCCTCAGGGCTTGAACGTCCAGTCGCCGAACCGGTTCTCGCCGAAGCGGTCGGCCGGGTTCTTGCTCTTCGACAGCGGGTTGTAGGACCAGTCGGGCTGCTTCTGGCTGAACCGCTCGTCGCAGTGGGCGACCCCGTCGACGATGTCGACGAGCTCGGCGATCAGATAGGGCTCGACGGGGCCGGTCTCCCCGCTGACATGAGCCTGCAACTCGCCCGGGAACCGCTGGAGGATGCTCTCGAGCACGACCTTGTGCTGGTGGGCGAGGTAGCAACGGGCCTGTTCGTTCACAGTGGCGACCTGGGTCCGGATGGCGACCAGCGTGCGCTCGTCGGCCTCCGAGCGGCTGAGGCGTCCGAGGAGGCCGGCGAGCAGGAGACCGCCGTGCTTGCACGGCGTGCACTGGCCACAGGACTCCACCCCGAGGAACCGGGCCACGCCGGCGGCGACGGCCGCCAGGTCGTCACTGTCGTCCAGGACGATGAAGCTGCCGGATCCCAGCCCGCTGCCGATGGCCGCCAAACCCTCATAGCTGACCGGCGCGTCCAGCAGATGCTCGGGGATGATGCCGTTCGAGCACCCGGGGAGCACCGCTTTGATCCGCCGGCCCTCTCGGACACCTCCCCCGATGCCCTCGATGACGGCACGCAGCGGCGTG
>JBIOYN010000323.1:0-7759 GCA_044870155.1 Acidimicrobiia bacterium | reverse complement strand
TGGCGGTTGGGGACGTTGCGGTGGAAGTACTCGATGACGTCGCCGTAGATGTTGGGCGTGTACATCTCCACCGTGGCCGGCAGGTTGAGGATGACGGGCTTGGCGTCGGTGGGCTCGATGACGTCGGTCACCGCCGCGCACACCTCGATGGCGTAGTCGATCTCGGTGCCGGTGAAGCTCTCGGGGCTGTACTCGTAGCGGATCTCGGAGCCCGTCATCGTCTGCTCCAGCTTGCGGCACAGCTTGGCGGCGTCCACCGCGATCTGCTGGATGCCCGCCTTGTCCAGGTTGAAGACCACCCGGCGCTGGAGGGCGGACGTCGAGTTGTAGAAGTGGACGATCCCCGCCCGGCACCCCCGCAGGCTCTCGTAGGTGCGCTCGATGAGCTCGGACCGGCACTGGGTGAGGACCTGGATGGTGACATCTTCGGGGACGAGGTCCTCCTCGATCAGCTGGCGCACGAAGTCGAAGTCGGGCTGGCTGGCGGAGGGGAACCCGACCTCGATCTCCTTGAAGCCCATGTGGCACAGCGTCTCGAACATGCGGCGCTTGCGGACGGGATCCATGGGGTCGATGAGGGCCTGGTTGCCGTCGCGCAGGTCCACCGAACACCACAGGGGCGCCTTCTCGATCCGCCGGTCGGGCCAGGTGCGGTCACCGAGCCCGGCCACTCCCAGAGGGAGGAAGGGGCGGTACTTCTCGAAGGGCATGGGCCTGGGGGTGGTCGGTTCCGGAGGCATGGGACCTCTCCTTCGTGGCGGCTGACAGGCGGTTTCCGGGAAGGGCACCCGGGGCGCGGGGTGTCCCCGGAAAAAAAAAGTCCCCCTGGCCGAGTGACCAGGAGGCTACAGGCGAGCGCCGGTATGCGGGCGCTCGCCCTAGGTAAGCAGGAGTCCGGCGGTGATGAGAAGACGGCGCATCGGTGTCGATGGTGCACGAAGGTGCTCGCTCCGTCAAGGTACGAACCGCCCCCTTCCGACAAAGCCGCCTGGGGCGGCGAGGAGGAGAAGGGGTGGTGGGCGAACCCTTCCGACGCGTTGCCCGTCCGAATCCATGCGCTCTGGGAGGACCGCTGGTGATCCGTCGCCGCCGGCTTGCTTGTGCCCTCGCTGTCGCCGTCACCTTCGCCGGTGCCGGTGCCCCGTGGCTGACGCGCGCCGCCGCCGCCAGCGACCCCGACCAGTCCAAGCAGTGGGGCCTGGCCACCATCGGCGCGCCGGCGGCCTGGGCCCGGAGCACGGGCGCGGGCATTCGCATCGGCATCGTCGACACCGGGGTGGACCTGGGGCACGAGGATCTGGCCGCCAAGATCGTGGCCCGGGCCGACTGCGTCGACTCCGGAGGGCAGGCGTCGGGGTGCCGGACGGGAACGGGCGCCGGCCAGGACGACTACGGCCACGGCACGCACGTGGCCGGCATCGCCGCCGCCGTCACCGGCAACGGCAAAGGTGTGGCCGGGGTGGCGCCTGGCGCCGAGCTGGTGGTGGTCAAGTCCCTGGATGCCGACAGCGGCAGCGTGGACGACGTCAATGCCGGGGTGAAGTGGGCGGTGGACCACGGCGCCCGGGTGGTCAATCTCAGCATCAACGGCGGACTCGGCGGCTCGCTCCTCGGCGCCGGCACGGAGCTGACCGACGGCATCGAGTACGCCTGGACGCACAACGCCGTCGTCGTTCTCGCCGCCGGCAACCAGAATCTGCTCGGCCTCGGAGGCTCCAACTACGGCGACGCCCACGCCGTGGTGGTGGGTGCTACCGGCCACGACGACAAGCTGACCAGCTACAGCAGCCCGCTGGGCAACGCTCGCTGGGCCCTGCTGGCGCCCGGTGGCTCCGGCGACGGGGATGCCGCCCACGACGTGTACTCCACCTACTGGCGGTCAGGGAAGACGAACCAGTACGGCGAGCTGTTCGGCACCTCGATGGCCGCCCCCCACGTGTCGGGCACCCTGGCCCTGCTGATGGCCGGCGGCCTGACCACCCAGGGCGCTGTCGATCGCGTGCTGGCCACCGCCAACCGCAGCGTGGCCTGTGGGAGCGCCCAGTACTGCGTCGGGCGCCTCGACGCCGCCGCCGCCGTCGCCTCGCTCCCGGCTCCGACGACGACGACAACAACAACTCCGACGACCGTCCCTCCCACCCCGACCCCGACCACCGCCACCACGGCCCCGACGACGGCCACCGCCGGCAGTTCGATGCCCACGCCTCCGGCTCCGGCACCGGGCTCCGTGCCCGAGGCTTCTGGCCCCGGCTATCTCCTGGCCGACGTGACCGGCGGCGTGCGGGCGTTCGGATCCACGGCCTTTTCCGGCCAGCTGGCAGGCACACCCAACCAGCCCATCGTGGGTGGTGCCATCCTTCCCGGCTCCGCCCCCGGCTACTGGCTGGTGGCCACCGACGGCGGCGTCTTCTCCTTCGGTGACGCCCGCTTCTACGGCTCCACCGGGGCCATGAAGCTCAACCAGCCCATCGTGGGGATGGCGGCCACCCCCACGGGCCGGGGTTACTGGCTGGTGGCCACCGACGGGGGGATCTTCTCCTTCGGTGACGCCCGCTTCTACGGCTCCTCCGGGGCCATGAAGCTCAACCAGCCCATCTTGGGCATGACCCCCACGCCCAACGGCGCCGGCTACTGGCTGGTGGCGAGTGACGGCGGCATCTTCTCCTTCGGGAGCGCCCGGTTCTTCGGTTCCACGGGGGCGATGAAGCTCAACCAGCCCATCGTGGGGATGGCCCGGCCGCCGGCCGGCGCCGGCTACTGGCTCGTCGCCGCCGACGGCGGGATCTTCTCCTTCGGGACGGCGCCCTTCCTGGGCAGCGGCGTCAACTCCGGCCTCGGCCGGGTCGCCGCCATCGCCGCCGGCTGAGGCGTCTTCCCTCCCAACCGGCGTTCCTGACGGGCGACAGGTGCCAGAAACGAACGCCGGAATGCTAAACGGACTCGACCGGGAGGCCGCGGCCGACGGTGGGGAGGAACGCGGGCCGGCGGGCCTCGAAGGCCGTGATGTCGTCCTCGTGGCGCAGGGTGAGGCCGATGTCGTCGAGGCCGTTCATGAGCCGCCAGCGGGTGAAGTCGTCGATCTCGAAGGACGCCTCGATGCCGGCGCCCGAGACCGTGCGCGCCTCCAGGTCGACGGTGAGCTCCACCGCCGGATCGCCGGTGACCGCTGCCATCAGCGCCTCCACCGTCTCCGCCGGTAGCTCCACGGGCAGCAGGCCGATCTTCAGGGAGTTCCCCCGGAAGATGTCGGCGAAGCGGGGGGAGATGACGGCGGCGAAGCCGTAGTCCTGGAGGGCCCAGGCGGCGTGCTCCCGGGACGACCCCGACCCGAAGTTGGGCCCGGCCACCAGGATGCGGGCGCCCTCGTGCTCGGGGCGGTTGAGGACGAAGTCGGGGTCGGCCCGCCAGGCCGAGAACAGGCCCTCGCCGAAGCCCGTCCGCTCGATGCGCTTGAGCCAGGAGGCGGGGATGATCTGGTCGGTGTCGACGTCGGCCCGGGGCAGGGCGACGGCCCGGCCGCGCACCTGGGTGACTGGCTCCACGGTTCGCTCCTCAGTCCAGATCCGACGGCAGGGTGAACCGGCCGGTGACGGCGGTGGCGGCGGCCACGGCGGGGGAGACGAGATGCGTCCGGCCCCCCGGCCCCTGGCGGCCCTCGAAGTTGCGGTTGGAGGTGGAGGCGCAGCGCTCGCCGGGCGAGAGGGTGTCGGGGTTCATGCCCAGGCACATGGAGCAGCCCGCCTCCCGCCACTCGAAGCCGGCGGCCTTGAACACGGCGTCGAGGCCCTCGGCCTCGGCCTCCGCCTTCACGGCCATGGAGCCGGGGACGACCAGGGCCCGCAGGCCGTCCTTCACCGTGCGGCCCCGCAGCACGCCCGCCGCCAGACGCAGGTCCTCGATGCGGGAGTTGGTGCACGAGCCGAGGAACACGGTGTCGACGGCGATGTCCCGCACGGGCGTCCCCGCCTCCAGGGCCATGTAGCGCAGCGCCCGGGCCGCCGCCTCCCGGGCGTCCGGCTCGGTGAAGCTACCGGGGTCGGGGACGACGTCGTCGATGCCCACCACCTGGCCGGGGTTGGTGCCCCACGACACGTAGGGCACGAGATCATCGGCGGCGATCACCACCTCCTTGTCGAAGGCGGCGCCGGCGTCGGTGGGGAGGGAGCGCCAGTGGTCGAGGGCGGCCTCCCAGGCCGGGCCCCGGGGGGCGTGGGGCTTGCCCTCGAGGTAGGCGAACGTGGTGTCGTCGGGCGCCACCAGCCCGGCCCGGGCGCCGGCCTCGATCGACATGTTGCACACCGTCATCCGCCCCTCCATGGACAGGCTGCGGATGGCGGAGCCCCGGTATTCGATGATCGACCCGACGCCGCCGCTGGTGCCGATGCGCCCGATGATCCCGAGGATCACGTCCTTGGCGGTCACGCCGGTGGGGAGGTCGCCGTCCACGGTGACCGCCATGGTGCCGGGGCGCTGCTGGGGCCAGGTCTGGGTGGCCAGGACGTGCTCCACCTCGCTGGTGCCGATGCCGAAGGCCAGGGCTCCGAAAGCGCCGTGGGTGGAGGTGTGGCTGTCGCCGCACACGATGGTGAGGCCGGGCTGGGTCAGGCCCAGCTGGGGCCCGATCACGTGGACGATGCCCTGCCCGGGGTCGCCCATGGGGAAGAGCCGGATCCCGAACTCGGCACAGTTCTTGGCCAGCGCCTCCATCTGACGGCCGGAGACGGGGTCGGCCACGGGCTGGTCGATGTTCTCGGTCGGGACGTTGTGGTCCATAGTGGCCACGGTCAGGTCCGGCCGGCGCACGGTGCGGCCCGCCAGGCGCAGGCCGTCGAAGGCCTGGGGAGAGGTGACCTCGTGGACGAGATGGAGATCGACGTAGAGGAGGTCGGGCTCGCCTTCCTCCCGCCGTACCAGGTGGCTTTCCCACACCTTCTGGGAGAGTGTCTGCGCCATGGCGTGTCTCACATTCTGAGATACTAGTATCGAGATATGGACAGTCTACCGGCTGGCGGCGCGGACCGCACATCGAATGTGGGCGTGCTTGACAAGGCGGTCGGCGTATTGGCCGCATTGGCCGAATCGGGCCCTTTGTCCCTCTCCGGCCTGGTGGAGGCGACCGGGCTCTCCCGCCCCACCGCCCACCGCCTGGCGGCCGCCCTCGAGGCTCATCGCCTCGTCGGGCGTGACGCCGCCGGCCGCTACCGCCTGGGCCTGCGCCTCCTGGCATGGGCCGGGGCGGTGAGCGCCGAGGTCGGCCTGGTCGAGGCGGCGCGCCCGGTGCTGGCCGCGCTGTCGGAGGAGACCGGGGAGTCGGCCCAGCTGTTCGTGCGAGACGGCGACCGGCGGGTGTGCGTGGCCGCCGCCGAGCGGTCGAGCGGGCTGCGCGACACCGTCCCCGTGGGCGCTGTGCTGTCCCTGGACCGGGGGTCCGGGGGCAAGGTGCTGTTGGCCTTCGCCGGCGCCGGCCCGGTGCCCGCCGAGCTGGAGGCGGTGCGCCGGCGGGGCTGGGCGGCCAGCGTGGCCGAGCGGGAGGAGGGGGTCGCCAGCGTCAGCGCCCCCGTGCTCGACGCCAATGGTCGGGTGCGGGCGGCGGTGTGCGTCAGCGGCCCGCTGCAGCGCCTGGGCCGTCAGCCCGGTCGCCATCTGGCTAGCCCGGTGACGGCCGCCGCCCGGGAGATCGAGCGCCGCCTCGCCCACTCCTAGCCGCATTCTTGTGACATCCCTGCGCGCCGTGGGCGCGTCAACGTCACAAGAAACGTCGGGGAAGGCAGACTGACGGCCCATGCGAGTCATGAGCGAGACGGAATGGCGGGCCTTCGTCACCGAGGGCACGCGGACGGGCAAGCTGTCCACCACCCGGGCCGACGGGCGGCCCCACGTCGCCCCCATCTGGTTCCTCGTCGACGACGACGGCACGGTGGTCTTCACCACCGGCGCCGACACCTTGAAGGGCAAGGCCCTGCGCCGCGATCCCCGGGTGGCGATGTGCGTCGACGACGAGACGCCCCCCTTCGCCTTCGTGCTCATCGAGGGCACCGCCGAGATCAGCGAGGACCTCGAGGTGATGCTCGACTGGGCCACCCGCATCGGCGCCCGGTACATGGGGGCCGAGAGTGCCGAGGCTTATGGCAAGCGCAACACCGTCCCCGGCGAGCTCCTCGTGCGGGTCACCCCCGCTCACGTCGTCGCCCGGGCCGAGATCGCCGCCTGACGCGCTCGGGGCAGGCCGCGCATGCGCCGGCCCGCCCCGAGGCTGATGATGTCCCGCAGGTGGTCGGAGCTAACTCTCCGGGTCCTCCGCCGGAGGTGGCCCGTTGGTGATTGTGAGCGTCATGACCCGCTGCTCGTCGGCGTCGCAGGAGACATCCGCGGTCGTGGTTGTGCCGGCGATCGTGGCCTCCTCGAACGGCGTCTCGGTCTCGACGTCGGTGCAGAGCGTCCGGTCTTCGCCGTTGAAGATGCCGTGGCCGGTGACGATGGTCACGACCTCACCGGAGGTCACCCCAGGCGGGGCCGGCGGGTCCTCCGGGTCCTCCGGCTCCTCGGGGACCAGGCTCACCTCGCAGAGGAACTGCCAGGTCTCCCCGGAATCCAGGAGGTCATTGCCCGCGGCTTCGTCGGGTCCGATGTCACCAACGTTCTTGCCCACCAGTGCCTCGTCGGGGGCGTTCTCTTCGGTGAACACCTTCTGCTCGAAGGTGTCACACGTGGACGCGCCCTCGGCGTCGTTGTCACTGACGAAATCCAGAGGCGATTCCGGCGCCTCCAGTGGGGCACTGCCCTTGTTCTCCTCGTAGATCGTGTATGTCACGGCGGCGCTGACCCTGACCTCAGTGTCCGGCTCGCAGACCTGGAAGCCGCCGACGGCGAAGTCCTTCAGCTCGGCGGTGAACGACGCCGAGCTCCGGGTGTGGACCCCGAAGGTGGCGAAGCACAGGTCGGGGCCCAGGATCTCGGTGATGTTGAGACCGAACTCGGCGAATGAGTTCGTCGGCAGCGTGGCGTTCTCGTCCTGAAGCGGTTGCCCCTTGCTGTTGTACGTCGGCCACGAACCCCGCGGGATCGGCGACCCGTTGGTGAACCCGCAGATGGAGTCGATGGCGGCGGTGATGCCGTTCGGAACGTTGATCGGCGCGGTGTTGCATCCCTCTGCCGACAATGTGAACACCGGTTCGAAGATTCCGTCGGCGTTGACCCGGCGCATCTCCAGCGAGCCGAGGCCACCGCCCTTGGTGTAGTCGAGCGAGACGATGAAGTCGTTCTCTTGCTTGTCCCCGTCCTCGGTGTCGGTGAAGAACTCGCACGGCGCGCCGTCGCCGGCGCCTTCCGTCTGGTCGTTCCCGCAGACCGCATCCGCGTCAGGGTCCTGACGGAGCTTGTCGAGTGTGACTTCGTTCTGGTTGAACTCGATGTCGATGTGGGAGTCACCGTTGGGCGACAGCCGCTCGAGTCCGGCGTAGATGAGGAGGTCCCCGTCGCCGGTCTCGTTGGCGAAGGCGTAGACGTTCGAGAGGTCGTCCTTCACGGGAACGTTGCCCGTGTCCCAGTTCCTGGTGTTGATGGCGTCGTCGTTCTTGTTCGAACCGCTGAACGTGGTGTGGTCGACGCTCCCTGCGGTGGCCAGCTCGTCGGCGATGAACCTGGCCGAGGCGCCGGCGGGAAGCGTGGACGTGACGACCTCACCGTTCTCGTAGTCGAAGATGTCCTCCCAGTCGGGGATGTTGGCCACGTCGTCCCTGATGTTGGTCGTCCCGGTGTT
>JBIOYN010000322.1:0-12258 GCA_044870155.1 Acidimicrobiia bacterium | reverse complement strand
GCCGACGCCGCCCGCAGCGAGGCCGTCCTCGACCGCCTGATGGCGGGCGAGCGCCGCTGGCGCCGGGCGCTGGGCCAGGAGGTGGAGGTGGGGCGGTTCCTGGGCCGGGCCGGTAGCTGGCGCCGGGCATCCGAGACGTGGGACGCCGAGGACCTCTCCGACCCCGGCGCCGCCGTCGAAGCGGCCGATCGTCTGGCCGAGTACATCGCAGCCTTCGAACCGTTGCGCCAGGAGGGTTCCTGATCGCCGGGCGGGACGACCCGATCCGGCGAAAGATTCGCGGTTGATTTGGCGGAGATCGCCCCACCAAGCGGGTGAGGTGAGCACAGTGGATCGACCCTTCATCCGCCGGCCGCGCCGGCGCCTGCTGATCACGGCGACGGCCGCCCTGGCCGTGGCGGCGGCGCTGGTGGTGGCTGCCCAGGCCCTCCCGGGGCCCTCGCCGGACCCCGTGGCCGTGAGCGCCATGGCCGGCGCCGGGTCCGCCGACGCCCTCCCGGCCGAGCCGCCGGCGTTGCCCGCAGGCATCGCCGAAGACGCCGGGGCGGCCGTGCCGGCCACCGCCACGACGGCCACCGCCCCGGCGGCGACGGCCACGACGGCGGCGGCCAAGCCGGCCCCGCCGGTGGCGACGACGGCGCCGGCGCCCGTGGTCCCCCCGGCGCCCGTCGGGGAACCGGCGCCGGCGCCCCTGCCCGCCCCGCAACCGTCGCCGGCGCCCCTGCCCGCGCCGGAGCCCGTCGCGGAGCCGTCGCCGACTCCACCGGCGTGCCCGTCCGCCATGCCCGCGGACGAGTGCTCGCCGCCCTGCGCCCAGCCCGAGGACAACGGGACGGCGACCGCCTCCTTCGCTCCCTGTCCGGCGCCATCCGGCGTCGAAGGCAGCGTCCACGCCGGGCCCACCTGCCCGGTGGAGCGGGCCGACGATCCCTGTCCCGACCGCCCCGTCGAGACCACGCTGCGCCTCGTCCGCAGCGACGGCTCAGTGGCGGCCACAGGCAACTCCGCCGCCGACGGGACCTTCCGCTTCGCCGCCCCGCCGGGCACGTACCAGTTGGTGGCGGACTACGGCTCCGGCGGCGGCCCCGGCGGCTGTGCCCCGGTCGACGTCGTCATCGAATACGGCCGGTACACGACCGCCGACGTGGCTTGCGACACCGGCATCCGCTGAGCCCCGGTCCGGCCCCTTAGGCTGGGGGCATGGTTGCCGATGCGCCGGGGGGACTGACCCTGCTGGAAGCGACGGAGATGCTGGAGGCCGACGGCTTCGTCGCCGACTTCCACGTGGCGGCCGGTCCCGAGCCCCTGGTCAGGTGCGGCGCCTGTGGGGTCACCATGGCCCCGGACAGCATCGAGGTCGTCCAGGTCCTGCGCATCGAGGGCGAGTCGGACCCGGCCGACGAGGTCATCGTGGCCGGCGTCCGGTGCGTGGCCTGCGGGTGCCGAGGGGTGCTGGTGGCGTCCTACGGACCCATGGCGGACCCCGCCGACGCCGCCGTGGTCGCCGCCCTGGCTGATCCCGGCCAGCCGTGACCGACGCTACGACCCGGCGGTGACGACCTCGGCCTGGTGGAGGTCCTGGATGAGGGTCCGCAGCCGGGTGATGTGCGGGGCCTTCCCCGCCCGGGCGCTGGCCGCCAGGGACTTGGCCTCCACCAGGGCGATGATCACCCGGCGGGCCACCACGTCGGCGGCCTCCGTGGACATCTCCGGGCGGGCCGTCTGCAGCTCCCGGTAGTGGAACAGGAGCCAGCGGGCGAGCTGGTCAGCGGCGATGGCGGCCTGATGCTGGTGCCGGGAGCGGATGAGGAAATCCACGCCCGCGGCCAGGTCGAGGAGCGCCTCGATGGACGGGCTTTGAGGGACGGCGAAATCGGACATCACGGAGAGTATGCACCCCGAAAGCTTTCGCTTCGCGGAGTGGTTTACCGACCCTTGGGACGGAGCTACGGATGTGACGGCGCCGGCGGTGCCCCATCGAGCTCGAAGGCGAACTCGTCCGGGTAGCACCAGAACCACTCCTCGCCCGGCTCGAACGAGCGGATGATCGGATGCGAGCTGGCGTGCCAGTGCCCGGTGGCGTGACGGCCGGGCGAGTTGTCGCAGCAGCCGACGTGGCCGCACGCCTGGCACATCCGCAGGTGGACCCAGCGGCCGCCCGTCCGCAGGCAGTCCTCGCAGCCGTCGGCCGACGGCTTCACGTCGGCGATGGTGTCCAGGTGGGTGCAGTTGTCGGCCATGACCCGGGAGGTTAGGGCACGCCGCCGCCCGTGACATGGGCGGGGCGAGGAGACGCCCGGAGGGTCCGGGGGTACCCTCGATGGCAGGACGGGGCAGGGGGGAACGATGCGCGCGATGAAGCGGGCGGTGGTGGCGGCAGCCGTGCTGGCGGTGGCCGGGGTGGCTCTGGCCGGTGTCTCGGTGCTGCCGGTGGGGGCGGAGGACGGCAGCGACGTGATCGCCCTGCACGTCTCCGGCGGGGCGGCCAGCGAGCCCACCGATGCCGGCAAGGTGGCTTACACGGTCGACGTCTTCGACATCAAGACGGGTGCGCGGCTGGGGTCGCTGCACGACGAGATCACGTGCTCGTCCACCACCCCGCCGCCCTGCGCCGTATTCGACGTGGTGACCACACTGCGGGTCGCCGGGGGCGAGATCGTGAACCACGCCCAGTGGAGCGGGGTGCCCGACCCCCAGCACCACGGGTTCCTCCTCGTCGGCAGCCGCCCGGGCGCCAAGACGGCCAAGGGCACCGGCGGCGGCTTCGCCGGACGGGCCGTCAGCTGGAACGGTTCCGGGTCCGTCGACATGCGGAACTTCCCGGCTCAGCTCGGCTACGACATCTTCTCGGTGGTCACGCCCGACCCGGCCGGTTCCTGAGCCGGGCCACGCCGGAAGGGGGCGGTCAGGGCCGCAGGCTGCGGTCGAGGCGCACGATGTCGCGCACGGTGCGGCGCAGCTCGTCGGTGAGCGGCCCCGGCATCAGGCGGGAGAAAGCCCCCGCCAGGCTGCGGTAGTACCAGCGCTGCTCGGGGGCGGGCTGGCTGAAGCGGTCCCACACGGCCAGGCCCTCCCGACGGAGATCGGCGCGGATGGCCCGGGCGTTGTGGAGCTTGTCGGCACAGGACACGAGCAGCGCCCGGTGGCCGGCGCCGAGCTCGTCGAGGTGGGCGATGTAGGCCTCCTTGCGGGGCCGCCACGGCGGCTTGCCGGCGGCGCCGGCCGGCCCCTCCCAGTCGGTGCAGGCCCGCACCAGGTCGAGTACGCCGGCTCCGAAGTGGGTCTCGATGACCGGGGCGTGCTCGGCCCCGCAGTCCTCCAGGGTGTCGTGGAGGAGGCCGGCGATGGCCTGGTCCTCGTCGCCGCCGTACTCCAGCACCAGGGACATGACCCCGAAGAGGTGGGCCAGGTAGGGGACGGGCGACGCCTTCCGGGCCTGCTCCCGGTGCGCCTCCACGGCGTAGTCGACGGCCTCCTCGAAGCGCTTCCCCAGGTGGACGAAGTCCGGATGGCGGTCGGCCTTGGCCGGATGGGGCCGGGCCTTGCCCGGCGCCGAGGCGGCGGCTCGCGGCCGGGGGTTCATAGGACGCCAGACTAGGTGCCCGTGGCACCCCATCCTCCCAGCGAAGGTCTCGACGACGGCGGCGAAGCGGTGCTCGACCGGTACCGGGGCTGCCTGCTGGGCGTGGCCCTGGGTGACGCCCTGGGCGCCCCCTACGAGTTCTCCGCGCCGCCCTTCGAAGTGGCCCGGGAGTTCCGTCCCGGCGTGTTCGGCACGGCGCCGGGCCATCCCACCGACGACTCCACCCTGGCCGTGGCCTGTGCCGAGGCGCTGCTGGAGGCGGCTGGGCCCGAGCCCGCGCCCGGCCAGCCGCCGGCGGGCTTCGCCGCCGGGTACGTCCGCCGGCTGGTGGCGTGGGCCACCTCCGGCCCACCCGACATCGGCAACCAGACCAGCCGGGCGGTGGCGTCGTGGCAGGCCGGACAGCCACCCCCCGGCGACGAGACCGCCCAGGGCAACGGTTCGCTCATGGCCGTGGCCCCCGTCGGGCTGCGCTTCGCGGCCACCCCGGGGCGGCCCGGGCCACGGCGGAAGCCTTCGCCCGCCTCACCCATCCCAGCGCTGCCGCCGCCGACTGCAACGTCACCTACGTCGGGTTGGTGGCGGCGGCGGCGCGGGGCCGGCTGACGGCCCGTGACCTCGACCCCGACACCGTGGCCCCGGCCCCGCCGGGCGCCGACCCCGCCGGGCCGGGGAAGGGTTGGTGCCGCCTCACCCTCCACCTCGCCGTCCGGGCGCTGGCCGATGCCGGCGAGTTCGGACCGTTCGAGGCGCTCGTGCGCCTCGTGGCCCGGGGCGGCGACACCGACACCAACGCCGCCGTGGCCGGCGGCCTGCTCGGGGCCGTCCACGGCGCCTCGGCGTGGCCCGCCGAGCTCCTCGAGGGCCTCGCCCTCGGCCCCCGGCTGGAGGGGTTGGCCACCGGGTTGTGGCGGGCGGCCCAGGAGTGAGGGGCGGATTGCCCACCTCGGGCGGGGAGCTTGGGCGTGAGCGGCGGTAGCATCGCCCGCGACATGACCTTCCGGATCGAACCAGGCAAGCCCGTGGGGGCGGAGTTCCGCCGGGTGGCGCTCGACGAGTTCGAGTTCACCCTGGCCCACCTCCAGGATCCCGACGCCGCCGGCCGGGCCGTGGCCATCCACGAGGCCCGCAAGGCGTGCAAGCGGCTGCGGGCCCTGTTCCGGCTCGTGCTCCCGTCGATCCCCGACCGGCGCTACCGGGCCCTCAACACCGGCGTCCGGGACGCAGCCCGGGAGCTGTCCGCCAGCCGGGACGCCGAAGCGCTGGTGGCCATGTTCGATGACCTGCTCGCCGCCCACGGTGCCGATCCGGGCGGCGACCTCGAAGTCGTCCGCAAGGGACTCGAGGAGCGCGTGGGCGAGGTCGAGTGGGCCGAGACGGAGGGGCTGCCCCGGCCCCTGGTCCGGGCCCGGGAGCGCCTGGAGCTGGCCCGGGACATCGTGGCCTCCACCCAGGTGGCGGGCGACGGCTTCCGGTCCCTGCGGGGCGGGCTGGCCATCAACTACCGCCGGGGGCAGCGGGCCATGCGGGCGCTCCAGCGGGAGGGGACGGCCGAGCAGTCCCACGAGTGGCGCAAGGCGGTCAAGTACGGCTGGCACCACGTCCAGCTCCTGGAGGACACCGCCCCCTCGGTGCTGGGGCCGGCCGCCAACCGCTTCCACCAGCTCTCCGACGCCCTGGGTGACGCCCACAACCTGGCCGTCATGCGCGACGTGCTCGAGGCGAGCCCCACCCACTTCGGCGGTACCGAGCCGACCGAGACGGTGCTGGCCATGGCGGCGCTGTCCCGGGCCGAGCTGGAGCAGCGGGCCATCCGCCTCGGCGCCCGCCTCTACGCCGAGACGCCCCAGGCCTTCGGCCGCCGCCTCCACGCCTACTGGCGGGCGGCGCGCCAGGAGGGTGTGGAGCTGCCCACCGGCGAGCTGGCCGACATCACCCCCGAGGCCGGCGACGAGGACGGCGCCGGCGAGGACCCGGCCGGCGGGTCCGAGGAGCAGCCAGCCGGCTGACCGGCCCGGCCCGGCCCGGCGTCACCGGCGGGCGCAGGTGGTGAAGAGCACGTAGGACCCGGCCGCCAGGGCCGAGGGGAGGAGCCCGCCCCGGAACGGGTTGACGAGCAGGTGGGTGAAGGGCTCGAGCTCGACGGGCAGGTCGCCGGCGCCGTCGCTGGCCTCGGCACTGGGCAGGGCGATGCTCATGGCCCCGCCCGGCCACACCGAGCAGTGGGCCTCGGCGGCGACGTGGCGGCATCCCTGTGCCAGCAGGCGGACGGGCACCCCGCGGGCCCACGCCAGCTCGGCGGCGTGGACCTCGGCGGCCGCCCGGATCGTCTCCACCACCACCACCGGCGTGGAGGCGCCGGCCACCGCGGCGTCGGCGGGCAGCGCGAAGGGCAGGGTGACGTCGACCTCCACCACCAGCCACCCGCCGGGGCGGACGGCGGCCAGGAACCGGTCCACCGCCACCGCCCGGTCGAGCATGTGGGCGTCCCCCAGGCGGGTGAGCACCAGGTCGAAACAACCCTCGGGCACGGCGGGGGTCGTCGTGCCGATCTCGAGCACGGCGCCCTCGCCCACCTGCATCCCCAGCCAGCCCGTGATCGACGGGCCGGCGCCGGCCACCAGGCACCGCCACCCGGGCCGGACCCCGATGTGTTGGAGGTGCCGGCGGGTGACACCCTCCCAGGGAGCGTCGGCGAAGGCGAGGCGCCGGGCGGCAGCGGCATCGGCAGTGGCTTCGGTGGTCGACCGCAGGACGGTGGTCACAAGGCACCTCCACGGGGTTCCCGGGTACCCGTCGACCGTAAGGGGAGGCGGAATGACGTGTCGTTGCCAGTCCCGACCGGCCAACTGTCGCCGCCGCGACACTGACGGAGCGGGCCGGCGGACGGGCCGGGCCGCCCGCCATTCGAGGGCCACGGCGGCGACGGGCTGCACCAGGCCCTTGAGCGGCAGGGGGCCGACGGGCCGCACCGTGAAGCCGGGCTCGGGACCGGCCAGCCTCAGGGCCGTCTCGCTGGCCAGGATCCCGCCCCGGGGGGCGGCGTCGCACAGCCGGCGGGCCACCACCACGGCGATGCCGAAGAAGTCGTCCTCCTCCCGGTGGGCCCGCCCGGAGTGGATCCCCACCCGGATCCGCAGTGGCCGCCCGGAGCGGCGGTCGGCGGCGACGGCCCGCTGCATGGCCACGGCACAGGCCACGGCGGCCCGGGCGCTGGTGAAGGCCACCATGAGGCCGTCGCCCAGGGACTTGACCTCCTCGCCCCCGGCGGCGGCGATCTCCCGCCGCAGCAGGGCGAAGTGGTCCCGGCGCAGGCGGCCGGCGGCCTCGTCCCCCAGGCGGTCGAGGAGGCGGGTGGAGCCCACCAGGTCGGTGAAGAGCAGGGTCACCGGAGCGGTGGCGGTGGTGGCGGCGTCCATGGGCCGATCCTGCGGCCGGCGGGCCGCCGGGACCATCGCCGCCGGGTGAGAAAAGCCTTACCCGGGAGTGAGCGGAAACCGGTCTCGGCGAGGATCGTCCGCCACCCCCCGCCCCTCGAGGATGGGTGTCGGGAGGCCCGAACCCGAGGGCCCGGAGCGCTGTCAGCGACGACAGCGCCGAGGAGGGAGACCGGACATGAACTTCGCCGACATCGCCACCGCCGTGGGCACCGACCTGGCGGCCATCCTCTGCTTTGCCATCGCCGTCTACTTCCGCCGCCACACCCGCAAGGACCTGGCCGTGGTCTTCGCCTTCTTCAACATCTGCCTGCTGGTGGCGGTGATCGTCATCCAGATGACCCAGGTCAACGCCGCCCTCGGGTTCGGTCTCTTCGGGATCCTCTCGATCGTCCGGCTCCGCAGCGAACCGTTCAGCAACCGGGAGATCGGCTACTTCTTCGGCGCCCTCGTGCTCGCCCTCCTCAACGGGATCGGGACGCCGTACGCCGCCCTGACCGTGGGCCTCAACGTGCTGGTGGTGGCAGCCATCTACGTGCTCGACCACCCCCGGGTGCTCACCTCGGCCGAGCGCGTCCACGTCACCCTCGACGCCGTCCACACCGACCCCGAGGTGCTCAAGGCCGTGCTCAGCGAGCGGCTCCACGCCACCGTCACCCAGTGCACCATCACGTCCATCGACTGGATCAAGGACTCCATGGAGCTCGAGGTCCAGCACCAGGGCACCCTGCGCCGGCCCCGGCCCGCCTGCTGGCCCACGTCCCGGGTGGCGGACTTCGCCCCGGTGTCGTCATGAGCCGCCCCTTCGTCCCCGCCACCGGGGGCTGGGGCCGGGTGTCCCTGGCCGAGCTCAACCAGCGGGCGCCGCTCCTCGACCGGGCCGAGTCCAAGTACCTGGCGGGCAGCGCCCTGATCGGCGAGGTCATGGACGAGCTGCGCCCCGCCTTCGACGTCCTCGCCATCGACGGCCAGACCGTCTTCACCTACGACACCGTGTACTACGACACCGACTGCCTGCGGGCCTACCGGGACCAGGTCCAGGGCCGGCGCCGGCGGCTCAAGGTCCGCTCCCGCCACTACGTGGAGAGCGACCTGTACTTCTTCGAGGTCAAGCTCAAGGGGCCCCGGGGCCGGACCATCAAGGAGCGCATGCCCTACGACGGTGTCCGGCACGGCGCCGTGGGGCCCGACGCCCTGGGGTTCGTGCAGGACTGCGTCCTCCAGAACTACGGCGAGTCCTTCGCCCACCGCCTGGAGCCCCAGCTGACCATGCGCTACCGGCGCCTCACCCTGGTGGGCAAAGGGGCGCCGGAGCGGGTCACCATCGACTTCGACCTCGACTTCGTCGACTCCGGAGCCGAAGGCGCCCGGGCCCAGGCCCCGCCCGGGACCCTCATCGTGGAGGTCAAATCGGCGGACGGGCGGGGGGTGGCCGACCGGGTGCTGCGGGCCGCCGGCGCCCGGGGCGGCTCGTGCAGCAAGTACTGCATCGGGCTCAACCTCGTCCGGCCCGGCCTGCGCTACAACCGGTTCAAGCCCTTGCTGGAGCACCATTTCCAGTGGACGCCGGGGTTCGCCCTGTGAGGTGCGAACATGGCGGGCGCCATGTCCGCTCCCCAGCCCGCCCTCCTCTTCGGCACCTCGGTCTATCCCCTGGCGGAGGGCCTCGCCCTGGTGGGCCGGACCGATCCGGAAGCCGGCCTGCGGCCTGACGTCGACCTGGCGCCCTTCGACGCCGAGCATCTCGTCTCCCGCCGCCACGCCCAGCTGGAATGCCGGGATGGGGCCGTGACGGTCCGGGACCTGGGCTCCTCCAACGGCACATTCGTCGACGGGGAGGCCCTGCCGGCCCTCGTGCCCCGGCCCCTGCGGGACCAGCAGCGCGTCCGCTTCGGGCACCTCACGCTGCTCTTCGCCGCCGACGTGACCGGAACGGAGATCGCCCGGCGGGCCACCGATCCTGACACCCAGGTCATCGAGGTCTCGGTGATGGAGCGCCTGGGCGAGCTGCTGGCCGTGCCCGGGGAGGTCGCCGCCCCGCCGTCCCACCTGGTGCTGGAGCGGGTCCAGCACGTCCTCGACGGCGAGGAGCTGGCCATCGTGTTCCAGCCCGTCATGGGGCTGCGGCTCCGCCGGGTGGCCGGGGTGGAGGCCCTCAGTCGGATCGCCGTCGAACCCCGCCGGGGTCCCGACGTGTGGTTCGGGGAGGCGTTCACCGTGGGATTGGGCGTCGAGCTGGAGCTGGCTGCCATCGCCCGGGCCCTCGACGGGTTCGCCCGCCTGCCCGCCGGCGCCTACCTGGCCTTCAACACCTCGCCGGAGACGGTCCTCTCCGACGGCTTCACCGCCGCCCTCGACGGCCGGCCGCTCGACCGCCTGGTGGTGGAGGTCACCGAGCACGCCGCCGTGGCCGACTACCGGGCCCTGCACGACGCCCTGGCCCCGCTGCGGGAGGGCGGGCTGCGCCTGGCCATCGACGACATGGGCTCGGGCTACGCCAACATGCAGCACGTGCTGCGCCTCGCCCCCGACATCATCAAGCTCGACGTCGCCCTGGTGCGGGGCATCGACCGCGACCGGGCCCGACGGGCCTTGGCCGGCTCGCTGGCCGTGTTCGCCGAGGAGATGGGAGCCCGCCTGGTGGCCGAGGGCATCGAGACGCCGGCCGAGCTGGACTGCCTCGTCGAGCTGGGCGTCCCCTACGGGCAGGGGTTCGAGTTGGCCCGCCCCGGCCCGCTGCCCCTGCCCGACGGCCTCCTCCCTGGCTGAGCGCCGCCCGTTCCCCCTTCCGTGCGTTAGGTTTCGCCGAGGGGGACGGTTGCCATGGCGGGCTACCTGCAGATCAACAAGGCGGGGGGCGTCGAGCTCATCCCGCTCGAAGCCGACCGGCTGACGCTGGGCAAGGACCCCACCAACGACGTCGTGCTCGACGCCGACCCCACGGTCTCCCGCCTGCACGCGGTCATGGAGCGCTTCTCCGCCGGCTGGACCATCCGCGACCTCACCTCGCGCAACGGGACCTTCGTGAACGGCGAGCGGGTCTTGTCCGAGTGCCGCTTGCGAGGCGGGGACGAGATCCGCCTGGGCGCCACCCGGCTGCTGTTCCGCTCCGACCAGGCGCACGACCCGGTGGCCACCGAGGCGGCGGCCGGCGCGCCGGATCTCACCCGGCGGGAACGGGACGTCCTCGTGGCCCTGTGCCGGCCCGTGTTCTCGGGCGACGTGTTCACCGAGCCGGCGTCCATCAAGGACATGGCGGCGGCCCTGTATGTGTCGGAGGCGGCGGTCAAGCAGCACCTGCTCAACCTCTACGACAAGTTCGGCCTCTACGACGGGGGCGAGCGCCGGCGGGTTCGTCTGGCCAACGAGGCCATCCGCCGGGGGGCGGTGTCCCTGGCCGACCTGCGGGCCGACTCCCACGGCGGGTCCCCGACCTGACGCCCGGGTAAGGAAAGCCTTCCCCCGCCGTCAGCTGATTGTGCCGGCCGGCCGATTCCGGCGCCGGCCCCCGTTCCCGACCATGGGACGTGGGGGCAGGCCAGGGTGGTGTGCCCCCTCCACACAGGAGGTGGAGCATGAACCACTGGAAGACCACACTCATCCTGGGAGCGGCCTTCGCGCTGGCGGCAGTGGGGGCGACCGTGCCCTTCGCCGCCCCGGCGGGGGCGGCCGTCGAGCACTGCTACGGACACGAGGTCCCCGCCAGGTACCTGGGGACCCCGGAGAAGGACGTGTTCTTCGGGACGCCTGGCAACGATGTGTTCTCGGGCGGCGGCGGCGACGACTACATCGACGGCGGCGGTGGCCACGACATCATCTGCGGCGACGCCGGGAACGACACGCTCGCCGGCGCCGCAGGCGACGACAAGATCGGCGGTGGCCCCGGCAACGACCGCATCAGCGGCCATGACGGCAACGACACGCTCTACGGCGCCGGCGACGACGACGTCGTCGATGGTGGCCCCGGCAACGACCAGGTCGAGGGCGGCGACGGGAACGACCACAACCGCAGCTGGGGGGTCGACACCCTGAAGGGCGGCGCCGGCAACGACGTCCTGCGGGGCGCCGGCGGGATCGACTTCCTGTACGGCGGCCACGGCGACGACAGCAGCTACGGGTCCCTGGGCGACGACACCCTGTCCGACACCTCGGGCCGGGACCTCCTCCAGGGCAGCGAGGGCAACGACGACCTCACCGCCACCGACAGCTCGCCGTCGAGCGTCAACGGCGACCGGGTCTACGGGTACACCGGGTTCGACATCTGTCACCGGGACGCCTACGACACCGTCTCGAGCTGCGAGTCGTCCTGACCCTCGTGCGACGGTCCCGGGCCATGCTTGTGCCACCGTCTGTTCTCCCTTACCGTTCGGCCAAGGCCGAAGGGGGAGAGAGCCGGTCGATGGCCGAGCTGGTCCGGGACCGTTACGAGCTCCTCGCCGTGGTCGGCCGGGGCGGGCAGGGCGAGGTGGTGCAGGCCCGCGACCTGCTCCACGGCCGGACGGTGGCCCTCAAGGTCCGCCGCCTCGGCTCGGAGGCCGAACGGGAGGCGCTGCTGTCGGAGGCCCGCATCCTCTTCGGGATCCGGCCCCATCCCAACCTGGCCCTGGCCCGGGAGGACTTCGTCGTCGGCGACCGCTACTTCCTGGTCATGGACTGGATCGACGGCCGGGACCTCCGCCACGTGGTGGAGACCGAGGGCCTCCCCGGTCTGGACTTCGAGCGGGTCATGGGCTACCTGGGCCAGGCCGCCCGGGCCCTCGACCATCTCCACGACCAGGAGCCGCCCGTCCTCCACCAGGACGTGAAGCCCGCCAACCTGGTGCTCACCGCCGACGGCACCGTGGTGCTGGTGGACTTCGGGATCTCCAGCCGCTGGGGCACGTCCCGGCCCGAGCGCTGGGGGACCCCGGACTACTTCGCCCCCGAGGTGGCCACCGGCGCCCCCCCGCTGGCCTCGGACGTGTACAGCCTGGCCGTGACCGCCTACGCCCTGCTCACCGGGACCCCGCCCCGGCCCGAGGTCCGCCCGACCCTGACCGGGTTGCCCGAGGCGGCGGTCGACGGGGTGCTCCGGGCCCTGCGCCGGGGGCTGGCCACCGACCCCGCCCGGCGCCCGCCGTCCGCCTCCGCCCTGGTGGAGGCGGTCCGGGCCGGCGCCGCCGGGGCGGCGGGAGCGCGGGCCGGCGCCGGCGCCGACCCCGGCCCGGGCGCCACCGCCGAGGGCATGCCGCCGCCGTG
>JBIOYN010000321.1:0-6943 GCA_044870155.1 Acidimicrobiia bacterium | reverse complement strand
GGGCGTACGACTCGGGGCCCACGGTCGGGTCCTGGGCCCGGGTCACCAGCTTGGCGTGCCACCGCTCGCCGGCGCCCCCGCCCAGCAGGCATCCCGCCAGCATCCCCACCAGCGAGGCGATGCCGGCCACGGTGCCGATGTCGGACCACTGGCCGGCGGTGGTGGGGACACCCAGCCGCTCCAGGCCGGTCACGATGTCGTCGGTGCCCCCGAGGGCCTGGACGGCGGCGGCGACGGCCACGGCCACCAGAACGCCGAGAAAGAACATGAGGATGCCGTGGGTGACCCCGGCCCGGCGCGCCATCCGGCCGGCGGTGTAGGCGCCGAAGTACCACGAGAGGAAGAGGACGACCCCGAGGACGATGCCCCCCACCGTCCCCGTCCGCCGAAGGTCGGCGCCCGTCAGGTCGACGTTGACGTCGAGGGCCCCGAGGAGGGCGGCGGCCAAGCCGGCGAGGAGGGCGAAGGCGCCGTAGCCGACGAGGATGCCGGCGGCCACGCTGGTCACCGAGACCCGGCCCCAGCCCGCGTCCTCGACCAGCGTCAGCCGATCCGCACGATTCTCCACGACCGTTCGCATGACGCCCTCCGAGTCTGCGCCCCTCAATGGTCGAAAAATGCCCTGTCGCAGCACGTATTCCCCCCCGACGCGGCCACTAACCGCCAGGGCCGGAGACGCCCGCCGGACGTCCAGGACGAGCCGGGGCAAATCGCTTTCCAGAAGTTCCCTAAATCACGCTCAAGCCACCCCTTCGGGGTGCCGAGAAGAGGGTCATGGCGCAGCCCAACCACCACCCGGACCAGTCCGCCCCCTCCCCGACCCCCCTGCTGCGGGATCGGCGGAAACAACTGATTCTGGCGGGGCTGATGCTCTTCGCGGTGGTGGTGATGACCTTGATCGCCGGCGCCGCCGCTCCGGTCCAGGCCGGTGAGCGTGACCTCTCCGTGGTCCTGTCCGCCATCGACGCCGGGTCGCTCAAGGGCAAGGACATCAAGCGGGCCGTCCTCGACGACAACGAGCGCCTCGTCGTGCTCGAGCTGGAGGGCACCCAGATCGTGACCGCCTCGTACCCCGACCAGTTCGGGGCCGAGCTGGTGACCCGCCTCGAGGCCGCCAAGATCCCCTTCACCACCGAGCCCATCGCCAAGCCCTCCGTCGCCGGCGGGATCCTGATGACCCTCCTCCCCATCGGACTCGTCGTCGGTGTGCTCGCCTTCATGTCGAAGAGGGGCGCCATGGGTGGCGTCGGCGGCATGGGCGGGGCCAACACCGCCAAGGCCTTCACCAACACCAAGCACGAGGTGTCCGACGTGCCCCCCACCCGCTTCGGCGACGTGGTCGGCTGCGACGAGGCCGTGGAAGAGCTCACCGAGGTGGTCGAGTTCCTCAACGACCCCGCCCGCTTCGAGGCGGCCGGCGCCCGCATGCCCCGCGGCTTCCTGCTGGTGGGCCCCCCCGGGACGGGCAAGACCCTCCTGGCCCGGGCCGTGGCCGGCGAGGCCGGCGTCCCCTTCTACTCCGCCGCCGGCAGCGACTTCGCCGAGATGTTCGTCGGCGTGGGCGCCGCCCGCGTCCGCGACCTCTTCGCCAAGGCCAAGAAGACCGGCGGTATCGTCTTCCTCGACGAGCTCGACTCCGTGGGCCGGGCCCGCCACGGCGCCCAGGGCAGCGGCGCCTCCGAGGAGCGGGAGTCGACCCTCAACGCCCTTCTGGTGGAGATGGACGGCTTCGGCAAGGAGGACAACGTCATCGTCATGGCCGCCACCAACCGGCCCGACGTCCTCGACCCCGCCCTCCAACGAGCCGGCCGCTTCGACCGTCAGGTGACGGTGGCCGCCCCCGACCGCCGCGGCCGCACCTGCCTGCTCGACCTGTACGCCAAGGACCGCAACATGGCCGGTGACGTCGACTTCGTCGCCCTGGCCCGGCGCACCCCCGGCCTCACCGGCGCCGACATCGCCAACCTGGTCAACCAGGCCGCCCTGGAGGCGGCCCGGAACAATCGCACGGTCATCGAGGGCGCCGACTTCGACGAGGCCCTCGCCACCGTGATGATGGGCCGGGCCCGCCGCTCGGCCGTCGTGACCGACAAGGACCGCGAGGTCACCGCCTGGCACGAGGCCGGCCACACCATCGCCGCCCTCGTCCTGCCCGACGCCCACGACCCGGTGCAGGTCACCATCGTGCCCCGGGGTCCGGCCGGCGGCGTCACCTGGATGGGCGGCAACGACGACAGCTTCATGACCCGCTCCCAGGCCAAGGCCCAGCTCGTCGTGGCCATGGGCGGGCGGGCCGCCGAGGAGGTCCTCCTCAACGGCGACTTCACCCAGGGCGCCTCCGGCGACCTGGCCTCCGCCACCGGGCTGGCGCTGCGCATGGTCACCCAGTGGGGCATGTCCTCGCTCGGCCTGGCCGCCACCCACCCGGAGATGACGGGCATGGCCCCCTCGGAGAAGGTTCTGGCCGAGGTGGACCGGATGCTGGCCGAGGCTCTCGACGGCGCCCGGGCCCTCCTGGCCGAGCAGCGCCCGCTGTTCGACGCCGTGGTCACCGAGCTGCTGGCCGAGGACACCGTCGACTACGACCGCCTGCAGGCCATCTGGACCGAGATCTCAGGGACGGCCCCGGGCGTGTCCGAGGCTCCCGCCGCCTGATCTAACCTCCCGGGCGTGAAGCTCGGGATGGTCGGGCTGGGCCGGATGGGCGGCAACATGGCCGAGCGCCTCCGCCGGGCCGGCCACGAGGTGGTGGGCTACGACCGGGACCCCTCGGTGAGCGACGTCGCTTCGCTGGCCGAGCTCGTCGCCGCCCTGGGGGAGCCGCCCCGGACGGTGTGGGTCATGGTCCCGGCGGGTGAGCCGACCCGGGCCACCATCGCCCAGCTGGCCGGCCTGCTGACGGCCGGCGACCTGATCGTCGACGGGGGCAACTCCAACTACCGGGAGTCCATCACCCGATCCCAGGAGCTGGGCGAGCGGGACATCGGCTTCCTCGACGTGGGCGTTTCGGGCGGCGTCTGGGGTCTCGAGAACGGCTACGGGCTCATGGTCGGCGGGCGGGGCGAGGACTACGAGCGGCTCCACCCCGTCCTCCTGGCGCTCGCCCCCCACGAGGGCGGACTGGCCCACGTCGGCCCGGCGGGCGCCGGGCACTTCACCAAGATGGTCCACAACGGTGTGGAGTACGGCCTCATGCAGTCCTATGCCGAGGGCTACGAGCTGCTGGCCGCCTCCGACCTCGGCATCGACGTCGAAGGCGCCATCAACGCCTGGCGCCACGGCACCGTCATCCGCTCCTGGCTGCTGGAGCTGTTGCACATGGCCCTCACCGAAGACCCCCACCTCCGGCACATCAAGGGCTGGGCCGAAGACTCCGGGGAGGGACGGTGGACGGTCGAGGAGGCGGTCCGCCTGGCCGTCCCCACGCCCGCCATCACCGCCGCCCTCTACGCCCGCTTCGCCTCCCGCCAGGACGACTCCCCGGCCATGAAGGTGATCGCCGCCCTCCGCAAGGAGTTCGGCGGCCACGCCGCCGTGCAGCTGTGAGCCAGGCGCACGCCCGGTCGGACGCCATCGTCCTGTTCGGCGCCACCGGCGACCTGGCCTACAAGAAGCTCTTCCCCGCCCTGGCCCGCCTCACCGAGCGGGGCGTCATCGACGGGATGCCCGTCATCGGCGTCGCCTCCCGGGACTGGGACGACGACCAGCTCCGGGCCCGGGCCCGGGAGTCCCTGGCCGCCGGCGGGGAGGAGTACGACCCCGCCGCCGTCGAGCGGCTCATCGCCGCCATCAGCTATGTCAGCGGCGACTATCAGGACGCCAAGCCCTACCAGCGCCTGGCTGAGCGCCTGGCCGAGGCCGGGAACGTGCAGCACCCGCTGTTCTACCTCTCCATCCCCCCGAGCCTGTTCGACGACGTGGTCGACGGCCTGGCCGCCGCCGGCCTGGTGGAAGGCGCCCGGGTGGTGGTGGAGAAGCCCTTCGGCCGGGACCTGGCCAGCGCCCGGGAGCTCAACGCCTCACTGCACCGGGTATTCCCCGAAGCGGAGATCTTCCGCATCGACCACTACCTGGCCAAGGAGGCGGTGGAGAACCTGCTCGTGTTCCGCTTCGCCAACACGTTGCTGGAGCCGGTGTGGAACCGCCGCTACGTCTCGAGCTTCCAGATCACCATGGCCGAGGAGTTCGGGATCGGGGGGCGGGGCAAGTTCTACGAGGAGGCGGGCGCCATCCGGGACGTGGTCCAGAACCACCTCCTCCAGGTCGTGGCCCTGGTGGCCATGGAGCCGCCGGTGGGAGTGGACGCCGACGCCCTGCGCGACGAGGTCGTCAAGGTCCTCAAGGCCATGCCCCCCGCCAGCCCGGATCACGTCGTGCGGGGCCAGTACCGGGGGTACCGCAACGAGGAGGGGGTGGCGCCCGGCTCCGACGTGGAGACGTTCGCCGCCTTGCGCCTCGACGTGGAGTCCTGGCGCTGGGCCGGCATCCCCTTCTACGTCCGGGCTGGGAAGAAGCTGGCCGCCACCGCCACCGAGATCGTGGTCGAGTTCCGCTCCCCGCCCCGGTTGCTCTTCACCCCATCGGGGTCGTCGGCCCCGCATCCCAACCACATGCGCTTCTGCCTCGGTCCCGCGGAGGCCGTCAGCCTGTCGCTGGAGGTCAAGGCCCTGGGTGAGGACCTCGTGTCCAGGCCCACCGACTTCACCAACCCCCCCGACGCCTTTGGCGCCGGCGACGCCGCCGACCCCTACGAGCGCCTGCTCGACGACGCCATCGAAGGCGACGCCCGCCGGTTCGCCCGCCAGGACACCGTCGAGGAGGCGTGGCGGGTGATCGACCCCGTCCTGGGGGCCCCGCCGCCGGTTATCGCCTACGAACCGGGCGGGTGGGGCCCGCCCGAGGCCGACAACCTCATCGCCGGCGACGGCGGCTGGCACCCACCGGCCTGCGCCGCCCCCTCGTGAGCCACAAGACGTGCGAAGCACGGCTTGGCGGCTGGGGCTGGGGACCCCGGCCGCCCAGCGATGAGCCGCCAGGCGAAGAGCAATGAGCACAGAGCGGTTGGTGGTCATCGGCGGTGATGCCGCGGGGATGAGCGCCGCCTCTGAGGCCCGCCGGCGGCGCCCGGTCACCGAGTTGGAGATCGTGGCCTTCGAGCGGGGGCGCTACACGTCGTACTCCGCCTGTGGCATCCCCTACTTCATCGGCGACACCGTCTCCGATTCCGGGAGCCTCATCGCCCGGAGCCCCGAGGAGCACGGCCAGCGGAACATCGAGGTCCACGTCCGCCATGAGGTCACGGCCGTCGATCCCGAGTCGGGGTCCGTGACCGTGCGCGACCTCGAATCGGGGGCCGAGCGGCGGGAGGCGTACGACGAGCTGGTGATCGCCACCGGCGCCGTGCCCGTCCGCCCCGACCTGCCCGGCGCCGACGCCGACGGCATCTTCGGCGTCCAGGGGCTGGAGGACGGGCTCGCCATCAAGGACGCGCTCCAGGCCGGCAACGCCCCCGAGCGGGCGGTCGTGGTCGGCGCCGGCTACATCGGCCTGGAGATGGCCGAGGCCATGGTGCGGCGGGGCCTGCGGGTGACGCTGGTCGACCAGGCCTCCCAACCCATGGGCACGCTCGACCCGGACATGGGGGCGCTGGTGGCCGAGGGGATGCGGGCCATCGGCGTCGACCTGAAGATGGGCGCCGGCGTTGAGGGCTACGAGGTGGCCGGCGGGCGGGTGTGCGCCGTGGTCACGGCCGAGGGCACCGTTCCCGCCGACATCGTCGTCCTCGGCATCGGGGTCCGGCCCAACTCCGCCCTGGCCCGCGCCGGCGGGCTCGCCGTCGGGCCCACCGGCGGCATGGTGGTGGACCAGCGGATGCACACGCCGACCGACGGGGTGTGGGCGGCGGGGGACTGCGTCGAGGTCCACCACCGGGTGTCGCGCCGCCCGACGGCCATCGCCCTCGGGACCCACGCCAACAAGCAGGGCCGGGTGGCGGGGGTGAACCTGGGCGGCGGCTACGCCACCTTCCCTGGCGTGGTGGGGACGGCGGTGACCAAGGTGTGCGGCCTCGAGGTGGCCCGTACCGGCCTCACCGAGGCGGAAGCGGAAGCCGCCGGCTTCGCCTCCGAAAGCGTGGTCGTGGACTCCACCACCCGGGCCGGGTACTTCCCCGGGGCGGAGCCCATCACCACCAAGCTGGTGGCCGAGCGCCGCTCGGGCCGGCTGCTCGGCGCCCAGATCGTGGGCGCGGAAGGCGCGGCCAAGCGCATCGACGTCCTGGCCTGCGCCCTGTGGAACGAGATGGCGGTCGACGCCATCGCCAACCTCGACCTCGGTTACGCCCCGCCCTTCTCCCCCGTGTGGGACCCCGTCCTCATCGCGGCGCGCAAGGCGTGGGCCGCGATCGAAGCCGGCTCTTAGCGCGCCGGGGCCTTGGCCGTGCGCCGGGCCGGGCGGCGGGTGTCGGCCTTGCCCTCGCCGTCCTTGGCCGTCACCGGGGCCGCCTTGCGGGTCGCCGTCGACTGGCGGGCGGTCTCGGGCCGGACCGGCTCCACATGGTCGTGCACGTGGGCTTCGCCCCGGTGCTCGTCGTCGAAGTTCTCATGGGGGTGGTGGGAGTGGCGGAGGGGGGCGTGATCGTGTTCGTGGTCGTGTTCCGACGAGAGATGCTCGAACCCGCCGGCGCTCATGTTGTGCGTCACGTGGTAGTGCCGGTGCGTGTGGTCGAGCGCCTCGTGCTCATGCTCCTGGAAGTCAGACATGGCGCGTCCCTACCCGCCTCCCTGAGAGGCCAATCGAGTTGTTGGTTCGGCGCCCTGTTCCCCCGGGTAAGGTGCGGGCCGATGAAGGTCTGGCCCGGGCAGCCATATCCGCTCGGCGCCACCTACGACGGGGCGGGCACCAACTTCTCCCTCTTCTCCGAGGTGGCCCAGCAGGTCGATCT
>JBIOYN010000320.1:0-13292 GCA_044870155.1 Acidimicrobiia bacterium | reverse complement strand
CACCGGCAGCGCCTTCGGCAGCAGCCGGGGCACCACCCGCGACGGGATCTGCGGGTTGAGGGTGGTGTTCTCCAGGTAGGCGCGCGTGAGCAGCGGCAGCGGGCCGATCGGGTTGCGCAGGCCGGGGACGTTGGTGGTGACGGCGCAGTCCCCGAAGGAGACCAGCGTGGCCGTCCGGGCCCGGACGGTGCGGATCCGCTCCAGGTCGTCGGTGGAGGACACCGCGCCCTCGACCAGGCAGACGTCGACCCCCTCGGGGTACTCCTTCACGTCCACCAGCGGGCTGTACACGAGGTCGGCCCGGCCGGCCAGGTCCAGCAGCCGCTCGTCGAGGTCGAGGAACGACATGTGACACCCCGAGCAGCCGTCCAGCCACACGGTGGCCAGCCGGGCCCGGCTCACTGGGCGGGCTCCAGCAGGGTGGCGGCATGGTCGGGGACGTAGCACTGGCTGTCCCGGGCGGGCCGCTCGTAGCCCTTGGACGCCGGCCGGTGGGGCAGCTCGAGGGGCGGACGGGCCACGTCGTAGTAGGGAACGGTGGAGAGCAGGTGGGCGATCATGTTGAGCCGGGCGCGGCGCTTGTCGTCGCTGTCGACCACGTACCAGCGGGCCTCGGGGATGTCGGTGTGGACCAACATCTCGTCCTTGGCCCGGGAGTAGTCCTCCCACCGGGTGATCGACTCGAGATCCATGGGCGAGAGCTTCCAGCGCCGCATGGGGTCGTCGATGCGGTCCTGGAAGCGGCGCTCCTGCTCGGCGTCGGACACCGAGAACCAGTACTTGCGCAGCAGGATCCCGTCCTCCACCAGCAGGCGCTCGAAGATGGGGCACTGGTGGAGGAACTGGCGGTACTGGTCCTGGGTGCAGAACCCCATCACCCGCTCGACGCCGGCCCGGTTGTACCAGCTGCGGTCGAAGAGGACGATCTCTCCGGCTGCCGGCAGGGGGCTGATGTAGCGCTGGAAGTACCACTGGGTGCTCTGGCGCTCGGTGGGGGTGGGCAGGGCCACGATCCGGGTGATGCGGGGGTTGAGGTACTCCACCACCCGCTTGATGGCGCTGCCCTTGCCCGCCGCGTCCCGGCCCTCGAAGAGGACCACCAGCCGGGCCCCCTCGTGCTTGACCCACTCCTGGAGCTTCACCAGCTCGGCTTGGAGGCGGTAGAGCTCCCGCTCGTAGACCTGGCGGGGGACACGCACCGTGCCGCCGGCGTGGTGCTTGTGCTTGCTCATGAGCGCCAGCCTTGCACCCTCAGGCAGCCGCCGCCCGGGCCACCAGTTGCCCGCCCCACTGGCGGGCCCGGTCCTCCTCGCCGGGCTGCAGGCGGTTGGCCTTGGTCACGAAGAAGCTCTCGGGCTCGGCCACCAGCCGGCACCCGTGCTTGCGGAGCACCCTGGTGATCTCCCGCGATGCCCTTCCGGTGAGCACCGCCGGCGCCTGGATGCGGGTGTCGAAGGCGGCGGCCGCCCCGCCCAGGTCGCCGAGCGACGACAGCCAGGCGCGCAGGCCGGTTCCCTCGGCCTCCGGGTCCAGGTGGAGGTCGCTCCCGGGCTTGCGAGCCGCCTCCACCGCCGCCTGCCGGGTGGCGGGCCGGGCCATGCCGTGGGCGTGGGTCGGTCCGCCGACCACCACCAGGTCGGTGCCCTCCAGGAGCTCGGGGGACGCCCGCTCGACGGGCACCACCGTCACGTCGGCGTTCGGCCGGAGGCCGTCGGCGATGGCGTCGGCGATCCGATGGGTGTTGCCGTACATCGACTCGTAGACCACGACAGCGCGCATGTGCTGTTCCTCCTGGGTTCAAGGGACGGTCACGTGTCCGTCCTCACGGTGACGGTGAGCCTGCACCCAGCCGCTGAGCTGCCATCCGGCCTCCAGGGCGGCGCTGCCCAACGCCCCCACCCCGACGGCGGCGAGGAGAACCACCGGCGCCGGCGGTTCCAGGGCGAAGAAGTCCCGGGTGGCGGGAAGGGCGACGATGACGAGGAAGGCCGAGACCATGGCGGCGATCAGGAGCCGGCGGGGTGGGGTGAGGGGCCGGGCGAGGATGGTGAGGACCCAGCCGCCGACGAGGAACAGCACCAGGGTGGCGATGGTGCGGGCCTCCCCCAGACTCACCCCCTCCTCCCGGGCCAGGGCGTACCCGGCGAAGGTCGACCCGGCGGCCACGAGGCCGGCGGGCACGGCGAAGCGCAGCACCCGGCCCACGAACCCCCGCCGGACCCGGTCCGCCGCCGGGGCCAGGGCCAGGAAGAAGGCGGGGATCCCGATGGTGAGGCTGCTGATGATGGTGAGGTGGCGGGGGTAGAACGGGAACGGCAGGCGGGCCACCCCCACGGCCAGGGCGAGGGCGGCGGCGTAGACGGTCTTGGTCACGAACAGGTTCGCCACCCGCTCCACGTTGGCGATGACCCGCCGGCCCTCGGCCACGATGGCAGGGAAGGTGGCGAAGGAGTCGTCGAGGAGCACGAGGCGGGCCACCGCCCGCGTCGCCTCGCTGCCCGTGCCCATGGCCAGCCCGATGTCGGCGTCCTTGAGGGCCAGGACGTCGTTCACCCCGTCACCGGTCATGGCCACTACGTGGCCGCGGGACTGGAGGGCGGCGACCATGGCCCGCTTCTGGGCGGGGGCGATCCGTCCGAATACCGTGTGGCCCTCCACCACCGCCGCCAGGCCGGCAGCGTCCTCGGGGAGGTCGCGCCCGTCCACCGCCGGGGCGTCCACGGCGAGGCCGATCCGACGGACGACCGCCTCCACGGTGCGGGGATCGTCGCCGGAGATCACCTTCACGCTGACGCCCTGGTCCCGCAGGTAGGCCAGCGTCCCGGCGGCGTCGGGGCGGATCCGCTCCTCCAGAACGACGACGGCGGCGGGGTCGAGCACCCCGGGCAGGCCCTGCCCGTCCCAGCTGCCGGCGGCCCGGGCCAGCAGCAGGACCCGCCGGCCGCCGGCCACGTGGCCGTCCACCACCAGCCGGGCCGGACCCGGGTCGGCCACCCGCTCCAGGAGCACGTCGGGCGCCCCCAGGAACCAGGTTCCGTGCCCGGGGAAGCGGGCCGCGCTCCAGCGCCGGGCGGAGGAGAAGGGCACCAGCTGGCCCAAGGCCCATCCGGGTGGGGGGCAGGCGGCGGCGATGGCCCGGAGGCTGCGGTTGGGGGCGGGGTCGGCGGCGGCCAGCGCCCCGGCGGCGGCGGCCACGTTCCCGGAGGAGCCGAGGGGCTCGAGAGCGGCCATGGTGAGCTCGGGCTCGGTGAGGGTCCCGGTCTTGTCCACGCACACCACGTCCACCCGGGCCAGGCCCTCGATGGCGGCGAGCTCCTGGACCAGCACCCGGCGCCGGCCGAGGCGCACCACGCCCACGGCGAAGGCCACCGACGTGAGCAGGACGAGACCTTCGGGGATCATGCTGCCCACGCCCGCCACGGAGCCCCGCACGGCGTCGGCCACCCCCTCCCCGGCCGCCAGCTGGCTCAGCACCAGCAGCACCGCCGCCGGCACGATCACCCAGGTGACGAGGCGCAGGATCGTGTCGATGCCCCGCCGCAGCTCGGAGGGCACCAGGGCGAAGCGACGGGCGTCGTCGGCCAGCCGGCGGGCGTAGGCGTCCGCCCCCACCCGGCTCACCCCGTAGCGGCCGGTGCCCGCCACCACGAAGCTGCCGGAGAGCACCTCCGAGCCTTCCCCCTTGGCCACCGCCTCGGACTCGCCGGTGAGAAGCGACTCGTCCACCTCCAGGCCGTGGGCGGCGAGGACGACACCGTCGGCCACGATCTGGTCACCGGGCTGGGCCTCGATGGTGTCGCCCAGCACGACGTCGCCCACCGGCAGCGACCGCACCACCCCGGAGCGGACCACCCGGGCCCGGGGCACCGAAACGAGCGCCAGGCGGTCGAGCGTGCGCTTGGCCCGCAGCTCCTGGACCACCCCGATCAGGGCGTTGGTCACGAGCACGATCCCGAACAGGGCGTCCTGGATGGGCCCCACCACCAGGACCACCACCAGGAGGGCGCCGAGGATGGCGTTGAACCGGGTCAGGAGATTGCCCCGGAGGATGTGGGCCACCGAACGGCTGGTCCCCTCCGGCTGGGTGTTGGCCAGCCCCTGGCGGTGGCGCCGGGCGGCCTCGGCGTCGTCCAGGCCGGCGCCGGGCAAGGGTGACCGCACGCGCGATTCCACGAGCGCCATGCCTTCGACGGTACGGGGAACGCCGGCGCTGTCCTAGGGCCGAACGACCCTCAGCCAGAGGCCCCGCGGCCCTAGGACGGACACCCCCGGGCGGGCCATCCTCGGGTTGACTCCAGAGGAGGCTGCCATGCAAAACACACCGGCCATCGAACGGCCGCTTGCCCCGGAGCAGCTGACCTTCCGCCGCGTCCTGGTGCCCATGGACGGCTCGGCGCTGGCCGAGTCGGCGCTGGCGCCGGCCCGGGAGCTGGCCGACGTCTTCGGCGCCGAACTGGAGCTGCTGGCCGTCGACTCCGAGCCCGCAGGGGCGGCCGCCCAGGCCCGGGACCTCCAGGTGCTGGCCGACGGTTCCGGCGCCTCCACCACCTTCCGGGTGGACGGGGACGTGGCCGGCGCCATCCTGCGCCACGCCGCGGACCGTGTCGGGACGCTCCTGTGCATGGCCTCGCACGGCCGCAGCGGCCTCCCCCGGGCCATTCTCGGCTCCGTGGCCCGGGCGGTGGTGGCCGGTGCCGGAGCCCCGGTCGTCCTCGTCGGCCCCCACTACGACATCCGCCGCCCCCTCGACGGCGGGCCTGTTCTCGCCTGCGTGGACGGCTCGGCGCCGTCCGAGGCCATCATCCCGCTGGCCGCCTCCTGGGCCGGGGCCCTGGGAGTGACTCTCGGCATCGTGACCGTGGCCGAGCCCCTCACCCGCCCGCTCGACCAACGTCCCTACCACCGGCTCTTCGGCCCGGACACCGACGCCGGCGAGTACGTCACCGCGTTGGCCCGGCAGTGGCGCCCCCGATGCCCGGACGTGGTCCCCCTGGCCCTGTACGACCCGCTGGGCCCGGCCGACGGCCTCCGCGTCCACCTCCGGACGCAGAAGGCCGGCCTCCTGGCCGTGACCACGCGGCCCCGGGTGGGCGCCGCCAATCTGTTCGGCAGCCGGGCCGCCGCCATCGTCCGCACCAGCCCCGTCCCCGTCCTGGTCGTGGCCCAGGGCAACCAGGCGTAGCCGGCGCTGATCGGTCAGCCGGCAGCGGTCAGACGGTCCGCCACCTCACCCAGGAAGGCATCCAGAGTTGCCCGGGCCACGCGGAAGCCGGCGATCTCGTCGGCGAAGGCGCCGAGGCGCCCCAGCGGGGGCCGGCAGCTCCCCACCAGCCGCAGCTCGGTCCCGGCCTCGACGTCCTCGATCTCGAGGCCGCCGTCGAAGGTCGGGAACAGCCAGGGGTGCTCGGCCGCCTCCCACCACAGCGGGAGCACGACCGTGCCGTCGTCCTCTTCCATGGGCGGGCCGTAGCCCATCGTGACCTCCCGTCCCAGGGCCACGTCGCCGAGGAACTTGACCCCGACCCGGCGGCGTCCGGCCTGGGGCGCGGTCGCCGGCTCCACGCCGATGACGGCACCGGCGTCCACTACGAGCCGGGCGAGGACGGCCTGGATGGGGACGGGGATGGACCGCGTGAGGTTGATGGGCCGGCGCGCCGTGGCGCTGGGGGCCGACGTGGGCATGCCCCCAGGATCGGCATACGGCGCGGGATGCGTTAGGGCCGAAGGTCCCAAACTCTCTCGTACCTCGGTTCAGCCCATGAGCGGGTCGTCGCCCGCCCGCCGGCCCCAGGGCGCTCCGGCCAGGAAGATGGTCACGGCGATGATGAGAAAGGACAGGGCGAGGGCCTCGGGCAGGATCATGCTCGGCCGGTAGCTCGGCCCCGCCGGGACGCGCACCAGCCCGATCCGGCCCGCGGCCGGCACCTCGGGGGCGTCCCCGGGCCCGGTCTGCTCGGCCGGTCCCACGGCCGCCACCACCGGCGGCTCTGCGCCGCTGGCGTCCGTGACCCGGACCACCGCCTGCATCCAGGGGTGGGGGGTGCAGTGGTAGGCGTAGACGCCGGGCCGCTCGAATCGGAACTCAAAGGTCCGGCCCGGGTCGAGCAGGCCCGAGTCGAAGGTTGCGCTGTCCGCCGTCACCGTGTGTTGGACGGTGCCGGTGTTGCGCCACGCCACGGTGTCGCCGGCCCGGACGTCGAGCGTGGGCGGATCGAACCGCCACTCCATGGGCTGGGCGACGTCGGGCTCGACGATGAGCCCCTCGTGGCGGACGGGCCCGTCGCCGGTGCGGGTCGCCTCGGCGGCCCGTGCGGGCGGCGACGTTCCCGCGCCGCCGGTGGCGGCGGCGGCCAGGGGCGGGAGGGCGACGGCGTCGAGGGTGGTGACCCGCACCACGCCCTTCATCCACGGGTGGGGCGAGCAGTGGTAGTCGAACACGCCGATGGAGTCGAAGGCCCGCTCCCAGGACGCCCCCGGCTGGACGAGCCCGGAGTCGAAGGCCGGCCCGGTGACGCTGTGCTCGACGGTGCCGGCGTTGCGCCACACCACGGTGTCGCCCACCTTGACGTCGAGGGCGGCGGGCTCGAAGGCCCACTCGAAGGGCTTGGCCGGGTCGGGCTCGACGATGGCGACCTCGTGGCGGACGGGGGCCTGCCCGACCCGCTCGGGGGCGGCCGCCGTCCGGGGGGCGGGCGGGGCGACGTGCTCGTCGTGCCCGTCGGCCGGGGCCGGCGGCGGAGCGTCGGCGCCGGGAGCCACGATCCGGATCTGGCCCTTCATCCACGGGTGGGGCGTGCAGTGGTAGGCGAAGGCGCCGGGCGCCTCGAAGGTGTGCCGCCAGGTGGCACCGGGAGCGATGTCACCGGACGCGAAGCTCTCGTCGTCGGCGCTCACCGTGTGGACGTTCTTCCCGTTGTTGCGCCAGACAACCGTGGTCCCGGCCTCGATGACGAGGTCGCCGGGCTCGAACCCCCACGAGTTGGGGTCGTCGGGGTTGTCCTCGGTGATGGTGACCTCCTGTTCGACCGGCCGGTCGACGACCGGCTCGCCGGTCACGACCAGCTGTCCGGTGGCGGTGGGGTGGCCGGCGCTGTGGTAGCCGACCGTCCCCGGCTGGTCGAAACGGCGGCTCCAGCGGGTGCCGGGGGCAATGGGGGGTGAGGTCCACGAGCCGTCGTCGGCGCCCAGCTCGTGGACCCCGCGCACCGCCGGGTAGTCGGCGGCCTCGTTGTTGACCCAGGTGACGGTGGTCCCGGTCGGGACCTCGACGCGGTCGGGGACCATCCGCAGGGCGACGATCTGGATCGTCACCTCCGGGGGCGGTTCCGAGGCCGCCGGTCGGGTGGCGACGGCGCCCACCGTGGCGGGGACGGCCAGCGAGGCGACGGCGGCGAGGAGGAAGAGGAAGGCGAGGCGGGTACGGGCGGCCATGGGGACCCCTCCGGGGTGAGTGGTGAGCGTGGAGCGGCCGGTGGGGGCCGCCCACGAAGGCGACCCCCACCGGTGTGGGCGTCAGTGCTGGTGCGGGGCTTCCGCCGGTGCGGCGGGCGCCGCCGGGGTCCCGGGCCGGGCGGGGGCCTCGGCCGGCTTGGCCGGGTCCTCCACCATCAGCCAGGGCACCATGCCCAGGTAGGCCTGGGGCACGACGTGGTCGTGGCCGAACCAGGCGCCGGGCTGACCGGCCCGGATCAGCGTGGGCATGATCTCGCCGGAAGCCACCCAGCGGGCGTGGGCCAGCTCCGCCACCGGAGTGAAGGGCACCGGATCGAACGGCGGAGCCTGCGTCCCGTTCGGGGTCACTTCGGTCTCGTTGGTCTGCGTCCAGGCGGGGTAGCCCTGCCACGGGTGCCAGATCTGCCACAGGCGGTACCAGTGGTGGCCGTGGAGGTGCCAGACCTTGCCGCTCTCGCCGATGTTGGCCACGTGGATGAGGCCCTTCTCACCGGGCTTGAACGGTCCGATCTCGTAAGGGTCGTTCCAGCCCCGGAAGTTGGCCAGGTTGACCCCGCCGGCGGCGCCGCCGTTGGCGGCCAGACCCACGGCCGAGTCACCCTCGCCGGACGGCCCGGGGACCTTCTCCGACATGATGACGACGTCTTCCCGCAGCCGGTCACCCTTGGTGTTGGTGACGTAGGCCTTGGTGTTGCCGTTGCGCTCGTCGGGGGGCAGCTCCTCCCACGTCCAGCCCTTGGGGTAGACCACGATCATTCCGAAGAGGCCCTTGGCGATGTGGTTGGTGGCCTCCATCACGTGGCAGTGGTACCAGATGGGCCCGACGTCGAGCATCTTCCAGGTGTAGGTCTTGCTCTGGCCCGGCCGGGGCGTGTCCTCGTCCATGCGCGGCTCGTAGGGGCCGACGGGGTTGACGCCCCCGGCGGGACCGGGCTGGGCGGCGAGTCCGGGGACCATGCCCCCGGCGCCGGCACCCACGGTGTCGTCGTTCTGGTGGGGGACGATGGGGAACGGCGCCGTCATGCTGGAGCCGTCCTCGGACAGCGGGTAGTCCATGAAGTGGGTGTGCAGGGCGTGCGGCAGGTTGTGGGTGTTGTGCAGCGTCATCTCCAGCGTGTCGCCCACGTTGAGCCGCACGATGGGCCCGGGCACGGTCCCGTTGTAGGTCCACACCGTGGTGGGGACGCCCAGGATGTCCATCGTCTTCTCCACGACGTTGAGGTCGACGTGGACGGTCTTGCCGGACTCGAAGGCGTTCTGGTCGGCGTGGGCTTCCGAGCGCAACGAGGTGGGGAGCCGGAAGCCGGCGCCCGCCACCAGCAGCACGGGGAGGACGGCGATGACCCAGCGCCAGTGTCGAATGCTTCTCATCGGGATTCTCCTTTGCTTCGTGTGGTGAGTGGTGTGAGTGCGAGGGCGCGGGTTCCGCCGTCAGGAGACGACGAGGATTCCGTGCATCTGGTTGGGGTGGAGGCCGCACATGTAGGCGTAGCGGCCGGGGGTCAGCTGGACCTGCGAGCCGTCGATGCCGGTGCAGATCGGGCCGCCGGGCCCCGCCGGGCACGCCCATCGGCCGCCGGGGCCGATCAGGGGCGAGCTGGTGGGAAACGGCCTGGTGTCGGGCAGGTTGCCGGCATTGGTGTCGGGGACGATGTTGTGGTTCCCGATGAGGACCGGGTAGTTCGTCGCCTCCTTGTTGACCCAGGCGACGCCGGTGGCGGACGAGACCTGTATGACGGCGGGGAGGAACTGCGTCCCGCCGGTGGTGATCTCAGTCTCGGCGGCGGCCGCCGGGGGAACAGGGACGACGGCCACCACGGCCACCACAGCCCCGAGGAACAGGTGGATCAGGCGGGACATCGGATGCCTCCTCAACTCGTCGGGGCGACGACCGCCCCTGGTGTTGGGAGGCATCCTCCGCTTCCGGAGCCGTCGGGTCAGGAGCGCTTCGGCCCTTCTCCGAGGGGCCGAACGAAGGGCGGCCATGGGCCCTTTGTCCCTTTTACGCAGCAGGAACCGCCGGGTGTCAGGCGGGTTGTGACCTTCGCCTCATGACGGCGCGCCCCGGCGAGGAGGATGATGGAACCATCATCGGAGGAGGTGAGGTGCACATGGCAACCCGCCCGCCCGCCCTCTCGTTCTGGTCGGAGACGGCGATCCTGTTCTGGCTGGCAGTGACGATGGTCCTGCTGCTCTCCGTACGCCACGCCTACTGACGGCCCGTCGCTACAAACGGGCCAGCCGGGGCGCCATCTGGAGCAGGCGGGCGCAGGCCACCGCCAGCACCACCTCGGCGCCCGTGCACAGCGCGTCGAGCAACCCGACGGCTTCCGCGTGGCCGGCATGGGGCCCGAAGGGGAGCCCGCTGGTCCGTGAAGCCAACCAGGCCAGAACAACCAGGGCGTGCACCACAGTTCCCTGCGCCCAGATGGCCGGCGACGGCCGCCGGACCATGAGAACCGCCCACGCCACCTGGGCAGCGGCCACCCCGGCGAGGAGCAGGCCCAATACCGGCGCCTCCCGGTAGTGCTCGGGAGCGAGGGCGGCGTGGATGGCTCCCGCCCACAGCGACAGGAGCGCCAGCGTGCGCAGCAGGGGGGATCCGGAGAGGAAGGGTGGGCCCTGACCCTGCTCCCGCCAGGTTGACGCCGGGCCACGCCTCCTCGGGGAGGACAGGAACGTGGCGGTGAGGACGAGCGCCGGTCCCACCAACAGCAGCAGGGGGAGGGGTTCGCTGCTGTTCGGCATGCCGGCGTGTCCGAGCGTGGTTGCGGCGGAAGCAGGGCCAAGGGGCACGTTGTCCATGGTGACGGCGGCGCGCAGGGCTCCCCAGGGCCGAAAGTCCCTGTGAAGGGGTCCATTCGCCCTTCGACACCCCGCCGCTGGCGTGGTCACCTGAAGTCAACGCGTGAACAGGAGAGGGACCACCATGGGCGGACGGATCGTGGTCGGGATCGACGGCTCGGATGGATCCCGGGCTGCGCTCCACTGGGCGCTGGACGAGACCCGCCGGCGGGGAAGCCGGCTGGATGTCGTCCTGGCCTGGCAGACCCCTTACCTGGGCGAGGTGTCCGGGCTCGTCCTCGTGTCCATGACCGAGGAGGCCGAACAAAGGGCGCGGAACCTGCTGGCCGACGTGGCCGACGGCATCGTCGCCGCCCACCCGGATCTGCACATCGTCCCCCTGCTGGCCGAGGGCCGGGCGGCACCCGCCCTCCTTGACGCCGCCGCGGGCGCCGACCTGCTGGTGGTGGGGTCACGGGGGCGGGGCGGGTTCAAGAGCCTGCTCCTCGGCTCCGTCAGCTCGGCTTGCGTACACCATGCTCCCTGTCCCGTGGCCGTGGTCCCGAACCCTCACCCCTGACCGAACTTCGCTCGGCCGTGCCGGGTGCCAGCGCGCCCCTCGGTCGCCTCAGTCCCGGTTGGGTTCGGGACCATTGGCAGTCGAAATTGAGCCGTTGTCCCGGTGCGACGGCGCGTGTCGGAGGGTCACAGTGAGCTGAGGTCGTCCACAAGAGAGGAGACCGCCATGGAGGACATCCACGAACCGGCCCGGCCCATCCTCTGGACGTCGTGGCCTGCGGCGGTTCGACCGAACAACGCCCGAGCGCCGTGGACAAACCGTCGCCGTCCGCGGCGGTCCCGGCGACGGGGTGTGCCGTCTCCCCCCCGGTGAAGCCCGCTATCGAGCCCACATTTCTGCAGAACCCATATCAATAAAGGGGGTGTCCGAAGATGCCCACAATGACCGTCGACGACATCCGGACCCGGATCGAGTCGTTCCTCCAGGCGTACAACGATCACGACGTTGACGCCATCCTCTCCCAGTGCACCGAAGACGTGGTGTGGGAGGACCCGAGCCTTCCCGAGCCCCTGATGGGTCGGGAGCCAGCCGCCGCCATGCTCCGAGCCATGTTCACCGCCTTTCCGGACCTGCACTTCCCCCGGGACGAGATCGAGATCTACCGGTCCCTGAGCGGACGGAAGGCCGCCTCCCGGTGGCACATGGTGGCCACCATGACCGGCCGTCTCGACCCTCCCGGGTGGGAGCCCACGGGCCAGCGCGCCGAAGTGGCGGGGATGTGCGCCTACGAGTTCCGCGACGGACTCATCGCCCGTCACACCGTCCTCTACGACCAGATGTCCATGAGCCGGCAGCTCGGGCTGATGCCCGCCGCTGACAGCGTCCCCGTGAAGGCCATGGTCGGCCTGCAGAGGGCCCAGGCCCTGGGCCGGAAGCTGGTCAAGGGAGTCCGGCTCTAGTTCGTCGTCGCACCCTCAGAAGTCACTTTGTCAGAGCCTCGAAGGAATGTGACTTTCGCCTCTTCTGCCCGCCGCCACCAGGCGGGCAGAGTGGGTTGCGGCTCCACCCGTCCCTGGAGGCGACCGATGCCCGAGCCTGCCCGGCCGGCGATTTCGATCTCGCGAGTGCGGAACCGGGTCGTGGTCACTCTGCGGGGTGCGCTCGACGACTGCGCCGCGCCCCTGCTCCACCCGCTGCTGCGGGATCTGATCGACGGCCAGGGGAACCTCAACGTCGTGATCGACCTGCGTGACGTCGTCACCATCGACCAGGCGGGCATGGGCATGCTGGCCGGCATCTCGGAGCGGATGCAGCAGCACCACGGCGGCCGGATCGAGTTCACCGGAACCGACCTGCCGTAGGCGGCGCGCATTTGCCCCACCTCGGGACCATGGACACTCGAACTGGAGGCCTTGTGCCGGTGAAGTGGAGAGGCCACGGCTGTCATGTTGAGTGAAAGCTCTCGAAAGGACGCCGGGCATGGAGAACAACCGGGAACCAGGCTGCGGTCTCGTACTCCTCGACGTGATGGCCGGCGACGGCGACTTCGATCGCTCGATCCTCGAGCGACTCGGACATCCTGTGACCGTCTGCGGCGGACCCGGAGCGGACGCGTTGTGCCCCCTCCTCAGCGGCGAGGCCTGCACGATGTTCGACGCCGCCCATGGGATCGTGTTCGAACTCGATCTCGACCTGCCCCAGCACCGCGACATCCTCGAGCGCTACCGGGCGCTCGCCGGGCCGGACCTGCCCATCAGTGTCGTGGTCCGCCCGGGACAGCAGGACCGCTACGCCGATCTCCTCTCGCAGTTCCAGGTCTGGGACCACGCCCCCAGCGTGGCTGATCTCGACGGGTTCGCGGCCGAGGTCGAGGCGGCCGACCGCACTGCCTGAGCGGAGGACGGTCAGGCGGACAGCTCGGCCTGCCAGTCGGGGAGGTCGAGAGCGGCGACGAAGGCGGCCACGTCGTCATCGCCGATCGGGGGACCGCAGCGGACCTCGTCGACCTCGGCGGGCCGGGCCAGGGAGCGCACGGCCACGCCGGCGCGCCGGAGCTGGTCGGCCAGGGCGGCGGGTACGTTCTGCGCGTTGCGGCGCCGGCACCGGGGGCACTCGTAGCTGACGTGGACGGCGCCCGAGGACTGGACGTGGATGACGGCGACGTCGGATGAGAACCTGACGTCACCACAGTCGGGGCAATGGGCCCGGAGCGACAACCCGCCGTCGGCGGCCTCGGGGTGGTCGGACTCCTTGCGCCTCGGTCGTTGTCTCATGGTGCCCTCCTGGGGCGGGGTCGGGCCGGGTCGGAGAAGGCGACCTTAAGGCCGGGCAGGGCGCCGCCCCCAGGGTCGAAAGGCGGCCCTTCGCCCGGAACAGGTCCCGGGTCATGGGGACCGAACGGCGGTTCGAGTGCGGTCCGGCCCGCGTCGAGGATCGGCACAACCCCCCACCAGCTGAAGGGACCTTCGCCGCCGTCCTCATGACCATGGGCCCTCCCGGCCCCTCCCCCGGGGGCGCAGGCTGGAAGCACCGTGCC
>JBIOYN010000319.1:0-10388 GCA_044870155.1 Acidimicrobiia bacterium | reverse complement strand
GCTCGGGCGCTTCCCGTGCCCGATCACGCCGTCCTGCTGAACCGCTCCTCTCCCGCCGCCGAGGTGGTCAACGTGCTCCGGTGCCGGACGACGGAGACAGCGAATCTCACCTGCTGACCGTCAATTCGGGAATATGGCAGCGCTCCTCTAGAATGACAATCGTCCGACCCCATTTGGAAAGAAAGATGCCGTGCCGAAACCGGCACAGAAGCGGCAAAAAGCGACAGAATCCGGCGAAGATCTTGTCCACCTCTACCTGGAGGACATCCGCCGGCACCAGCTCCTGACCAAGAATGACGAGGTCCGGCTCGCCCGTCGGATCGAGGCCGGAGCGGCAGCTCGAGTCGAGTTGCACGGTGATGTGAGCCGAGCCCGCCGGCGGGAGCTGGAGCGGATCGTCCTCGATGCCGAGGATGCGACGCGTCAGTTCGTGAACTCCAATTTGCGCCTCGTCGTCTCCATCGCCAGGAAATATCAGGGCTCCGGGGTGCCCCTGCTCGACCTTATCCAGGAGGGTAACCTCGGCCTGATCCACGCGGTGGGCAAGTTCGACTGGCGGAAGGGCTTCAAGTTCTCGACGTACGCCACCTGGTGGATCCGCCAGGCCATCCAGCGGGGAATCGCCACTTCCGGGCGGACGATCCGGCTCCCGGCCCATGCCGGCGAGCGGCTGGCCCGGGTGGTCAAGGCCCGGGAGCGGCTCGAGCTCGAGCTGGGCCGGGAGCCGCTGGCGGCGGAGCTGGCGGCCGAAGCCGACCTGACCGAGGCCCAGCTGGACGAGGTGCTGCGCCTGGCGTCGGGTGTCCGCAGCCTGTCCGAGACGGTCGGTCACGACTCCGGGACCGAACTCGGCGACCTCCTCGCCGATCCGCGAGCTCTCGAGCCGTTCACCGAGGCGGCCGCGACCTTCTTCGCGGCCCGCCTGGAGCGGATCCTCGCCCCCCTCGAAGCCGACGAGCGCGCCGTGGTCCGGCTGCGGTTCGAGATGGATGGCCGCGCCCCTCTCCGGGTGGAGGAGATCGCGCAGCACCTCGGCCTGACCCCGGATGCCGTCCGCCGGCTCGAGGGGCGTGCCTTCGCCAAGCTCCGTCACCCCTGCATCGGTCAGGAGCTGCGCGACCTGCTCGCTGCCGGTTGACGGCGGCCCCGGGCTCGAGCGGCTCAGGAGGAATGGCTGACGGCGAGGACCTGCGCGTGGGCCAGTGGGATCATCGCGTCGGAGAGGCAACCGGTCAGCCGCCGGGTGGTGAGCTCGCCGAGCCCGGGGAGGAACTCCACCCGGACGACCTGACGTTCCACGATCGCACGCCCAGGCGCCTCCAGGGACAGGATGCAGGGAGCCCCGGCATCGGAGGCACCGGGGGGATGCGGCCCCGGGATGAGCGTCAGTTGCCGCGCCATGTCGCTTGTCTCGACTCCTGTGACGCTCAGTGGGCGGGAGCGGCCGCGCAGAGTGCACGAGGCGAACGTCGGGAGCACGCGGGTCGTTCGGCCCTACCGGCGTCAGGCCACGCGCTCCAGACTCGAAGGGCCAAGGAGAACGCATGGCGGTTGCCCACTTCGTACCGAGCCCGCGGCCGACGCCTCGGCGGGTGGTTGCGCTGGGGGTCGGTGTCGTGGCCTTGTTCGCTTCGGGCCTGCTGGCCGTCCGGTACCCCCACCAGGTCCGCGCCTACCTGACACACTGGAAAGGGAGTCCGACCCTCACCTACCCCTACGTCATGCCGACGGCTGACGACCCGCCGGAACTGCGGGTCGCCGTGGCTGGTGACATCGGCGACAGCGGCCAACGCCTGCAGGCCACCGCCGACGCCATCGAGCGGCTCAGCGGCGCCATGGGTTACCAGGTCCTGCTGCTGCTCGGCGACAACGTCTATCCCCGCGGTGATCCGGACCGGTTGCCCGACACCGTCTTCGAGCCCTTTGCCGGTGTGCTCGGCGGGGGAACCCGGCTGCTCGCCATCGTCGGCAACCACGACGTCATGGACGGTCATGGCCCGCCGCAGCTGGCAGCCCTGGGGATGCCCGGCCTGTGGTGGTCCTCCCGGATGGGGGACGTCCTCTTCGTCGGACTCGACTCCAACCAACCGGACAACCCCACGCAGAAGGGGTGGCTGGAGGAGACGCTGGCCGCCAGCGACGCCCGCTGGAAGATCGTCGCCCTGCACCACCCGCCGTACTCAGCCGGCTACCAGGGTTCGAACGTCGCCGCCCGGGAGGCCTTCGGTCCGCTGTTCGAGCGCTACGGCGTCCAGCTCGTGCTCTCCGGCCACGAACACGACTACCAGCGGAGCAGGACGATCGGCGGCGTGACCTACGTCGTCACGGGCGCGGCCTCCGGCTCCCGGCGCACCGGCGAGAAGAGCTTCACGGCGGTGTCCTTCTCCTGGCACCACTTCGTCGAGCTCGACATCTACCCCGACCGGATTCTCGGCCGGGCGGTGAACCAGTCCGACCTCGTGGCCGACACCTGGGAGCTCTCCGTGGCCTGAGCCGTCCGCCGTACCGCCCCGCGCACCGGTTGTGACTTTCGGCCCTACCGCCGGCGCCGTGCCGGCCACGAGGATGCTGGACATGCTCGACGAGGGGGGTCGGATGGAGCTCTTCATCGCCAGCCACGACCGGCGAGGCGGTTCCATCCCCGGGGGTCCGATCCCTCTCGCCGCCGAGCTCGCTTCCTGCCTGGAACGGTTCCTCGAGGGAACGGCCGACGAGGGCACCATGTCCCGGTCCCGTTCCGCCGTGGACGCTTGGCGGCGGATCGGAGCGCTTCAGGGCGCCGCTCCAGCGTGATCACCGGTGTCTGCGTCGTCGCCGGATTCCGGCCATTCTCCGATCTGTCGTTTCTTCACCGTCGACTGCAGTTCACCGCTCTGAGCCGCGGCCCAGCGGTGGCGGGCGCCCACGCGGGATGCGAGAGTGCGGAGCGCACCACTCGCGAGGCGAGAACGGAGGTCCGATGATCACCGCCGTCGTGCTTATTGATGCGGTCCACGACCAGATCCCCGAGGTGGCCGAGGCCCTGGCCGACATCGATGGGGTCAGCGAGGTGTACTCGGTGGCGGGGCGCTTCGACCTGGTGGCCATGGTGCGGGTCGCCAAGCACGAGCAAATGGCCGACGTCATCGCCGGCGCCGTCGACCGAGTCCCGGGCGTCGAGCGGACGGAGACGTTGATCGCCTTCCGGGCCTACTCCCGCCACGACCTGGAAGCGGCGTTCTCGCTCGGTCTTAGCTGATCAGGCCGGCGTACCCGCTCGGCGAAGACGATCTGCTCGTACATGCGCCATCGCTCCTCGCTGTCCATCCAAGGCGCACGCGTTCACGGCGGATTGGTGTCCGTCGGTGGTGGTGAGGCCGGTGCGTGGAAGCGGCGGGGCCGGTTGGCGTTGCCGACGACGGGCAGGCTCGAGGCGGCCATGGCGGCGGCGGCCAGCATAGGGCTCAGCGTCAGGCCGAAGAACGGGTAGAGGACGCCGGCGGCCACTGGGATCCCAAGGGCGTTGTAGCCGAAGGCGAAGGCCAGGTTCTGGCGGATGTCGCGCATCGTGGCCCGGGACAGGGCGAGGGCGGTCACGAGCCCGGTGAGCTGGCCCGAGATGAGGGTCACGTCAGCGGCCTCTCTGGCGACGTCGGTGCCAGTCCCGATGGCGAGGCCCACGTCGGCCCCTCCTGGGCCCCATCCTGCTCGAGGGCGGTGGCGGCGTTCGGGCGCCGGAAGAAGACCCGGCCAAGACGGCGACGAGGGCGGCGCCGCCCAGCGTCACCACCAGTTCGGGAGCGTTCACCGCCCGACCTCCAGGCGATGGTTTGGTCCGCTTCCCACGCTGCGCTTCCGGTACCCCATGGGGGTAGGGCCTTTCGGCCCCATTGCTCAGACGATCGCCCTCTGGATCTCGCCGCGGATCAGCCGATACTCGGGAGTGGAGACCCATCGTTCTCAGGAGGGCGCCGTGCGGCAGTCGAAATGGTTCCCGTACCTGCTCCTGGGCGCCGCCGCCGCCGGGGTCCTCATCGCCGCCGGCGTGCCCCTGGCGTCGTTCCTGCCCTTCGTCTTCGTCCTCGCCTGCCCGCTGATGATGCTCGTGATGATGCGGGGCATGGGGGGAATGCACGGTGGCGGCGAGGACCACACCGGGCACGGCTGCGAGCACGACCCGACGGGCACCTCGCCCCCTCCGGCGCGGCGAGAGCGGTGAGCGGGCGCAGCGCCCGGGCCGGCCTCCTGGCCGCCGCCGGGCTGGGCGCCTTCTACGCCGCGGTGATTGGCTGGGCCTCGGGCGGCGCCCACCTGGCCGACCAAGCCCGGGCCGACTGGCCCTACCTGGCGCTCATCATCGCCGGGTTCGGCACCCAGGTGGCGCTCCTTGTCGAGTTGCGCCACCGCCGCCGGGCCCGCCACCTCGAGCAGGCGGCCGCCGGCGCCGGCGTCGGGTCCTCGGCGCTGGCCATGGTCGCATGCTGCGCCCACCACGTCGCCGACATCGCCCCCGTCGTCGTCTGAGCGGCGCGGCCGCCTTCCTCACCGACTGGCGCGCCGGGTTCATGCTCGCCGGGATCGCCGTCAACGCCGTCGGCGGCGAGGCCTGCAACGGATGATCGACGCGGACGAGTACTGCATCGACGTCCTCACCCAGCTGTCCGCCGCCCACGGCGACGACGAACGCGACGCCAAGCTCACCGAAGCCGTCCGCGCCGTCGGACGGCTCGTCCGTAGCTGAACCTCCGGGAGACCACCCATGCCCGACATGCCCTCCCCGGCCGACCCCCGCGACGAGCAGTGAAGCGAATGGGACCGTTGGTCGGTGGAGGCTCGACGGGTGGCATCCGGACCGACGTAGATCCGGCTCGACTGACCTGCGTCAGCTCAGCGGCGGGATAACCACGACGGGGCAGAGAGCGTGATGCACGACCTGCTGGCTCACGGAACCGAGGAGGAGGCCGGCGAATCCGCCCCGCCCCCGGGACCCGACGACGAGCAGGTCGGCGCCCTTGGCCCTGTCGAGCAGCGCCGGGGCGGCGCCGTCACCGACGAGGATCGTTTCGAGCGCCGGTACACCGGCGGTGTCCGCTTCACCGACCATGCCGTCGAGGAGCTGCCGGGCGTCTCCTTCGAGCCTCTCCGGGTGCAGGTCCACCAGCCCGTCGTAGGCATCCGGATACGGCAGGTGCCAGCTGTACACGACCTCGACGCTGGCTTCCCGGAGGCGGGCCTCGTCCAACGCCCAGCACAGGGCCGTCCGGGACGTGTCGGATCCGTCGACCCCGACGACGATGCGCGCCGTCGCCCTCTCCTCCGGCGGGCCGTCGGAACGGTGCTCGTGCCGGACGACGACCACCGGGCAGCCGGCGTGGTGGACGCACTGGTGGCTGACCGATCCGAGCACCAGGCCGGCGAAGCCACCCAGACCTCGATGACCGACGACGAGCAGGTCGGCCCCGGACGCGGCGTCGAGGAGGGTCGGGGCGGCCGGTCCTTCCTCCACCCGGGAAACGACCTCGACGTCCGGGCGGCCGCTCAACTCCGTCTCGATCGTCCCCTCGAGCCTCGCCGTGGCCGCCCGCCGCCACTTGACGTCGCGCGCCAACCGCCCGGCGATGGGGACGACGTAGGGGAACGTCCAGGCGTACACCGCCTCCACCACCAGCTGGCGGCGGCTCGCCTCGTCGACCGCCCAGCGCAGCGCATCATGCGAGCACTCGGAGCCATCCACGCCGACGACGATCCTTCCCATGTCGCCTCCTCCCAGAAGCCGTTCAGCTCGTCAAAGTGACTTCGTGGCCTTCGATCGCCTCGATGTTGTCCGCCGCCGCGTGCACGAGCTGGTGGGACAGATCGGCCAGCGCCCGGGCGGTGGCGAGCTCTTCACCGATGCGGGGCATATCCGGGTCCGATGGGTTCCGCCGCGCCCGTCCGTAGCCCCGGAAGAGCCGGTCTCCGATCCGGGCCACGACGTCGGCCCGGGTCGAGTCGGCATCCTCGGAGAGCGACAGCTCGAGGAGCAATTCCTTGCGCAGTGTCATGGCAGCCTCCGTTCTCCTGTCGTCATCGTCTCGCTGTTCGGCTCCCGGCAACAGGGTCGGGGGGCCCGCTGACGGAGGTCTTTCGTCCCTAGCCGGTGGCCGGGGAGTGGGCGCAGGCTGGGTCATCCACCAGACCGGGGGCGAGGGTCATGCACACAGCCGTCTTGGACAAGCACCCGGGGGTCGAGGACTTCGCCCCGCCCGTCCCGCTGCCCTGCGGGATCCTGGTCATCGAGGCGGGTACCGCCTTTGACGTGCGGGCCGACGGCCAGACGCGGTTCCTCCCCTGGGGGACCAAGGCCCGCCCGCGAACCTGACCTTCGGCACTGACGGCCGGCCGCTCGCGGGCGCACAGTAGCGATATGGACACGAACGGCGCCTACGAGATCGTCTGTTCGGTGCTGGCCGAGATCGCCCCGGAGATCGACCCGAAGTCGATCGACCGTGACGCCGAGCTGCGCACCGAGGTCGACATCGATTCCATCGACTTCCTGAACGTCATCACCGCTATCCACGAGCGGACCGGTGTCGACATCCCCGAGCGGGACTACCCCCGCCTGCTCACCCTGTCCGGCTTCGCCGGCTACCTGGCCGACGCTGTCTCATAGCCACCTGACCCCCGCCAGCTGGAGGCTGTTGCTGGCCACCGCCACGGCGTAGACGGCCACGGCCGTCCAGAGCGCGGGCCGGACCCAGCGTTTCGGTGCAGCCAGGAGGGCCAGGACGGCCACGGCCAGGACGACGGTGGTCTTGGCTTCGGCCAGCCATCCGCGCTGGATCAGCCAGTCGGCGATGGGGTTCAGCTCGATGCCCCGCAAGGCACCGGTGGTGACGACATCGAGGGCATTGGCCACCGCCAGCAGCATGATGGGCACGTAGAGGCCCGCGGCGCCCGGCCTCGCGGTCTGGGCCCCGTCGCCCGTCATGGGGAGCACGTTCCGGCTCATGGTTCCATGTTGCTCCTTCGGTCGAGCCCACGGCGAGCGCTGGCGACGACCGCCCCCAACGCCAGGGGAGGGAGCGCGGCCACCACTGCCCACGCCCGGGCGTCCAGGGGGGTGGTGTCCAGGAGTGCCCGCACCGGAGGAAGGCACACGGCGGCGGCCTGGAGGGCGAGCCCGCCGGCCACGGAGGCGACGAGCCAGGGGTTGCGCCGCCAGGACCCGATCACCAGCGGGTAGAGCAGGTGGGTGACGACGAGGACGGTCAAGGCGAGCGTGCGGGCCTCGGCCCACGGGTCATCCCACGCCCAGGTGCCGATGGCCAGCGCGGTGATCGGCGCCGCCCCCAGCAGCACGCCCCGCATCAGGAGACGGCGGACGCGGTCGCCGTCCAGCAACCGCGATCCGGCCCGACGGGGCGGGCGGGTGAGGACCGCCGCGTCCACCGGGTCGACCCCGAGCGCCAGGGCCGGCGCGCCGTCGGTCAGGAGGTTGACCCACAGCAGCTGCAGGGGCAGCAGGGCCGCCTCTCCGGCCGCCAGGAGGGCGGTGACGACGAGCACGATCTCCGAGACGTTGCCGGCCACCAGGTAGTCGACCACCTTGCGGATGTTGTCGTAGATGCCCCGGCCCTCCCGGACGGCTTCGACGATGGTGGCCAGGTCGTCGTCGGTCACCACGAGGTCGGCCGCTTCCCGGGCCACGTCCGTCCCGGCGCCGCCGAGGGCGACTCCGATATCGGCGTGGCGCAGGGCGGGCGCGTCGTTCACGCCGTCGCCGGTCATGGCCACCACCTCGCCGGCCGCCCGCAGCGCCCGGACCAGCTCCAGCTTCTGGTCGGGCGTCACCCGGGCGTAGACGTCGGCGGCGCCGGGCTCGGCCCCCGCTTGCAGCTCAGCTCCGGTGACGGGCTTGTGGCCCGGAGCGGCCAGTCCCACGGCGGCCGCCACGGCGGCGGCCGTCCCCGGGTGATCCCCGGTGGCCATGACGAGGCGCATCCCGGCGGCGCGGATGGCGGTCACGGAAGTGGACGCCCCGGGCCGGACCGGGTCGCGCAGCGCGGCCAGCGCCACCAGCGTCAGGTCCTGGGCGGCGTCGGCGTCCTCGTCTCCGGCACCCGGTTCGGGGGCGAGCCGGCGGGCCAGAGCGAGCACCTTGGCTCCGGTGGCGGCCAGGGCCGCCTCCTGGGCGAGCAGCGCGGCGCGAAGGCCGGCGCCCAGCGGGATGGGGTCGCCACCGTCGGGGGCGGCCACCAGGGCGCAGGCGGGAAGGACGGCATCCAGCGCGCCCTTCACGGCGACCAGGCCGGTTCCGGTGGCGTTCCGGTGGACGGTCCGCATGCACGCCTGAGCCGAGTCGAAGGGGACGGTCCCCACCCTGTGCCACTCCGCCCGCAAGGCGCTCGCCCACTCCGGGCCCACGGCAGCCAGCAGGGCCAGGTCCACCGGGTCACCGGTCGGGGGTTCCCCGCCGGCGTCGTTGCACAGGACGGCGACCTGCTCGATGGCCTCCCGCAGGGCGCCCGTGACGTGCTCGAGGGGCCGGGCGTCCCCGCCGGGTGTGACGATGCCGTCGAGTCGGAGCCGGTTCTCGGTCAACGTTCCCGTCTTGTCGGCCACCAGGACGGTGGCGGAGCCCAGGGTCTCCACCGCCGTCAGCCGCCGCACGATGGCCCCCCGCCGAGCCATGCGTCGCACACCGAGGGCGAGGGCCACGGCAGTAACCGTTGGTAGGCCCTCGGGGACGGCGGCCACCGCCAGGGCGACGGCAGAGAGGAAGGCACGTCCGAGACGGTCGTCACCCTCGCCGGTGGCGAGGGCGAGCCCGAAGACGGCGACGGCGATGACCACCGCGGCGACGCCCAGACGGCCCGAGGCGCCCGCCAGCTCCCGCTGGAGGGGAGTGGGGGGTTGGGCGGCCCCGAGTTGACCGGCGATGCGGCCCAGAGCCGTCCCGGGCCCGGTGGCGGTGACGATCCCGGTCCCCGTTCCCGCCGTGACCAGCGTGCCCGATAGCAGCCGGGCCCCGGTGGGGTCGCCGGCGGCGCCGGGCGGGCCGGGTCGCTTGGACACGGGGAGCGACTCGCCGGTCAGGATGGACTCGTCGACCTCCAGCCGCTCGGCCTCCCGCAACTCGAGGTCAGCGGGCACCCGGTCGCCGGCCGTCACCAGCACGACGTCGCCCGGGACCAGCTCCCGGGCGGGGACGACCATAACCCGTCCGGCCCGGCGCACGCGGCTCTGGGGCGACTCCAGGCCCCGGAGGGCGGTCAGGGCGGCGCCCGCCCTGCTCTCCTCCACCACCCCGATGGTGGTGTTGAGGACGACGATGGCGAGGATGGCGAGGGCGTCGGCCGGCTCGCCGAGGACCAGGCCGGACACGGTGGCGGCGCCCACCAGCAGCAACGAGAGAGGTTCGGACACCTGGGACCGGACCCGCTCCGGGAACCCCGGGCGAGACGGGGCGGGCAGCTCGTTCGGGCCCTGGTCAGCGAGCCGGCGGGCGGCTTCGGCGTCGTCGAGGCCGGTGGCGGAAAGCACCGGGCGGGTGTCGGCCGCGGGCGGCATGAGTCCCACTATCGAGCTGGGTCCCCGGGTCGCCCTAGAGCCGAAGGTCACGATCACCGCTCCCTTCGGCCCCGTGAGCAGGGCGCAGGTTCCTCAGGTCCTGGAAGCGGACTTGGCCCGCAGGACCTGGCGCCAGATGTCCCAGAACCACTGAGGGAACCTCGGCCGCTCATCCGCCGGGCTCGTGTCGCCGGCCGCGGCGCCGGGACCGGGGAGGTCCACCTCGACCCGTGCCACGCCGGGTTCATCGCCGGTGATGCGGGCGCCCATAGCCCGCAGGGGTTCGAGGATGACGTCGTTGTCCCACCACACGTAGGCGGCCAGGGTGCGGATCCCGTGGGCGGCGGCGTCCTCGGCCAGCACCTCGAGCAGGAGCGTGCCGATGCCCCGGCCCTGGTAGGCGTCGAGGACGGTGACGGCGGCCTCGGCCACGGCTGGGTTCGCACGATCCCGCACCCAGCGGGCCACGCCCACACCCGGGATGTCGGGCTCGGAGGGCAGGAAGGCGGCCCAGGCCCGGTGGTGGTGGAAGTCCAGGTTGGTCAGGTACTCGAGATCGCTGGGGGAGAGCTCCTCCGTCTCCACCAGGAAGCGCCGCCGGCGGGCCTGGGGGGAGAGGAGGGCGAAGCCGCGGGCGAGCTCGGCGCGGTCTCTGTAGAGCAGGGGGCGGATGACGACCGGGGTCCCGTCGGCCAGGACGTGGTTCCGGGTCCGCTCGTCGACCAGCCAGGTGGGGCGCGATTCGCACACGGGGCGGGCCGGGCACCCCGGGCAGGCCAGGGTGTCGACCGTTTCCGGCCCCGCTGGCCCTGGCTCCCAGCACGTGCCGCACCGCAGGCAGACGGCACGACCGAAGC
>JBIOYN010000318.1:0-7981 GCA_044870155.1 Acidimicrobiia bacterium | reverse complement strand
GGCCTGGTCCGACGTGCTCCGGCACTACGACGTGGACATGCAGCGGGTGACGCTGGCCGGATACTCCATGGGCGGGTACGGGACCTACCGGCTGGCCACGCTCTACCCCGACCTGGTGGGGGCGGCCATGACGGTGGCCGCACCGCCGGGGGCGGGTCCCGGCTGGGTGCCGCCCGCCGCCCCCTCGGGTGGGGCGGCGACGCTCACCACCCCGTGGCTGCCCAGCCTCCGCCACGTGCCGCTCCTCACCGTGGTGGCGGCCGAAGACGAGGTGGTGCCCCTGGCCGGCGCCCGGGTGCCGAGCCTGGGGGCGCCGGAGCTCGGCATCGCCGGCCTGGAGCAGCTCGGCTACCGCTACCGGTTGGTGGAGCTCAGCCCCGCCCGTCACGCCACGCCCCCGGCGTCCGGCTACGACGTACCCATGGCTGGGGAGTTCCTGGGCGCCGCCCGGGTCGTGCGTGATCCGTCCCGGGTCACCTTCGTCTACGACCCCGACGCCGACGACGCCGCCCTGGGTCTGATCCACGACCACGCCTACTGGGTGGCGGGCCTGGTGGTGGCGGAGGGCGCCGAGCGGGGCACCGTCGACGCCCACAGCTTCGCCACCGGCCCCGGGAAGCCCGAGGTGGCCGACAACCGGCTGGCCGTCCACCTCAGCGGGCTGTCGGCCGTCCGCCTGGACACGGCCCGGGCCGGGCTCGAACCCGACGCTCCACTGGTGGTCGAGGTCACCGCTGACGGGCCCGGGGTCCTCCGCCTGGCCGGCTCCGGCACCGGCGGCCGGGACCTCATCTACGGCGCTGGTACTTCGCGCTTCAAGCTGGCCCCTAGGGCCTGAGCCCCGTTCACGACTTCTTCGCGGTAAAGGCGCAGATTTCGACGCCTCGTTTCTGCCGCCGTCTTTAACTTTTCTTAGGACGACGACGATCTCTTAGGAACGACGGCGAAGGAGTTTGAGATGACCGCTCTGCCCACCGCCTCACGACTTCGTTCCCTCGAGGGCCGCCACGTGTCGCTCGCTTTGTCCGGCGGCGCCCGCATCGACGACTGCCAGCTGATCTCCGCCGGCCGTCCCGGGACCTCCACCGTGTGGGTCTTCGCCGGCGGCTCCGACACCTTCGTGCCCGTGGCCGACGTCCTCGACGTCTGGGAGCCGGGCCGGCACTAGTAGGGGCCGGTGAGGGCGAGCACCTCCTCCGCCCGGGCGGGGGCGCCCGCCTCCAGGAACAGGCGGTGGGCGGTGCGCAGCTCCCGTTCTGCGCCGTCCTTGTCGCCCGAGGCCCGAGCGGCGTCGGCGAGCTGGCGGTGGATCTGGGGCGCGTAGGCGGAGATGCCGAGCGTCTCCACGATGGCCAGGGCCTGGTCGAGCTCGGCTCGAGCCGCCCCGGAATCGCCGGCGGCGAGGAGCGCCCGCCCCAGCTGGTGGCGGGCCTGGGCCTCGTAGAAGCGGGTCCCGACCCGCACCGCCTTCTCGACGGCTTCCCCGGCGCAGGACCGGGCGCCGGCGACGTCGCCATGGCCGAGCAGCGCCCGGGCCCGGATGGAGAGGAGCAGGGGCACGTTGGCGTGGGCGATGCGCCGGTCACGGGCGATGGCCAGGGCTTCATCCACCACCTCGATGGCGCGGGACCATGCGCCGCGCTGGGCGTAGCTGCTGGCCCCGCCCTCACTGACGTAGATCCGCGACCACGCTCCGCCTGACTCCTCGGCCCACCTCAGCGCCTCGAGTGCATGGGCGGCGCCGGCTTCCGGGTCGGCGCCAGCCCAGTCGGCGAAGATCGCCCAGTGGCGCCGGGCCCAGGCTTGGACCTCGAAGTCGCCTTCTTCGCCTGCGATCTCGACGGCCCGATCCAGGGCGACGAGGCCCTCGTCGAGCCGGCCGCAGTGCGGCCCCATCTGCCCGAGGTGCATCTGGCAGTAGGCGTAGAACGACGTGAAGATGATCCCCCGGGCCATGGCACGGTCCTCGCCGAACAGGTCCGCCATCTGGCGCGTCACCTCGGCGGCTTCGCGGACGCGCCCGAGGACGAACAGCGCCCAGTCGAGGGTGCCCCGGGAGATGGCCCGAAGGACCCGGTCGCCGGTGGTGTCGGCCACCCGGGCTGCTTCCAGGCTGCTCTCGTAACCGGCGACGGCAGCGTCGCCCAGGTTCTGAACGGCGCTGTAGACCATGAGGGTGATGACCTGGTGGTCCGGCCGGCCGGCGGCGGCTGCCAACGCCTCGGCCTCGTGGAACACCTGGGCCGCTTCGTCCTCGTAGCGGACACCTCCATCCTCGCTGGCGGCGCCGAGGCGGAAGTGGCAGCCGAGCAGCTGCCAGCGGGCCTCCATGCCCAGCTCCCTGGTCTCGTCCGACGGCTCCGTCCGGTCGGTGAGCGCCCGCACCCGGCGCCAGTGGCGGGCGGCCTCCACCGGATGGCTGCTGCCCGCCCAGGCTGCGGCGCGGGCGTTCCAGCGGGCGGCTTCGAGCAGCTCGCCGCCGAGCTCGTGATGGTGGGCGATGAGCGACGCCCGCTCGTCGAGCCGGTCGGCGCCGGTCTCGGCCAGCGCCCGGGCCACGGCGGCGTGGGTCCGGGCCCGGTGCCTGCCCAGCTGGGACCGGTAGGCCACCTCCTCGGTGAGGGCGTGCTTGAAGGCATACTCCTCATCGGGATAGGTGGCGGTCTCGTAGACGAATTCGCCTTCCACCAGCGAGCGCAGTGCCGCCTCCAGCTCGTGGGCGGCCAGGCCGGCCACCCGTCCGGCCAGCGGCCCGGAGAACTGCCGGCCGATGACGGACGCCGTCTGCAGGAGGGCCTTGTCCCGCTCACCCAGGCGGTCGACACGGGCGGCGAGGACGGCCTGGACCGTCGCCGGGATGCGGACATCGGCGATGGTCTGGACCAGCTCGTAGGTGCCGCGATCGCCGACGAGGCTGCCGTCCTCCACCAGGCTCTGGACCACCTCCTGGATGAAGAACGGATTGCCGCCGCACCGCTCCCGCACCAGCTCGGCCATCCCGTCGAGCGAGGGGTGGGGGCCGAGGAGATCGTCGAGCAGCGCGCTGCTGGCCTCCTCGGCCAGCGGTGACAGCGGGAGCTGTCCGTAATGCGACCGGTGGGCCCAGGGAGCGCGGTACTCGGGCCGGAACGTCGTGACCACCAGCAGGCGGGTGCCGGGCGCGGCGTTGACCACGTTCTCCAGGAACGCCTCACTTCCCGGGTCGAGCCAGTGCAGGTCCTCGACCACGACGACGAACACGCCCCGGTCGCTGCGGGCCCGCCGCAACCGGTTGAGCGCCCCGAAGAGCTGGCGCTGGCGGGCCTCGGGGTCCATCGCCGGCACGGGGCGCTCGGGGTCGGGAACCCCGAGGAAGTCGGACAGGAGGGGAAGGGCGTCGGCCAGCGAGCCGTCGAGCTCGAGGACGGTCCGCTCGATGGCGGCCCGAGCCGACGCCTGGTCGTCTCCTTCTTTCACCCCGAACATGGCCCGCAGGATCTCCAGCGTGGGCATGAAGGGCACCGACGAGGCGTGGGCCAGAGCGTGGGCGCTGAACACCTCCACTCCCCGGGCCCGGCACGACTCGGCGAACTCGTGACACAGGCGGCTCTTGCCCACGCCCGGCCCCGCTACCACGCCCACGACCTGACCGTTGCCCTGGGAGGCCCGGGCGAAGGCACCCTCCAGCGCCGCCATCTCCGCCTCCCGGCCGACGAAGCGCGACAGTCCCCGGGCGGCCGCCACCTCGAGCGGCGTGCGCAGCGCGCCCCGGCTGACGAGCTCGTAGACGGGCACGGGCTCGCCGCTGCCCTTGGGCTGCATCGGGCCCAGGTCGCGCAGCTCGAAGTACCCCTCCACCAGGGCGGCGGTGGCGGCGGTGACGCACACCGAGCCCGGCTCGGCCAGCTGCTCCATCCGCTGGGCCAGGCCGACGGTGGTGCCCACCGCCGTGTACTCGACGTTCTGGTCGTCGTCCAGAGGCCCGGCCACCACCTCGCCGGAGTTGAGCCCGATCCGCACCATGAAGCTGATGCCGCGCTCGTCCTCCAGCTGGCGGCGGTAGCGGGCCAGCTCCTCGCGGAGGTGGAGTGCCGCCGCGCACGCCTGCCGGGCATGGTCCTCGTAGGCGACGGGCGCCCCGAAGAGGGCCATGACCCCGTCGCCGGTGAACTTGTCGACATGGCCGTCGAAGCGGGTCACCCCGTCGCGCAGGATGGCGAAGAACCGGCCCATGAGGTCGCCCCACTCCTCCAGGTCCATGGTGGCGGTGAGATGCATCGAGTCGGCCACGTCGGCGAAGAGGACGGTGACCTGCTTGCGCTCGACGGCGCGCCGGGACGCCGGCTCCGGCGCCGGCAGCGACGGGACGCCGGCCTGGGATCCGGGCGGCCCCGGCGGCCTGCCGTCCAGGGCCGGATCGTGGCGCAGGATCCTGGCCTCCAGCTCGCGGACGGCCTCGCCGGGCTCGAGCCCGAGCTCCTCGGCCAGGAGGTGGCGCAGGTCCTGGTAGGCCCGCAGCGCCTCGGCGTGGCGCCCGGAGTGGTAGAGGGCGAGCATCCGCAGCGCCCACAGCCGTTCCCGCAGCGGGTTGGCCCCGGTGAGCTGCTCCAGCTCACCGGTGACGAGCCGGTGGTCGCCGGCCGCCAGGTCGGCCTCGATGCGGTCCTCCAGCGCCACGAGGCGGGCTTCCTCCAGGCGGGTCGCCGCCGCCCGGGCCAGTGGGGCGTCGGCCACCTCGGCCAGGGCCGGACCCCGCCACAGCCCGAGCGCCTCCCGCAGCACGCCGGCCGCCCCGGTCTGGTCACCGGCGCCGGCCAGCCGGCGGCCGTCGGCGCAGAGCGCTTCGAATCGCTGGGCGTCGACGGCGCCGTCGTCCACCCGCAACAGATAGCCCGGTGCCCGGGTCCACAGCGTCTCCCCGGCGTCGCCCAAGGCCTGGCGCAGGCGGGAGATGTAGACCCGGAGGGTGTTGGCGGCGCTGGGCGGCGGCGCCCCGCCCCAGAGGTCCTCAGCCAGGGCGTCAGTGGGGACGACCCGGTTGGCGGAGAGGACGAGCAGGGCCAGCAGGGCGCGTTCCCGAGGGCGCTCGAGGCGGAGGATCTGACCGTCGCGAACCACCTCGAGAGCGCCGAGAATCCGGTATTCCAGCGCCACGCTCTCCCCCGAACCACTCTTGTCCTGGGGAATCGTAGGAGTCGCCTGGTGACCCTGCCAGGTCGCGTGTCACGGGCGCTTCACGTCCGTGAAATCCCTCCCGTCCAACATGAGCACCACATGCTGAGAGGGAGGCCGTGATGCGGGTGAAGTCGTTCCTCATCGTTCCCGCCCTGGTGATGTTGATGGCTCCGGCCACCCACGCCCGGGCAGCTGAAGAGGTGCATTGCGCCAACATCCACGAGGTCACCCTGGCACCCGGGTTCTCAATTCACGGCAGCTCGGGCTCCTTCGGCGTGGCCACCGTCAGGACCATGGAGTGTGAGGGCGCGATCAACGGCAGGACGCCGACCGGAGTCGGGTCGTACGGAGAAAAGCCCGGTCGTTACGGCACCAAGGACCCCGACAGCTGCCAGGGCGGCGGCGAGGGGGATGGTGTGTTCTTCGCCAACGTCCCGACGACGGACGGCAACGTGGAGCTCACCGCTCCGTACGGGTTCACCATCGGCGACCTCACGGCCAATCCGGGGTTTGTCTCGGGGGAGTTCAGCGGCGAGGGCGTGAGAGGGACGTTCAAGGTCACCCCGATCGAAGGCGACTGTGTGACCAGTCCCATCACCCGGGTGCGCGTCAAGGCCGACTTCTGGTTCGCCGAGTCGTTCTTCCGGAAGTGAGCGGGCAGCCCACCGTGCCAAGATGCGGTGGTGGATGGCGTGCACGACCTGGGTGGGACCGCCGGATTCGGCCCGGTCGACCACTCGCCGGAGGAGCCCTACTTCGCCGAGGAGTGGGAGCGGGGCGCTCTCCGGCTGATGATGGGCGGCCTGCGGGTCGCCCGGGCCAACGGCGGGATGTTCCGGCACAGCATCGAGCGCATGGACCCGGCGCACTACCTGGGCTCGCCCTACTACGAGCACTGGTTGACCGGTGTGACGACGCTGCTGGTGGAGGCGGGCGCCGTCACCCAAGAGGAGCTCGAGCAGCGGGCCGGCGGGCGGTTCCCGCTCTCCCGCCCGGACCGCGGGGGCCCGCCCGCAACCGGGGGCGGGGACCGGGCGGAAGCCAGGTTCTCGGTGGGCGACCGGGTTCGCGTCCGGGAGTGGCATCCGCTGGGCCACACGCGCGCCCCCCGGTACGTGCAGGGCAAAGGGGGGGTCGTCGTCCGGGTCGACGGTGTGTTCAACGTGCCCGACATCGAGGCCCACGGGGGCGGGTACGTGAAGAACCCCACCTACTCCGTGCGGTTCGCATCCACCGAGCTGTGGGGCGACGGCGGCGGCGGGGGCGAGGTGGTCCACGTGGACCTCTGGGAGTGCTACCTCGAGGAGGACGGATGACGGAGGTGAGGCCGGTCGCTCCGGTGGCGGCGCGGGTGGCGGCGCTCGAAGCCATCCTGGTCGAGAAGGGGCTCCTCGACGTCGAGAAGGTGGACGCCGTCGTCGCCCACTTCGAGGCCGACCTCGGGCCCCGCAACGGCGCCCGCGTCGTGGCCCGGGCGTGGGTCGACCCGGCCTACCGGGAACGGCTGCTGGCCGGCGCCTCGGACGCCATCGCCGAGCTGGGGTTCGGCGGTGCCGAGGGGGACAACATGGTCGTCGTGGAGAACACCCCCGAGGTCCACAACCTCGTCGTGTGCACGCTGTGCTCGTGCTACCCGTGGCCCACGCTGGGCCTGCCGCCGAGGTGGTACAAGGAGCCCGCCTACCGCTCCCGGGCCGTCCGCGAACCCCGGGTGCTGCTGGCCGAGATGGGCACCGTGATTCCCGACGACGTCGAGATCCGGGTCTGGGACTCGAGCGCCGAAGTCCGCTACCTGGTGCTGCCGCAGCGTCCGGAGGGAACCGCCGGTCTCTCGGAGGACGCCCTCGCCGCCCTCGTCACCCGGGACTCGATGATCGGCGTAGAGCGCCGGCTGGCGGCGCCACCGCAGGGCTGACGTCCGGCGGCGCCCGTACCATTCCGGCATGGAAGCGGACGGGGGCGCGTCCACAGCAACCATCGTCTTCACCGACCTCGTGGGGTCCACCGCCCTGCGGGGGCGCCTGGGAGAGGACGCTGCCGAGGCGCTGCGCCGGCGGCACGACGCCCTGGTGCGGGAAGCTGTCGAAACCCATCGCGGCCGGGTGGTCAAGGGCCTGGGCGACGGCTTCATGGCCGAGTTCTCCGGCGCCGCCGACGCGCTGGCCGCCGCCGTGGCGGTGCAGCGGGTGCTGGACCGCAACAACCGGCGGTCGGATCCGGGATCGAGGCTCGAGGTGCGGGTCGGCCTGGCCGCCGGCGACGTGGTCGTGGAGGACGGAGACTGCTTCGGCACCCCCGTCGTCGAGGCGGCCCGGCTGTGCGCCGCCGCTCCCGGAGGCCGGATCTACGCCTCCGACGTCGTCCGGGCCCTGGCCGGATCGCGCGGCGGGCACCGCTTCACCTCGTTGGGTGACCTGGAGCTGAAAGGCCTTGACGGGCCCGTCGCCGCCGTCGAGGTCGATTGGGCACCGGAGACGGACCACCGGCCGCCCATCCCCCCCGGTCTGGACGTGGCCGGGGCCTTCACCTTTGTGGGGCGCAGCGAGGAACGTGAGGTCCTGACCCGGGCCTGGAAGGAGGCGCTGGCCGGCCACCGCCAGGTCCTCCTGATGGGCGGTGAGCCCGGTGTGGGCAAGACCCGTCTCGTAGCCGAAATGGCCCGCACCGTTCACGGAGAAGGGGCCGTCGTCCTCTACGGCCGGTGCGACGAGGAGCTCGGGGTTCCCTACGCACCCTTCACTGAAGCGCTCGCCGCCTACGTCAGGTCGTGCTCACCCGAGGATCTGCTCCGCCAGGCCGGCACCAACCGGACCAGCTCACCGGCCAG
>JBIOYN010000317.1:0-4791 GCA_044870155.1 Acidimicrobiia bacterium | reverse complement strand
CCTCGTCGTATCCCAGCTTCGCCCAGCATCTGGAACTGGCCACGGGTGGGCGGGGGGCGTGATGACGGGTGGGCGGGGGGCGCGATGACGGCGGGGCGGGTGGGGTGATGACCGCGGGCGGGGGGATGAACGTTCTCGCCATCGACGGGCCATCGGGATCGGGCAAGTCGACGGTGGCCCGGGCGGTGGGTGCCGCGCTCGGCCTTCCCGTGCTCGAGACCGGTGCCATGTACCGGGCCCTGACGTTGTGGGCGCTGACCCGGGGCCTGGCGCCCGGTGACGCTGACGCCCTGTCCGCCCTGGCCGCCGGCGTGCGCATCGAGGTGGACGACCGGGTGCGGGTCGACGGGAGCGACGTGACCGACGATCTGCGCCGGGCCGACGTGACGGCCGCCGTTTCCGCCGTCGCCGCCGTGCCCGGGGTCCGGGCCGCGCTGGTGGCCCGCCAGCGGGAGTGGATCGCCCGCCACGGTGGCGGGGTGGTGGAGGGGCGTGACATCGGCACGGTGGTGGCTCCCGACGCCGTCCTCAAGGTGTACCTGGTGGCCGGGGAGGACGAGCGGGCCCGTCGCCGCCAGAGCCAGGAGAACCTCGCCGGCCTGGAGGCGACCCGGGACGACCTGCGCCGGCGCGACGAATTCGACTCCGGCCGGGCCGTGGCCCCCCTCGCCGTCGCCGTCGACGCCGTCGTCGTCGACACCACGGGACGCTCCGTCGACGAGGTGGTGTCCGAGGTGATGGGCCACTACCGGGCGGTGGTGGCGTCCTGAGCGCGCCCCGGCGTTCCGAACTCCTGTTGTACGGCTGTATGCGTTGGCCGGTGGAGGCGATCGTCCGGGTGCTGTGGCGCCCCCGGGTCGTCTCCGCCGACCGGCTCCCCGAGCGGGGGCCCTACATCCTCGCTCCGTCGCACCGGTCCGTCCTCGACGCTTTCTTCATGGCCGCCCTGGTGCGCAAGCGCATGCGGTTCATGGGCAAGGCCGAGATCTTCCGCCGGCCCCGGCTGGCCAAGCTCTTCTACGCCCTGGGGGGGTTCCCGGTCGAGCGGGGGACCACCGATCGCTCCGCCGTCCGCACCTCGGTGGCCGCCCTCGAGGGCGGCGAGCCGGTGGTCGTCTTCCCCGAGGGGACCCGCCGGTCCGGACCGATCATCGAGGATCTCCACGACGGGGTCGCCTACGTGGCCGCCCGCTGCGGGGTGACGATCGTCCCCGTGGGAATCGGGGGGAGCGAGGAGATCCTGGCCCGGGGGCGCAAGGTCCCCAAGCTGAAGCGGGTGGCGATCGTGGTGGGCGAGCCGATCGACCCCCCAGCCCGAGACGGCCCCGTGCGCCGGGGGGCGCTGACCGCCCTCACCGACCAGCTGCGCGCCGAGCTGCAGAAGGTGTTCGACGAGGCGCAGGTCGTCGCCCGAGGGTGACCCCGCCCGCCTAGGATCGCCCGCCGATGAGCTTCTGTCCGGGGTGCGGGGCCCGGCTACCCGATTCGGCCCGGTTCTGCCCCGGCTGCGGGGCGCCGGTGGCGGCCCCCACCGTCGCTCCCCCCGACGGGGAGCCGCCGGTGGCCCCCCCGGGCCGGCCGGTGGTCCCCTTCACGGTGCCGCCGTGGTTGGGGGCCGACTGGACCGTGGCCGCCGTGTGCGCCTTCGGCTGCCTGCTCGCCCTCTTCGCCGCCGGTGGGCTGCACGGCGCTCTCCTGGGGTTCACCGCTCTGGGTGCCGAGGGGATCGGCCTGGGCGCCATCGCCGGCGCCTACCTGCCGTTCGTCGCCCTCGGCGGTGACACCGTGACGGTCGTCAACAACGCCAGCGACGGTGTCTTCCTGGCCGGTTCCGCCCTGCTCGTCAGCTGGATGGCCGTTCCCGGATACGTGACCTGGCGGGGGCTGCGCTTCGGGCTCTCCCGCACCCGGGGCCCGGCCGCGGGCCGGGCCTTCGTGGCCAAGGTGGCCCTCCTCCTCGCCACCGGGTTCGGCATTGCCGGGGGCCTGGCCGGTACCGCTCGGCCCGAGGGTCGCTTCGGTGACGGCGGCTTCCGGGTGTCGGCGGACGCGGGGGCGGGCGAGGCGGGGTTCTGGCTGGTGATGCTGGTGCTGGTTCTCGGCGCCGTCCTCCTCCGCAAGTGCGGCCCGTCGCTGGGGCAGTCGTTCGAGGCCGGCCGGCGGGTGGAGGCCTGGGCCCGGACCTGGGGCCGGTTGGTCCTCCGAGGTGGGTTGGCGTGGGGTGTGGTGGCGGTGGTCATCGGCGGGGCGCTGGCCGTGGCCGCCGTGGTGGCCGCCGCCGGCACCGCCGAGCGGGTGCTGGTCGTCGAGGCGGCGCCGGCCGTGGTGGTCAACGCCGGTGTGGCCGGGGCGGCCGTGGCCTCCGGGGCCAGCGTCGACACCACCGCCGCGCTCGTGGACCTCCCCTTCGACGTGCGCCGGGGCGACCGGGCCCTCAGCCTGTTCCACTTCGACTTCCCGCCCGACGAAGGTTCGGGTCCCGCCCCCCTCTACGTGTTCCCGGCGCTGCTGCTGGCACCGGCGGTGGTGGCGGCCACGACGTGGCGGGCACTGGCCGCTTCCCGGCCGCCGGGGGAGCAGGAAGCCATGCGCGTGGCCTTCGCCGTCTCCGGCGGGTTCGTGGCCGCCGCCTGGCTCGGCTCCATCCTGGCTCCGCTGGCCGTCGCCGGCGGCGCCCGGGGCGACGAGGTCGAGATCCTGCGCTCCGCCGTGGCCCGGCCCTCGGTGGGTGGAACCGTGGGCCTGGCCCTGGTGTGGGCCCTGGTCGCCAGCCTGGGCAGCGCCCTGGTGTGGCTCAACCGCCAGGCCCGCCCCGAGTCCCCGGCGCCTGCTCCGCCGCCGCCCGATCCCCCGCCGCCGGAGCTCTGGCCTCCGGCGCCCGCTCCCTAGTCGGTGAAGGCGCCGGCGAAGAGGACGGCGGCGCCGCGGGCCAGCTCGTCGACGGGGACGTCGCCCTCAGGGTCGTACCAGTAATACGTCCAGTTGGCCGCCCCCAGGGCCAGGAAGGCCAGGGTGCGGGGGGACAGCGACGGGTCGTACTCCCCGATGGCCTCGGCCATGCGGTCCACGATGCGGCGTTCCAGGGCCTTGACCTCCTCCCGCCACGGCGGCCGGAGGAGCTCCAGGCGCAGCAGCAGGGGGGTGATGACCCGCAGGTGGGTGGTGAAGGACCGCAGGTAGGTCTCGAACAGGGCCGCCACCCGGACGGGAACCCCCGGGCCAGGGTCGGCCTTGCACAGATCCCCCAGCACCTGCTCCAGCGAGAGCCGCAGCAGGCCGTGGAGAAGATGCTCCTTGGAGGCGAAGTAGTGGTACACGCCGGCCTTGGAGAATCCCGCCTCCCGGGCCACGTCGGCCATGGTGGCCCCTTCGTAGCCCCGCTCCGCGAATACCCGGCCGGCGGCCGACAAGACGGCCGCGGCCTTCTCGTCGTGGTCGGCGGCGGTGGGACGGGCCACCTCTCAAGCCTACGCCGAGGTCTGGAGGACGGTTATGCACGCCACGTCGACCACGTCGGCGACCGAGCATCCCCGGGACAGGTCGTTCATGGGCTTGGCCAGACCCTGGAGGACGGGGCCGACGGCGGCGGCCCCTCCCAGGCGATGGGCCACCTTGTAGGCGATGTTGCCGGCGTCGAGATCGGGAAACACGAGCACGTTGGCCCCGCCCGCCACCGGGCTCCCCGGCGCCTTGCCCGCCGCCACCTCGGGGACGAGGGCGGCGTCGACCTGCAGCTCGCCGTCGACGCAGAGGTCCGGGCGGCGCTCGCTGACCAGGGCGGCGGCCCGGGCCACCTTGTCGGCCATGGGATGGTTGGCGCTGCCCTTGGTGGAGAAGCTGAGCAGCGCCACCTTGGGCTCCGCCTCCAGGAACACCGCCGCACTGCGGGCGGAGGCCAGGGCGATGTCCGCCAGCTGTTCGGCGGTGGGGTCGGGGATGACGGCGCAGTCGGCGAAGACCAGGCAGCGGGCCGGGGTGGTCGCCGTGGCCGGGAAGGCCATGATGAAGAAGCTCGACACCAGGCCCACCTCGGGGTCGGGCCCGATGCCGAGGAGGGCGGCCCGCACGGTGGCGGCGGTGGTGGAGGCGGCGCCGGCCACGCAGCCGTCGGCCTCGCCGGCGTCGACCAGGAGGGCGCCGCACAGCAGCGGGTCCTCCACCGCCACGGCCGCTTCGGCGGCGTCGATTTCCCGGCCGGCCGCCGCCCGCCGGATCCGGTAGCGCTCGGCCAGGTCGGCCCGGCGGGCGGCCAGGAGCCGCTCCCCGGCCATGACCGGCTCGGCCAGCCCCTCCCGGGCCAGGATCACGGTCGCCTCCCGCACCCGGGGGTCCCACATCTCGGGCAGCACGATCCGCCGGGGGGCGGCCCGGGCCCGCTCCCGGATCCGGGCCAGGACATCCATGGGGTCGGGTCTACTCCAGCCCGTCGAGCAGCGCTTCGGGCACCTCCACGGGGCCGGCCAGCAGGTACTGGGCGTAGGTCTTGCCCTGGGCGTCGACCAGCAGCGACAAGGTCCCGCCGCCCCCCAGGCTCTCGTGGAGGAGGAAGTTGACCGCCAGAAGGTTGGGGATCTCGGAGCGTTCCACGGCGCCCTTGACCATCTCCCCGAAGCGGGCCTTCACGAAGTCGGGGGTGACATGGTCGAGCATCCAGGCGTAAATGGCGGGGCTGCGGGCCAGCACGCCGACGTTGGCGGTGTCGCCCTTGTCGCCGGAGCGGGCCAGGCACAGGCGGGACAGGGGGACGCGAACCAGAGGGCCCTCTGGGGACACGGCCGGGGGTGGGGTAGG
>JBIOYN010000316.1:0-12020 GCA_044870155.1 Acidimicrobiia bacterium | reverse complement strand
CCAGGCTGAGCCCGAGCTGGGCGGCCAGGGAGGCGAGCCAGGCCAGGACGTCACCCAGCTCATGGAGCTGCTCGGCGGCGTTCCCCTTGCGGACGGCCCGGGCCAGCTCGCCCAGTTCCTCCGCCAGCCAGGCCACGGTGGCGTCCCGGCCCCGGGCCCGGTCTCGCTCCCCGTAGGTGCGCTCCATCAGATCCTGGAACTCCGAGATGTTCACGCCGGAGTACTAGCAGTCGGCGACGGCGAGCACCTCGGGTGGCGAGCTGGCGGCGTTGCCCCGGATGTCGACGGCCGTCACCCACCACCGGATGTCGCCGGCGGAGGGGAAGGGCCCGAAGGCGGCCGACCAGGACTCACCCTCCCGGAGCATGGCGCTCACCGTTTCGGCCTCGTTGCCCTGCCGCCGGTGGAGCTCGACGCGATCGATCCCCGACTCCTCCACCACGCTGACCCGGACCACCGCGGGGTCAGCGCCGGGACAGCCGAGGCGGGCCACGGCCTCCGGGGTGACGGTCAGGCCGGACAGGCCGGGCACCCGTTCCACGGCCGCCTGCACCGGGATGACCGTGGAGCCTCCCGTCGACCGGATGCGGATCTCGCTCGCCGCCTCCCCCTCCGGGGCCCGGTCCCGGTCGAGCGCCACGGTGAGACGGGCCCGGCCCCCCGGGGCCAACTGCCCCTGGGCGGGCTCCACCCGCAGCCAGGAGGCTCCCGGACGGGCGGTGAAGTCGAGGACCCCGGTACCCGGATTGGCCAGGTCGAGGGTGGCGCTGGCCACGGTGGCGGAGATCTCCAGCGCCTGGCGGGGCGCTTCCAGCCGTCCCCGGGGGGTGCCGCCGCCCCCGTCGTCCGACCGGTCGTGGCGGGTGAGGGTGAGGACCGCCAGCACGAGGAGGACGACGCCGGCCAGCGCGCCGACCGCCAGCCCGGGCTGCCAGCGCCGGCGCGGTTCGGGATGGGGCTCCGGCCCCGGGGGCAGGGGCGGCGTCCGCATCATCTCCGGCGGCGCCGGGGTCGGCGGGACGGCGGCCAGGAGTGAGGTGACGGGAACCAGGGCCCGGCGGCGGTCGCCGCAGGCCGGGCACTCCTCCTCGTGGCCGACCACCACGTCGGCCAGACGCTCGGCTCCGGTCCCCGGGGCGAGCTGTCCCAGCGCCGCCGCCAGTCCCGGGCAGTCCTCCTGGGCGAGCCGCGACAGGAGCACGGCCCCCACCAGATGCTCAGCCGTCTCCACCGCCGAGCGGGTGGTGGCCGACACCTGGCCGGCGCCGATCCCCAGTGCCTCCCCCAGGGCCTCGCCCTCCAACCCCTGCCGCAGGGTGAGGTCGAGGATGCCGCGGTCCCGGGCGTCGAGCACCCGGGTCGCCTCCCGGCACACCCGCTGCAGCTCGTCCGGTGACCCCGCCCCCGGCTCCAGCAGGTCCTCGGCCAGCACGGCGGTGGCGGGGGCGTGAGGGACGGCCGCCGCCAGCACCCAGCCGAGCAGAGTGGCCCTGGTGATCCGGGCACCGTGGGTGGCCACCGCCCCGGGAACGGCCTCGGCCACGACGGCGGCGGCCGCCTCCGGGTCGCCGGTCACGGCCAGGGCGAAGTCGTAGAGGGCGTCGCCGTGGGTCTCGATGACCTGTCCGAGCCTGCTCACGTGCACCGGCGTCGCCCTCCCCCCTCGGCGAGCGATGGTAGAGACTTACTGTTTTCTTTCACAAACGCCCGGGCCCGGGCCCGCATCTCGTTACCGGGAAGGCCACTGGCTCAGCTATCGTGTTCCGTTCTGTCAACACCCGTGACGAGGAGCGCAGGGCCCACCATCGAGCAGCTGGTCCGCAAGGGCCGCCAGTCGAAGCCGGAGAAGACGAAGACGGCCGCCCTGAAGGGCGCCCCCCAGCGCCGGGGAGTCTGCACCCGCGTCTACACGACGACTCCCAAGAAGCCGAACTCCGCCCTGCGCAAGGTGGCCCGCGTCCGGCTCACCAGCGGCATCGAGGTCACGGCCTACATCCCCGGCATCGGCCACAACCTCCAGGAGCACTCCATCGTGCTCGTCCGTGGCGGCCGGGTGAAGGACCTCCCGGGTGTGCGCTACAAGGTCATCCGGGGAACGCTCGACGCCAGCGGCGTGCGGAACCGCAAGCAGGCTCGGAGCCGCTACGGCGCCAAGAGGGAGAGCTGATGCCCCGCAAAGGCCCCGCCCCGCGCCGAGACCTCATGCCCGACCCCATCCACCGCTCCGTCCTCGTCACCCAGCTGGTGAACAAGGTGCTCCTGCGGGGGAAGCGGTCGCTGGCGGAACGGATCGTCTACGACGCGCTGGAAGAGATGGAGCAGAAGACGGGCGGCGACGCCCTGGCCACGCTCAAGCGGGCCCTCGACAACGTCAAGCCCGCCCTGGAGGTGCGCAGCCGCCGCGTCGGTGGCGCCACCTACCAGGTGCCCGTCGAGGTCCGGCCCCGGCGCTCGACCACGCTGGCCATCCGCTGGATCATCGGGTTCTCCCGCCAGCGCCGGGAGAAGACGATGGCGCAGCGCCTGGCGGCCGAGCTCATGGACGCCGCCAACGGCGTGGGCGCCTCGGTCAAGCGCCGGGACGACCTCCACAAGATGGCCGAGTCCAACAAGGCGTTCGCGCACTACAGGTGGTGAGGTCTCCGAGATTGGAAACAACGCGACGTTGAACCGAACCAGCACGACGAGGGGGGTGGAAGCGAGCCGGTAGCCGGGGTCTGACCCGCAGGCGGCACGGACCGCCACCACCGGCCGGGCGCTTCGCCCGGCCGAACCTTGCCCAGAGAAAGAAGCAGATGTCCGCAGAACCGAAGTCGGTGCAGCAGCAGAAGAAGGGAACCCCCCTGATCCGGGAGTTCCCCCTGGCCAGGACCCGCAACATCGGGATCATGGCCCACATCGACGCGGGCAAGACCACCACCACGGAGCGTGTCCTCTACTACACGGGCAAGACCTACAAGATCGGCGAGGTGCACGAGGGCGCCGCCGTCATGGACTGGATGGCCCAGGAGCAGGAGCGGGGCATCACCATTACCTCGGCGGCCACCACGGCCAAGTGGAAGGACTGCTGGATCAACCTCATCGACACGCCCGGTCACGTCGACTTCACCATCGAGGTGGAGCGGTCGCTGCGCGTGCTGGACGGGGCGGTGGCCGTCTTCGACGCCGTGGCCGGCGTGGAGCCGCAGACCGAGACGGTGTGGCGCCAGGCCAACAAGTACGGCGTCCCCCGGATCTGCTTCGTCAACAAGATGGACCGCATCGGGGCCGACTTCCACCGGGCCGTGACCATGATCCGGGACCGCCTCGACGCCGTTCCCGCCGTCGTGCAGCTCCCCATCGGCGCCGAGGGCCTGTTCCGGGGGGTCATCGACCTACTCGGCATGAAGGCCCTGGTCTGGGAAGAGGGGATGGGGGAGCGGTGGGAGTCCACCGACATCCCCGACGATTTGGCCGGCGACGCCGCCCACTGGCGCCACCAGCTCGTCGACGTCGTCTCCCACCACGACGACACCGTCCTGGAGAAGTACCTGGCCGACGAGGAGATCACGGCCGACGACCTGCGCCGGGCACTGCGCAACGGGACCATCGCCAACCAGCTCGTCCCCGTGCTGTGCGGCTCCGCCTTCAAGAACAAGGGGGTCCAGCCCCTGCTGGACGCGGTGATCGACTACCTCCCCTCCCCCCTCGACGTCCCCCCCGTGTCCGGCAGCGACGTGAAGGGCCTCGAGGAGCTGGAGCGGCCCCCGGACGACGACGCCCCCTTCGCCGCGCTCGCCTTCAAGATCATGAGCGACCCCTACGTGGGCAAGCTCACCTACTTCCGCGTCTACTCGGGGACCCTGCCCCAGGGGAGCGCGGTGCTCAACAGCGTGAAGGACCGCAAGGAGCGGGTGGGCCGCCTCCTCCAGATGCACGCCAACCACCGGGAGGACAAGCCGGCGGTCTTCGCCGGGGACATCGTGGCCGCCGTCGGCCACAAGTTCACCACCACCGGTGACACCCTCTGCGACCCCAACCGGCCCATCATCCTGGAGCGGATGGAGTTCCCCGAGCCCGTGATCTCGGTGGCCATCGAGCCCAAGACGAAGGCCGACCAGGACAAGCTGGGCAAGGCCCTCTACTCCCTCCAGGAGGAGGACCCCACCTTCCAGGTCCGCACCGACGAGGACACCGGCCAGACCATCATCTGGGGCATGGGGGAGCTGCACCTCGAGGTCCTGGTCGACCGCATGATGCGGGAGTTCTCCGTGGCCGCCAACGTCGGGAAGCCCCAGGTGGCGTACCGGGAGACGATCACGGAGCCCGTCCGGCACGTGGAGCAGCGCTACATCCGCCAGACCGGCGGCCGGGGCCAGTACGGCCACGTCGTCATCGACCTGGAGCCCACCGGTCCCGGCGGCGGCTACGAGTTCGTGGACAAGATCACCGGCGGGGTCATCCCCCGGGAGTACATCCCCGCCGTCGACGCCGGCATGCAGGAGGCCCTGGAGTCAGGGGTCCTGGCCGGGTATCCCATGGTCGACGTCCGGGCCGTCCTCACCTTCGGCTCCTACCACGACGTCGACTCGTCGGAGATGGCGTTCAAGATCGCGGGTTCCATGGCCCTGAAGGAGGCCGCCCGCAAGGCCAAGCCGGCGCTCCTGGAGCCCATCATGGCGGTCGAGGTGGTCACCCCCGAGGAGTACATGGGGGACGTCATCGGCGACCTGTCCTCGCGCCGGGGGAAAGTGGGCGGGATGGAGCCGCGCGGCAACTCACAGGTGGTGAGGGCACAGGTGCCGCTGGCAGAGATGTTCGGGTATGCTACCGACCTTCGTTCGCGGACCCAGGGTCGCGCGACGTACACGATGCAGTTCCACTCCTATCAGCAGATTCCCGAGTCGATCTCGCGGGAGATCATCGCTCGGGTCCGCGGTGAGTAAAAGTCACTCGTGAAGGAGCCAGGGGTACTTCTATGGCCAAGCAGAAGTTTGAGCGCAACAAGCCCCACCTGAACATCGGAACCATCGGGCACATCGACCATGGCAAGACGACGCTCACCGCGGCGATCACCAAGGTCCTGGCCGAAAAGGACCCGACGGTCACCTTCACGCCCTTCGACCAGATCGACAAGGCGCCGGAGGAGAAGGCCCGGGGCATCACCATCGCCATTGCCCACGTGGAATACCAGACGGAGAACCGTCACTACGCCCACGTCGACTGTCCCGGCCACGCCGACTACATCAAGAACATGATCACCGGCGCGGCCCAGATGGACGGCGCCATCCTGGTGGTGGCCGCCACCGACGGGCCCATGCCCCAGACGCGCGAGCACGTGCTCCTGGCCCGCCAGGTCGGCGTGCCCAACATCGTCGTCGCCCTCAACAAGGCGGACGCGGTGGACGACGAGGAGATTCTCGAGCTGGTCGAGCTCGAGGTGCGCGAGCTGCTCAGCGAATACGAGTTCGACGGCGACAACATCCCGGTGGTGCGGGTCTCGGCGCTCAAGGCCCTCGAAGGGGACGAGGCCTGGAAGGCCAAGATCTGGGAGCTGATGGACGCGGTCGACAGCTACTTCCCGGAGCCGGAGCGGGACATCGACAAGCCGTTCCTGATGCCCATCGAGGACGTTTTCACCATCACCGGGCGCGGCACCGTGGTCACCGGCCGGGTGGAGCGCGGGCAGGTCAAGGTCGGCGAGGAGGTCGAGATCGTCGGCATCCGCCCCACCACCAAGACGGTGTGCACGGGCGTGGAGATGTTCCGCAAGCTCCTCGACGAGGGCCGCGCCGGCGACAACATCGGCGCGCTGCTGCGGGGCACGAAGAAGGAGGATGTGGAGCGGGGCCAGGTTCTGGCCAAGCCAGCGTCCATCAACCCCCACACCGTCTTCGACGCCCAGGTGTACGTCCTCACCAAGGAGGAGGGGGGGCGGCACACGCCCTTCTTCAACAACTACCGGCCCCAGTTCTACTTCCGGACCACCGACATCACCGGGGCGTGCAACCTCCCCGAGGGCACCGAGATGGTGATGCCCGGCGACAACACCGAGATGCATGTGGAGCTCATCAACCCCATCGCCATGGAAGAGGGGCTCCGCTTCGCCATCCGGGAAGGCGGCCGTACGGTGGGCGCCGGCCGGGTCATCAAGATCATCAAGTAGGCAAACCGAAAGGAACCATGGCTGACGCCAAGGGCCAGAAGATCCGGATCAGGCTGAAGGCCTACGACCACGAGATCATCGACCAGTCGACGAAGAAGATCGTCGAGACGGTCGTGCGCACCCAGGCCCGGGTGCGGGGGCCCGTTCCGCTGCCCACCGAGATCCACCGCTACTGCGTCATCCGGTCCCCTCACGTCGACAAGGACTCGCGGGAGCACTTCGAGATGCGGGTGCACAAGCGCCTCCTCGACATTCTCGAGCCCACCCCCAAGACGGTCGACTCCCTCCAGCGGCTGGACCTGCCGGCGGGCGTCGACATCGAAATCAAGATCCAGCAGGCGTAAAAGCACTCATGGCCAGAAAGGGCATCCTCGGGCAGAAGCTCGGCATGACGCAGGTCTGGGACGACCAGAACCGGGCCATCCCGGTGACGGTCATCCAGGCCGGGCCCTGTCGCGTCGTTTCGGTGAAGACACCGGAGCGGGACGGCTACTCGGCCGTCCAGCTCTCCTTCGGGGACGTGAAGCCCCGGCGGGTCAACAAGCCGGAGACCGGCCACTTCAAGTCCCATGACGCCCCGCCCGCCCGCCACCTGGCGGAGCTCCGGGTCGACGACTCGAGCGCCTTCTCCATCGGCCAGGTGATCGCCGCCGACGTGTTCGCCGCCGGGGAGAAGGTCGACGTGACCGGCATCTCCAAGGGCAAGGGCTTCACCGGCCACATCCAGCGCCACAACTTCAAGGGCCAGGGCGGCTCCCACGGCAACCACAAGAAGCACCGTGCGCCCGGGGCCATCGGAGCCTGCGCCACGCCGTCGCGGGTGTTCAAGGGCGTCAAGATGGCGGGCCAACACGGCAACACTCGGATCACCACGCTCAACCTGGAGGTGGTCGAGGGCGACGCCGAGCGCAACCTGCTCCTCGTCCGGGGTGCCGTCCCCGGCCCCGCCGGCGGGCTGGTCTTCGTGCGCAACGCCGTGAAGGGCGGTGCGTGATGGCGCCTGTGGTCGTCGAGCATCCTGACCTGCCCGCAGGGGTCTTCGGGATCCAGCCCAACGTTCCGGTGATGCACCAGGTGGTCACGGCTCAGCTGGCGGCCGCCCGGTCCGGCACCCACTCCACCAAGACCCGCGCCGAGGTGTCGGGTGGCGGGGCGAAGCCCTGGCGCCAGAAGGGCACCGGCCGCGCCCGGCAGGGCTCCTCCCGGGCGCCACACTGGACGGGCGGAGGCGTCGCCCACGGTCCCCACCCCCGCAGCTACCGCCAGCGCACCCCCAAGAAGATGGTGTGGCTGGCGCTGCGCTCGGCGCTGTCCGACCGGGCCGCATCAGGCGCGGTGACCGTCATCGAGGGCTGGGGTCTGACCGCACCCAAGACCAAGGATGCCCGCTCGGCGCTCGACGGCCTCGGCTTCGAGGCCAGGGACCGGGTCCTGGTGGTGCTGCCCCGCGACGACGAGGCGGCCTGGAAGTCGTTCCGCAACCTGGGTGAGCGGGTGGCCCTCACCAGCGTGGAGGAGCTGTCCGCCTACGACGTGCTGGTGGCCGACCGGGTCGTTTTCACCTCCGCCACCCTGGCCGCCCTCACCGCCCGGGCCGAACAGGGCGGCCCCGCCGAGCCCGAGAGCCTGGCCGACGAGAGCTTCGGGGCGGCTTCTCCGCCCATCGTGATCGACGCCCCCGCGGAGCCGGGCTCCGAGGTCCCCTTGGCCAGCCCGCCTGAGGTCCCGGACGAGGCGGCGGCCCCGGTCGAGGACGAAGAGGGTGAACCCGGGGTCCGGGGTGTCCCCGAGGAGGACGAGTGAGCAAGGACCCGCGCGACATCGTGCTGCGGCCGGTGGTGTCGGAGAAGTCCTACGCCCTGCTCGACAGCAACGTCTACACCTTCATCGTCGCTCCCCACGCCAACAAGATCGAGATCAAGCAGGCGGTGGAGGAGATCTTCAACGTCAAGGTGACCAAGATCTCCACGCTCAACCGCAAGGGGAAGCGGAAGCGCAACCGCCGGTCCAACACCATGGGGAAGCGCCCCGACGCCAAGCGGGCGTTCGTCACGCTGGCCGCCGACGACCGCATCGACATCTTCGGGAGCTAGCTGACCATGCCCCTCCGCAAGCGCAAGCCCACCAGCCCGGGACGGCGGTTCCAGTCGGTTTCCGACTTCTCCGAGATCACCACCGACCGCCCTGAGCGCTCCCTGACCAAGGCCAAGCCCTCCACGGGCGGGCGCAACGTCTACGGCCGCCTCACGGCGCGCCACCGGGGTGGCGGGCACAAGCAGCGTTACCGGGTGGTCGACTTCCGCCGGGAGAAGGACGGCGTCCCGGCCAAGGTGGCCAGCATCGAATACGACCCCAACCGCAACGCCCGGATCGCCCTGCTGCACTACCGCGACGGCGAGAAGCGCTACATCCTGGCGCCGGCCCGGGTGGTGGTGGGGGACATCCTGGTGTCGGGGCAGGGTTCGGAGATCCGGCCCGGCAACGCCCTGCCGCTGCGTTACATCCCCGTCGGCACCGTCATCCACAACGTCGAGCTCAAGCCGGGCGCGGGCGGGAAGATCGCCCGGGGCGCGGGCATGAGCGTGCAGCTGGTGGCCAAGGAGGGCGATTTCGCCACCGTGCGCCTGCCCTCCACGGAGATGCGCCGGGTGCCCATCGACTGCCGGGCCACGGTCGGGCAGGTGGGCAACGTCGAGGCCGAGCTGATCTCGCTGGGCAAGGCGGGTCGTTCCCGCTGGAAGGGCAAGCGTCCCCACGTCCGGGGGGTGGCCATGAACCCGGTGGACCACCCGCTGGGCGGCGGTGAGGGCAAGAGTTCCGGCGGGCGCCATCCCACGTCGCCCTGGGGGAAGAAGGAAGGCCGGACGCGGGCCAAGCACAAGGACTCCGACGCTCTCATCATCCGTCGCCGTCGCGCCCGTGGGGCCCGGAGGTAACCCATGCCCAGAAGCCTGAAGAAGGGGCCGTTCGTCGATGACCACCTGAGGGTCAAGGTGGACCGCCTGAACGAGACCGGCGACAAGCGCGTGGTCAAGACGTGGTCGCGCCGCTCCACCATCATCCCCGAGATGGTCGGCCACACCATCGCCGTGCACGACGGGCGGAAGCACGTCCCCGTCTACGTCACCGAGGCCATGGTGGGCCACAAGCTGGGCGAGTTCGCCCCCACCCGGACGTTCCGGTACCACGCCGGCCAGGAACGATCGAGCCGGCGGTAACGACGATGCCCGAGACCAAAGCCACCCTGCGCTACTTCCGGACCTCCGCCTACAAGGTGCGCGAGGTTCTCGGCCTCATCCGGGGCCTGCCCGTGGACGAGGCCCGCCACGTCCTGCAGTTCTGCGAGCGCAGCGCGGCCCGGGAAGTGCTCAAGGTGCTGAACTCGGCCGTGGCCAACGCCGAGCACACCCTGGACCTGCCCGCCGACGAGCTCTTCGTGTCGGTCGCCTATGCCGACGAGGGCCCCACCATCAAGCGCTGGCGGCCCCGGGCCCGGGGCCGGGCCACCCGAATCCGCAAGCGCACCTGTCACATGACCATCGTGGTGGCCCGCTTCTCCGACGAACAGCTCCAGGCCCGCCGCCGCAAGGAGGCGGCGCAGCCCGGAGGGCGGCGCCGGGTGCTGCCGCGCCGGCGCCGGGGCGAGGAGAAGGAAAAGGACAAGGGCAAGGCCAAGGCCGCCCCCGCCGTGGAGACGGTCGAGGCTGGCCCCGACGAGGCGCCGGCCGACGCGCCGCTGTCCGAGGCGGAGCCCGCCGGCCCCGAGGCCGCCGAGGTCGAGGCCGGAGAGCTCGAGGCCGGAGAGCTCGAGGCCGAAGCCGAGTCCGACGACGACAAGGCGGCCCGTTACGCCACGTTGGGTAGGGATGAAGAGATCCCGGCGGAAGCGGGCGACGCGGACGAAGAGGAAGGCAGCAGCTGATGGGCCACAAGGTGAGCCCCTACGGGTTCCGGCTCGGCATCGTCACCGATTGGAAGTCCCGATGGTTCGCGGACCGCGAGTACACCGACTACCTGATCGACGACGTCCAGATCCGCAAGTACCTCGACGTCCAGCTCCGGCGGGCGGCGGTGTCCAGGGTGGAGATCGAGCGCACCCGCGACCGGTTGCGCATCGACGTGCACACCGCCCGCCCCGGGATCGTCATCGGGCGCCGGGGGGTGGAGGCGGACCGGCTGCGCCAGGGCCTGTTCAAGATCACCGGCAATCCCAAGATCCAGCTCAACATCCAGGAGATCAAGCAGCCCGAGCTGGACGCCAACCTGATCGCCCAGGGCGTGGGCGACCAGCTGACGGGCCGGGTGTCGTTCCGGCGGGCCATGAAGCGCGCCGTCCAGACGGCCATGAAGGCGGGAGCGCTCGGTATCCGGGTCCAGTGCTCCGGGCGCCTGGGTGGAGCGGAGATGGCGCGCCGGGAGTGGTACCGCGAGGGCCGGGTGCCGCTGCACACGCTCCGGGCCGACATCGACTATGGCTTTTCCGAGGCCCGGACCACCTTCGGGCGCATCGGCGTCAAGGTGTGGATCTACAAGGGCGACATCCTCCCCTACCGGGCCAGCGAGGACAAGATCGCCAAAGAGGCGGCCATGGCGGTGGGCGAGACGGCCGGTCAGGCCCGGCCCCGCCGGGTGATCAGCGCCGGTGGCGGGAGGCGGCGGCCCGAGAGCGAGCCGGTCACCGTCGAGCAGGTGGCGGCCTCCGACGAGGCCCCCGATCCCGGCAAGCCCGTCCTGAAGGAAGCCGATCCCGAGCTGGAGCGCCTGCTGGCCGAGGAAGAAGAGATCGAGCGCCGCACCCGCACCCACCACGAGGCCCCCCACTTCCGGGGCGACGAGGACTAGGGAGCGCGCATGTTGATGCCCAAGAAGGTCCGGCACCGTAAGACCCATCGGGGACGTATGGACGGTGTGGCCAAGGGTGCCTTCCGGGTCAACTTCGGCGACTACGGCCTCCAGGCCCTGGAGCCGGGCTGGATCACCAACCGCCAGATCGAGGCCGCCCGTGTCGCCATGACCCGCCACATCAAGCGTGGCGGCAAGGTCTGGATCAACATCTTCCCGGACAAGCCCATCACCGAGAAACCGGCCGAGACGCGGATGGGATCGGGCAAGGGCAACCCGGAGCGCTGGGTGGCGGTGGTGCGCCCCGGCCGGGTGATGTTCGAGCTCTCGGGCGTGCCCGAGCCCGTGGCCAAGGAGGCCATGCGCCTGGCCGCTCACAAGCTGCCCATCAAATCCCGCTTCGTCCTCCGGGAGGAGGAGGCCTGATGGCCAAGGCCAGCGCCGCGCTGCGCGACCTCGACGACACCGAGTTGGAGACCCGCCTGACCGAGTCGAAGGCGGAGCTGTTCAACCTCCGCTTCGCCAATGTCACCGGCCAGCTCGACAACTCCGCCCGCCTGGGCCAGGTGCGGCGCGACATCGCCCGGATCAAGACGCTCCTGCGGGAGCGGGAGATCGCCGCCGCCGAGGCAGAGGGGCTGTAGAGGTATGGACGAGACAGGCAGGGTCAACAGCCGCAAGGTGCGGGAAGGCACGGTGATCTCCACCAAGATGCAGAAGACGGTGGTCGTGGCCGTCGTCGAGCGGGTGCGGCACTCGCGGTATCAGAAGACCCAGAAGCGGACCAAGAAGCTCTACGCCCACGACGAGGTCAACGACCTCAAGGAAGGCGACCGGGTGCGGGTGGCCGAGACCCGGCCGCTCTCGGCGCTCAAGCGCTGGCGGGTGGTCGAAGTGCTCGAGCGGGCGCGGTGATCCTGAGATGCCCGGTACCCCGGAGATGAGGGTAAGACAGTGATCCAGCAGGAGTCACGGCTCAAGGTGGCGGACAACTCGGGGGCCAAGGAGGTCCTCTGTATCAAGGTCCTCGGGG
>JBIOYN010000315.1:0-12662 GCA_044870155.1 Acidimicrobiia bacterium | reverse complement strand
CGATCTACGACGGCTCGAGGTCGTGGTGTGTGAGAACCGTCATGGGCGATTCGTCACTGTCCAGCGCATTACGACGTCTGCGGTGGCGGTGGGGCCCTTTCCGGCGCCCATCGATCCGGCGGTGTTCCGGCTGAGCTGATCGCCAAACCGGCGGGGGGCGTCGGGCTCGCGGCGGCGGGCGGGTTTGATCAGGCTGGGCCGGGCCCGGGGTTGGGGTCGAGGTTGGGCATCTTGGTGATGTGGACCTCCTCGGACAGTCAGGGCGAAGAGCTTGCGGGCCGACCGGAACTGAGAAGGACGACGGTGACCTCTTGAACGTCGACGCGCCGAGCATATGGACGGCCCTTTCGGGCATCGATGGGGACGATCGGGACGGCGAAACCCCTTGCGGGGCAAGCCGATCCGGGCTTCAGCAGAGTTGGGGCTCCGTTGAGAATCCGGTGATTGCCTGGTGGGAGAAGGCATCAACTCCTCAGGAGAGGCCATGCCCATCACCGTGGTCTTCGAGTTCCCCGACGTCCCCGTCGAACGGTACGACCAGGCGCTCGAGATGGCTGAGGACCTCAGGGTCCAACCCACCCGCTCCCACCACATCTGCTATCGAACCGACACCGGCTTCACCGTCGTCGACGTGTGGCACTCGGAGGCGGACTTCGCCGACTTCGCCGAGCTGCTCGGCCCGGTCATGGCCGCCGTCGGCCTCCACGCCGAACCCCGGATCTACCCACTGCACAACACGATGTAGCCGGGCAGCCGGGCTAGCGGAGCTCCACCGTGCCGGCGGGCCCCGCGATCACGGCCACCAGCCTGGGGCGGGAGGCGCGGCGCACCTCCAGTTCCACGGCCAGGGCTTCCAGTTGGCGACCCACGCCCGCCGGGTCGGGGTGCTCGCCGTGGAAGCTGACGAGGCGACAACCGGCCGCCGAGGTGGTGGAGGGGTGGCTCGATTGGCCCCAGTCGATCAAGAATGGCACCACGCTCGTCTTGGGTCCGCCCGGGAAGGGGGTGAGCCGCCAGTGGAGCCGGTCGCCATCAGGAAGCTCCCGGGACATGGACGCCACCGGTCCCGGGTCGTAGCCGGCGGCCCGGGCCCGGCCTACCCGCTTGTCGATACCGTCGGCCCCGGCCGCCCATGCCACCAGGGCGGGCCCGGCCAGACGGTCGATGCCGAAGGCGTCCGGGGCGCCATCCGGCCCGATGATCTCCAGGTACGTCCCCGGTCCGAGGCTGAGCAGCTCGTTGCGCGTGCCCCGCCCGGGATGGCGCCCCCCGGGCGTGGGGCGCACGCCGAGCTTTCCGGCGAGGCGGTCGACGGTCTCTTCGAGGTGCGGGGTGGCATAGACGAGGTGGTCCAGCCCGCGCACCTACACAAAGCCTTCGCGGGCGGCGAACAACAACGCCTGCAGCGAGCTGCGGGCGTCGAGCGCCGCCGTGATCCGGCCCAGCTGTTCCCGGCAGGTCTCGGTGGCGACCCCGAGCCGGGAGGCAATGGCGGTCACGTCCAGCCCGTCGGCCAGCAGGGTGAGCAGCAGGCGGTCATCGTCGTCCAGAGCCGGCGCCGCCCCGGTGGGCGGGCTCTGGTGCCGGCCGGCGGCCAGCAGGCCCTGGAGTGCGGACGGGGACACGACCGGCTCTCCGGCTGCCGCCCGGTGGGCGCCGGCGAGGATCGTGGCCATGCGGTTGTCCTTGGACAGGAACCCCGAGGCCCCGGCCTCGGCCGCCCGCAACAGCGATCCGGTGTCCATCCCGGCGGTGAGGACGATGATCTCCGTCGCCGGCCGCAGGTCCTTGATGGCGGCGGTGGCGTCGATCCCGTCGCCGTCGGGCAGGCGGACGTCGGTGAGCACGATGTCCGCTTCCTGTTTCACCGCCAGGTCGACGGCCAGGGCCACCGTGGTGGCGACCCCGACGCTCTCCAGGCCCGGATCGAGGTCGACCGCCATGCGCAGAGCCTCGCCGAGAGCCACGTGGTCTTCCACGATGAGGACCCGCAGGGAGGCTTCATGCACGAGTCCAGCCTAACGGGAGGGATACCACGGGTGGTGGTACCGTCATCGGCGACGTTGGCCGAGCCGGGACGGTCGATGGGATGACACACCCAGGACTCAGCGACCAGCTGCCCTTCGAGGCCTTCGTGGAGTCGGCCCCCGACGCCGTGGTGCTGATCGACGGCGACGGTCGGGTGGTGCTGGTGAACAGCCAGACCGAGATGCTCTTCGGCTACAACCGCGACGAGCTGGTGGGCAAGCCGGTGGAGCGGTTGCTGCCCGAGCGCTTTCGGGACGCCCATGTCGCCCATCGGGCGGCCTACGGGAAGGATCCCCGGACGCGGCCCATGGGTGCCAGCCTCAAGCTCTTCGGACGGCGCCGGGACGGCGTCGAGTTCCCCATCGACATCAGCCTGAGTCCGTTGCAGACGGAGTCGGGGGTCCTCTTCACCGCTGCCATTCGTGATATCACCGAGCGCAAGCAGGCCGAAGAGACGCTGCGCAAGAGCGAGGAGAAGTTCCGCGCCTTGCTCGAATCCGCTCCCGACGCCATCGTCATCATCGGCGTTGATGGAGCCATCACACTTGTTAATGCCCAGACGGAACGCCTCTTCGGATATCCCCGGTACGAGCTGGTGGGACAACCGGTCGAGAAGCTCCTTCCTGACCGCTTTCGGGAGGCTCACGGCTTCCACCGCTCCGCCTACCGGTCCGACCCCCGGCCGCGGCTCATGGGGGCCGGCCTGGAGCTCTACGGGCGCCGGCGCGACGGCACTGAGTTCCCCGTCGACATCAGCCTGAGTCCGCTCCAGACCGAGGAAGGGCTGCTTCTCGCCGCCGCTATCCGGGACGTCACCCTGCGCAAGCGCCTGGAGGCGGCCCGGGACGAGTTCATCCACAACGCCGCCCACGAGCTGCGCACCCCGCTGGCCACTCTGGCCGGCCTCGGTGAGCTGCTCGCCACCCACCTGCACGAGATGAGCCCCGATCAGGTGGAACGATCCCTCTCCGCCCTCCAGCGCCAGGGTGAGCGGGCCAGCGTGCTGGTGGCCAACCTGCTCGACCTCTCCCAGCTCGAGAGTGGCCGGGTGCGCCTGCATCTGGAGTCGGTCGATGTCGCCGCCTCCGCCCGGCGGGCGCTCGATGCCGCGCCGCCGCCGGAGACGTCCCTGGTGACGCTCGACGTCCGCCCCGGGCTCACCGTGTGGGCCGACGCGGCCCGCCTCGACCAGGTCCTGACCAATCTCCTCACCAACGCCTACCGCTACGGTGGTCCGCAGGTGCAAGTGGCCAGCGAATCGGTGGCCGGGGGCGCGGCGCTCGCTGTCTCCGACGATGGGCCGGGCATCCCCCGCGAGCTGCTCCCCCGCCTCTTCGAGCCCTTCACCCGGGGGCCTCAGACCGAGGCGCAGGGCGGCTCGGGAATCGGCCTGGCCCTCTGTCGGCGCCTCATCGAGGCGTTCGGGGGCACCATCAGGCACGAGCCGAGGTCGCCCTCCGGTACCCGCTTCGTCATCCACCTCCAATGCCCGTGAGCCGAACGGTCCTCGTCGTCGAGGACGAGGCCGACCTCCTCTTCACGGTGAGCCTGGCGCTGGAGATGAACGGGTTCCGGGTGGTCCAGACCACCAGTGGGGAGGCGGCCCTTGAGGTGTTGGCAGCCGATCGTCCCGACGCCGTCGTCCTCGATCTGCGGCTGCCGGGGATCGACGGCTGGGAGGTGCTGCGGCGCCTGGGTGAGGACCAGAGCAGCCCCCCGGTGGTATTGCTCTCGGCGCAGGTCGACGCCGCCACCGCCTCGCGGGCCATGGCCCTCGGCTGCCACGCCTACCTGGCCAAGCCGTTCCGGCCGGCCGAGCTGGCCAGCGTGCTGGAGGAGTTGATGAACGAGGGCTAGCCGAGGAAAGCGGCTGCGGCCGCCGGTGCTTGAGACGTCAGCCGACCGGAGCCTCGACCCGGACCTCGGTGCCGCCCTGGCCACGGCGGCAGATGTGGAACCGGCCTCCGCTCAGAATCACGGTGTCGCGCATGGAAGCGAGGCCGGTGGCCGACTGGGCGCCGAGCTGTTCCTCGTCCACGCCGACGCCGTCGTCGGTGACGGTGGCGGTGACCACCCCGGCGTCGTGTTCGAGGGAGACCGTGACCCGGGTGGGCCGGGCGTGCCTGCGGGCGTTGTAGAGCGCCTCCTGGACACAGCGGTAGACGAGCAGCTCGGTGTGCAGGGGGAAGCGCAGGCCGCCCAGGCGGTCGTGCACCTCGATCTCGAAGGGACTGTCGGCCCGCCGCCGTCCCACCAGCCCGGCCACCGCCTCCGACAGCCCCGAATCCACCAGCTTGGGCGGCCGTAGGTCGGCCTCGATGGTCCGGGCCGCGCTGAGGGCGGCCTGCAGCCGCCGGTTGGCCTCGGCGGTGACCTCGTGGGGAACGGCGATGCTGTCGAGCGCCCACCCGGTCAGCAACATGTCCTGGATCGGGCCGTCATGGAGATGTACCCCCAGCGACAGGCGCTCCCGTTCCCTGGCCTCGACCACGAGGCGCCCGCTCTGTTCCAGGGCGGCGGCCAGCTCGGTCAGGCGGGCTTCGGCCTCGTCCCGGGCCACGAGCATCCTGTTCACGTCGCCGGCCAGGGCGGCGAGCTCAACCGGCCCCGTCTCCGGCGCCTGCACGCCGCGCTCGTCACCGGCCCGGGTGACGACCCGCGACAGCACCCGCACCGGCCGGAGGAACCGGCGGTGCACCCCGAGGGCGAGCAGGAGCAGGGCGCCGAGCGCCGTCGCCATGAGGACCTCCTGGCGCCGCAGCTCATCCCGGGCGGGAGCCAGCGCCGCCGCCTCCGTCACCGACCCCACCACGCGGCCTCCCGTGGCCCCCGTCCGGCTGGTGGAGGAGAGCCCCTCGGCCACCAAGGGCCGGCCCGTCGGTTGCGCCGGCGAGGATGAGGACACCACCCGCCCCGACCCGTCGGAAATGGCAAAGGCGTAGCCGTCGGTACCGCCGTACAGATCGGCCAGGGCGGTGGCCACCGGGTCCATCGCCATGATCGTGACCACGTACCCCACCGTCATCCCGTTGGCGCCGGCCACGCTCCCGGCGACGGCCACCGCCGGCTCACCGGTGACGGGGTCCTGTCGCAGGTAGCTGATGGCCGGGGCGACGCCCGCCAGGCCGGCGAACCAGGGTTCTCCGGCGTAGGACGTCCCCAGGGCGGAGCCCCGCGAGGTGCACGCCACCGTCCCGGAGGCGTCGAGCAGGTGCTGGTCGCCCGTCGGGAAGAGGGCGCGGGGGCTGTAGGCGAGCGTGCACACCGACGCCAGGTCCACTCCGGCGCCGGCGGCGGCGAAGGCGGGGGCGACGCTGGGCGCGAAGGCCGCGGTCTGCTCCCGGACGGTCTCCAATTCCTGGCGGACGGCCCGGGTGGCGAGATCGACCGTGTCCGTCAGGCTGGCGGTGGCCCGCGAGCGGGCGTCCTGGAAAGCCCGGGCACTCAGGACCCCACCCACCCCGATGGCCACGATCCCGACGGCCAGCACCAGGGCCATCAGGTGGGCGAGCAAGGACCAGCGCCGCCGGCTTGGCCCCGGCGGAGCTCCCAGGGATGAGGTGTCTCCCATCCCGATCACGCCTCCCCTCTCGATGGGAATGCTACGTGGTCGTCCTCCGGCGACCAGGGTCGTTTCCCGGAAACCCCGCGCCTCGGCCGCCAGCAGCAGGCGATCGAGAGCGCCGAGCATCGCCCGGGTGAGCGCCCAATCCGGGCGGATGTGCCGGACTAGCCGGAAGAGGGGATGGGCGCCGGCGCGGCGATCCTCCACGCTGGGTCGGTGCCTGGAGATCCCGTCACGCGCCCGAGCCTGCTGTGGACGTACGGACGGTTCTCCCTGTCGGACGTTCTGGCGGGACGCGCTCCCTGCCCGCCGGCGGTGCGGGCGCTGGTGGTCGTCGCCTGGCGGCCACCGGCGCTGCCCGTCCCGAGGCCGGAACCTCGAACCGGGCTGGTGCTGGCTCGCCGGGCGTCAGATCTCGTCCGGCCCCAACCCGATCAAACTCCGCTCTGGAACGCCTGGCAGCGCGCCCTGGCGGCCCTGCGGCCGCTGGCCGCCCAGCGGATCGGGCCCCTGGACCTGGCCTTCGCGACCGGCGACGAAGCCGAAGCCTGCGAGGGCCTCTACGGCGAGCTCAGCGCCGCCGGGGGCGGCGACTGGCGGGTGGGCTACGCCCAGCTCGGACGATTCGGCGCCGCCCTCAGAGCCCTCGAGCTCTGGGTCCTCGACGCCACCGGCGAGGGCAGCTGGTTCGTGGACGTCACCGACCTGACCTAGGCCGGCCGATCACGACCGGCCGAGGGCGCCACAACGGGGCGGTGAGGATCCCGGCCATGGCCAGGGAGGAGGCGGCGACCAGCATCGACGGAAGCATGGGATAGTCATCGGCACTCCGTCGCCGACACTGAAGACGTGGTGGGCGAGGGGGGACTTGAACTCTGCAATTCCCGGGTCCGGCTGGTGCCGCCCAGTACCCCACAGTGCCGCTGAGCAGGGCAAACGCGAGCCCGCCTGTCCAGGCAGAGGCACCTCGTGCCTCCTCGTTCTGCCACGTTCGTGACCACGATGTGACCACGGCGTGACTGCGGCGCTCAAGCTGCTGCCTCACCATCCAGCTGAATCGCAGCGGGCGCCGGTCGGGCGGGCATGCGGGTGAGGAGGATGACGGCCAGGATCATCCACCCTGTGAGGTAGGCGAAGGCCCATGTCGGGCCGACGGCGGTCCAGAGGAGCCCAGCGATGCCGCTGGCGGCGAAGTTCCCGAAGCTCTGGACGGTCGCCAGGAGGCCGAAGGCGGATCCCCGGACTTCGGCTGGGGCGTAAGCGGCGACGGCGGCGTGTTCGGCGATTTCGACGCAGCCGATGCCGATGAACCAGGGTGTCAGTGCGAGCCAGCCGTGGGTGTCGTGGGTGAGTCCGGCGTAGGCGAAGCCGAAGGCCGTGACGCCGATGGTCAGGGTTCGTCGGGGGGTGGTGCGGTCGGCGTGCAGGTGGGCCGGGATACTGGCGACGGCGGCGGCGGCGCTGTAGGAGACGTAGAGCCACAACGCGGTCGTGGCGGCGGTGGTGTGGCTGCGCCCCGGCTCGAGGAGTTTGGTGGCCCGGAGAATGAGCAGAGTGGCGGCGCGGTTCGCCGAACTCGAAGGCGCTGATACCGGCGAACAGCGATCGCAGACGCCCCTGGAGGACGGGCCGGACCTGGAAGCGGATCCGGGCTCGTTGCCGCGCCTTCGGGGCGTCGGTGTGGCGGATAGCGTAGAGGATGGCCGTGGTGGCGAGTAGGCCCGGGATGACCGACAGGCCGATCGCTCCCCGGGTGCCGACCAGGGCACCAGGACGATGGCGAGGATCGGCCCGCCGATGGCGCCGAGGTTGTCCATGGCCCGCTCGAAACCGTAGGCGCGGCCGTAGACGGCGGGGTCGACGATGTCGGCCAGGAGGGCGTCGCGGGCCGGAACGCGCAAGCCTCGGGCGGCCCACGCCCCGGCCCGCAGGACCCCGACCTGCCACACCGACGTAGCTGCGCCCGTGACCGAGGAGAGGACGGCGGTGGTGGTGTAGCCGCCAATGGCGATGGCCCGCCGTCGGCCGGGATCGTCGGCGAGGGCGCCGCCCCCGAAACGGGCCAGGCCGGCCAGCCCGTCGCTGACCCCTTCGATGAGGTCCCGATCCCGGGTTCCCCGCCGGCCAAATTGGCAGCCGCCAGAAGGGTGCGGCGTCTGTCTTGCCCCCGCCGACGGCGACCTAGACTCGCTGTCCCACGACGCGGCGTCTGGTCTGAGGCGCCAGAAAACAGCCGGGCCCCTCGTCGCACGCCGCGAGGGGCCCGGACTTTCGGGACGACGCCACGCCTACGCCGGGAGGATAAGGGGGGTCGGTGGCGGCCGAGGTAGCGCGAGTCGTGGTGCCGGAACTCTCGGCGGGCGGCTGCCGCCCGGAGTATCCCGGTCGAGGATCATCGGTGTGGGTCGGCGGGCCCCTGCCACTGGACGAGGACGAGGGTGGCGTCGTCGGGTAGGTTCGACTTCTGATACCCCAGCACGCCTCGCACGAGGTGCCGAATGATCTCCTCGGGTTGGAGCTGGTCCGAGGCGATTTGTCCGACAAGATCGGCCAGACGGTGGGCACCGAACTCGTCCCCATTGGGGCCGCGGGCCTCGATCACCCCGTCGGTGTAGAGCAGCAGGCTGTCGCCCGGCTCGAGGGCCTCGGTGGCCTCGGCGGGGGTTCCGGTGAGCAGGCCCCAGGGCGGTGTGGGCTCGACCTTGAGCTCGCCGATGACGTGGCCCCCCCGGATGAGTAACGGGAGGGGATGGCCGGCGTTGGTGCACGTCAGGGCGCCGGTGGCGATCTCGAGGCGGAGGAGCAAACCGCTGGCGAAGGCGGAGCCGTCGTACTGTTCGGTGAGGACGGTGGACAGGTTGTCGTGGATGGTCGTCAGCGAACGGCCCTCGCGGCGATCGCGGCGGTATGACCCCAACACCAGCCCGGCGACCGCCGCCGAGGTCAGGCCGTGCCCCATGGCGTCGACGATGCCGATGTCGAGGACGGCTCCGTTGACGGCGTAGTCGAAGCAGTCGCCCCCCACCTCGTAGGCCGGTTCGACGAGGCCCGCGACCGAGATGGCGCCCGTCTTGATCACGAGCGGGGGCAGGAGATCCCATTGCATGCTGGCCGCCAACGTCATGCTCCTCCGGCGCCGATAGACGTTGTAAAGGTCCGTGCCGCGGGTGTGGGTGGCGATGAGGTAGCCAGCCACCAGACCCAGCTCCTCGCAAGCCCGCAGGGTTTCGTCGTCCTCATCAGGCACGGTGAGCGCCAGGACACCGGTTCGGTCGGACCCCTCCACGATCGGCACCCAGACCCGCACGCCTTCGTCGCGTGCGGCGGTTACGGCGCGTTGCCGGAGAAATGCGCGCCCAGCCATGGTGTTGGCGACCTCCTCCACGGTCGGGAGGCTGGCGTGGGGGTGCAGATCGGGGATGGGCTCGAGCACCGTCTGCCCGAAATCGACCAGATAGACAACGACATCGGTGCCACTCAAATCGTGGGCCGCGACAGCCAGGATCGCCGGGACCGCGGACGGATCCCCGTTACGCGCCATCCGCAGGACCGACCCCAGGTCGAGACGCGCCATCCGCCGAGAATAGTGACGGTTGGCAACCCGGGTTGCCGGGTAGACAGCCCGGCAACTTCCGCCCGTCGGGGCTGTCGATCGGAGCGACGATGCCTTCCGCCCTGGAGGAACTGACCGCTGCCGCCGACGAAGTGGCCGACGACCAGCGGCGCGTGGCCCGGCGGGCTCGGACGATGCAGCGACAACGGGACGAGGGGTGGTCCTGGGGGCGGATTCTCGACCGGGAGCCGTCGCCGGGTCTGCTCGAATTGCTTCGCCGGAGTGGGCGCCGGTTGAGCGGGGCCACCGGCCGTTTCGCCGAGAGCTTGGCCGCTGGTCTGACGGCTGAAGGCGAGTCCCGTCGGGAGGTCGGGCGGCGGCTGTCGGTCACCCATCAGCGGGTGTCGGCGATGCTCAAAGGGGAGCGTCGATCGGAAGATGACTCGGACCGGCTCACCAATCGGTAAGGGGAAGTCCCAATGCTTCTGGACGTGGCAGTCTGCCTGCCGCTGGAGGCGGAGACGGTCGGGCTGATCCGCTCGGTGGCGAAGAACGCCCTGCTGTCGTCGGGGTGACCGACGACTGCGTCGGCGACATTTCCCTGGCCTTGAGCGAGGCGTGCACCAACGTCGTCGATCATGCCGTCGCCGGCGACGAGTACGAGGTGAGGCTCCAGATCGACGAACAGAGCTGCATCATCAGCGTCACGAACACCGGGCCGGGCTTCGACGCCGCAGCGCTCGTTAACGTCATGCCCGATCCGTCATCCGCCCGAGGGCGGGGCGTGGCCATCATGCGGGCGTTCATGGACCAGGTCGACTTCCGTTCCGAACCGGAGGCCGGCACCATCGTCCATCTGGTCAAGACGCTCTCCATCGACCCCGACAGCCCGCTGGCCCGGTTGCGCAGAAAACGGCAACGGTCGCAATAAGCCGCCGAGCCGGCCGGTCGAGACGACCGACCGTGCGAACTGCCGCTCGTTCAGACCGACGGGGGGCTGCCGTCAGGAGGCTGAAACGACAGGTCCTGGTGCGTTGCTGCGTCCTGTTGCCGAGCCGCCCCATCGTCTGGCTCGATTCCCTGCGGTTGGCAAAAGGCCAGGTCAGGCCCGAAGTGATGGATGTGTTCCCGCAGCCCCTGAAGCGCGACGACGAGATCGTCGGCGATCTGCGCGAGCACTCGCTCGATCGCTGACGGATCCGCGGACGGGTCGTCCGGTCCCATGACGTCCTGCCTGTTCAAGACGATACGGCTGACGCCACGCTACCCGGGGACGATCCGGGCAAACAACAATCCGACGCCGAAGACTTCGCTCACGGGCCGGCGGCCAGCGTCTCCTCACGGACGTTCGGTTGGGAGGCGTGGCGGTCGCGACGAGAAGGTCAGAGCCCGAGATCGATTCCGTGGTCCGGGCCCGGCAGGGGAGGCCGGGCGACTTCGGCCAGTCGATCCGGCCGTGCGGGCTCCCGTCCCAGACGGTGTACCGAGAGGCCCCTGTCTCGGGCCGTCCCTCCGGTGTGCAGGCCGCTGTGGCCAAGTTCGGCCAGCTCGGTATCGACGCTGTGGAGGCGGGAGTCGGGCCAGCCGTGCTCGGCGTCCCATTCTTGGCGGTGGTCGACCTCGGAGCGGATCTGTTCGACGTCTCGTTGGTACGCGGCGATTTTCGCTTCGGCCCGTTCGATGTCGTCGGTGAAGCGGCCGATCTCGTCGAGGACTGTCGTTCTCTGGTTGCGGCCGTGGCGGCGGAGCTGGGAGAGGGGGCCGAGTTCGCCGAGGCGTTTCGCGGCAGCTTCGAGCCGGTGGTTCGCCCAGTAGAGGTCCTTCTTCGCTGTGGCGAGGGCGAGTTCGGCTTGCCGGAGGGCGGGTCGCCGGTCGGGTGGCCGGTGGGTGAGCGTGTTGCGCAGTGCGGCCTGTTCGGCCAGGAGGCGCTCGACGTGGCTGGGGGCGTCGTGGACGGCGAAGCCGGTGTCGGGTTGGCGGCGGAGGGCGTCGAGGACCTCTCGTTCGGGGGTGCGCTGGTCGGCGAGGACGCCGCCGTGGTCGATGTCGGGGAGGCGGGTGACGTTCCAGGTGTGGGTGGCGTGGCGGCCGCGGCTTTGGGCGGTGTAGCCGGTGAAGCGTTGGAGGGCGGCGGTGCCGAGGAGGTGGATCTGGGGCCAGGTGCCGCCTTGGATGCCGTCGACGGTGCGGGCCCAGGCGTGGGAGCAGTTCGGGCTTCCGTCGCTCCGGCGGCCCTGGATGAATTCGCGCGGCAGTGTCAGGCCGGTTCCGTGGTCGTCGACGGCGCGGAGCCCGTCGTGGGCCACGGCGGTGACGGTGACGACGCTGCCGTTGTGGAGGCGCTGCCCGTTGGTGCGGAGGGTGCCGTGGACCAGGATGCGGTCGCCGGTGGCGTAGCGGCGCTCGCCGTGACCCCAGGCCGGCCCGGCCAGTTCGGGGCCGTGGACCTGGCCGCCCGTTTGGAGCCCGATGCGGATCCGGTCGGCGAGGTCTTCGCAGTCGGCGTGGGAGATGGCGAGAGCGACGACCCCGGTGGGACCGTGGGTGGCGATGTCCACGACGACGGTGGCGGCGAGCGCTTCCCGGGTGGCATGCGGGGTGCCGAGATCGTGCTCCCACCCGTGGTCGCGGCGGATGGCCTGGCTGGTGGCCACGAGCCCGGCCCGGTAGAGGGCGAGGGCATGGCGTTCGGCCGGGTCGAGTTGGCGGCGGTTCTCGGTCAGTTGGGGAGCGGGGATGTCCCCGTCGGTGCCGCGGCGGGCGAGTTCGGCGCCGAGCCCCCCGGCCCGGACCGATTGGGCTTGGTGGGGATCACCGAGGCACCACAGGGATGCATCGGGGGTGGCGGCCACGGTGGCGAGCACGATCTCGGCGTCGGTGGTGGCGACCTGGGACACCTCGTCGAGGACGACCACCGCACCGGGCCGCAGGGCGGCGCCGTCGAGGGCGAAGCGGGCGATGGTCATGGCCGGGATTCCGGCGTCGCGGAGTTCACCGGCGGCCTGGTTGGTGGCGGCCAGGCCGATGACCGGGTGCCCGGCGGTCGAGGCGGCGGTGGTGGCGGCGTGGACGGTCGTGGTCTTCCCGAACCCGGCCGGGGCGATCAGGCTGCGGATGGCGGGGCCGGGGGCGCACAGGGCCCGGACGGCGTCGGCCTGGTCGGCGCCGAGGCCGGGTGCCTCGGCGGTGATGGCGGCTTCGATGATCGCCGGGTCGATCCCGGCGACGGGGGTGATGGAGAGGTCGTCGAGGTGGTCGAGGACGCGCCCTTCGAGCAGGAGGTGGTCGAGCGTGGAGTACTGCGGGGAGCGTCGCCCGGTGTGGTCGACCAGGAGGACCGCGTTGTCGGTGTCGAGGAATTCGGCGGTGAGGTCCTCGATGGTCTCGACGTGGAGACGGCCGACCCCGAGGGCGGCGACCTGCTCGACGGTCTGTTGTGACCATTCTGATCACCATGTCAAAAACTGCTTTTTCTTTTCCAAACGCTTTAGCCTGGGCTATTGCTAATCGTTCAAG
>JBIOYN010000314.1:0-4879 GCA_044870155.1 Acidimicrobiia bacterium | reverse complement strand
CGGTTACCCCCTGCCGCCCGGGTACCCCCCGCCGCCGGCAACCCGTAGCCGCGCCCTCCCCTGGGTGCTCGCGGTGCTCGGCTCCCTTGCCGTGCTCGCCGTGATGGGCGCCTTCGCCCTCATCCTCGTGGCCCGGACCAGCAGCGACGAGGCCGCCGACACCGCCGTCGCCGGCGCCGGCATCGGCCCCGAGCTCGGGGACCATTGGCATGCGGCGCTGGGGATCAACCTGTGCGGGACCTGGGCGCCGCCGGTCCCCGCCTTCGAATCGGACTCCGGGATCCACTCCCACGGCGACGGGTACGTGCACATCCACCCCTTCACGCCTTCGGCGGCCGGCAAGAACGCCACCCTGGGCCGCTTCCTCGACGGCGCCGGCGTGAAGGTGACGGAACGATCGATCGGGGTCGGCTCGTCGGACTACCAGGAGGGGGACGACTGCCCCGGTCTGGGCCCGGGGCGGCTGCGCTGGTCGATCGAGGGCCGGGAGCAGAGCGGTGACCCCCGCGACCACGTCATGACCGACGGTGAGGTGCTGGCGCTGGCCTTCCTGCCCGCGGCGACGGAGATCGGCACGGCGCCGGCGGCGGGATCCTCGGGACCCACGGACGTTCCCGGCGCCCCCGCCCCCGCCGATTCCCGGGTGGCGGGCGTGGTCTGCGACGAGCGGCAGCCGGCGGCATCCACCCCCCGGACCTATCCGTCACCGCCGCCCATGACCATCGATCCGGGCCGGAAGTACACGGCGACCCTCGACACCAGCTGCGGGGCGATCGTGGTGGAGCTGGAGGCCGCCACCGCCCCCGTCGCCGTGAACAACTTCGTGTTCCTGGCCCGGGACAACTTCTACGACGGGCTCATGTGGCACCGGCTGGTGCCGGGGTTCGTCATCCAGGGCGGCGACCCCGAAGGCCAGGGAACGGGCGGGCCCGGCTATGACGTGGCCGGAGACCCGCCTCCCGACGGCTACGAGATCGGGTCGCTGGGAGCGGCCAAGACGGCGGCGGCCCCGGCGGGGAGCATGGGCTCGCAGTTCTTCATCGTCACCGGCCGCAACGGCATCGCCCTGCCGCCCGAGTACGCCCGGTTCGGGAAGGTGACGAAGGGCATCGAGGTGGCCCTGAAGCTGGAGTCCTTCGCCACGTCCGACGAATCCCCGTCGCGGCCCCTGTACATCTTCGACATCGCCATCACCGAGGAGTGACGGGGAAACGGTGCGCCGCCCCCGCGGCCGGGCGGCGACAATGAAGCTGTGACGATGGCTCTCCCCGAGCGGCTCCGGCCCCTGCTGGCTGCGGACTCGCCCCTCCAGGACCTGGCCGGCCGGTTCATCGCCGCCGGCCGGCGCCTCTACCTGGTGGGGGGCTCGGTGCGCGACGCCCTCCTGGGCAAGGTCCGCTCCGACAAGGACGACCTCGACCTGACCACCGACGCCCGGCCCGAGGAGATCGAGCGCCTGGTCGACGGCTGGGCCGAACACGTCTGGCTCCAGGGGAAGGCCTTCGGCACCATCGGCTGCTCCCGGGGCGGGTTCAACCTCGAGATCACCACCTTCCGGGGCGAGGTGTACCACCCCGACAGTCGCAAGCCCGACGTCGTCTTCGCCGACGACCTCGCCACGGACCTGTCCCGGCGGGACTTCACCGTGAACGCCATGGCCCTCGAGCTGGGGGAGGGCGAGCCCACCCTCGTCGACCCCTTCAACGGCGTGGAGGACCTCCTCGTCCACCGGCGCCTGCGCACTCCCCTCGACCCCGAGACCTCCTTCCTCGACGACCCGCTGCGGATGCTGCGGGCGGCCCGCTTCATCGCCGCCCACAGCCTGGAGCCGGAGCCGGCGCTCGTGGCCGCCGTCTCCGAGCTCAAGGGGCGCCTGGAGATCGTGAGCGCCGAGCGCATCGCCGACGAGCTGTCCAAGCTCCTCGTCGTCGCCGACCCCTCGCCCGGGCTGTGGTTCCTGGTGGAGACGGGCCTGGCCGGCGAGTTCCTCCCCGAGCTGCCTGCCCTGGCCCTCGAGCAGGACCCCGTCCACCGGCACAAGGACGTCCTCGCCCACACCATCGCCGTGGTAGCCAAGACCGGCCCGGAGCTGGTGGTGCGCCTGGCCGCGCTCCTCCACGACGTGGGCAAGCCCAAGACCCGGTCCTTCGGGCCCGAGGGCGTGAGCTTCCACCTCCACGACGTGGTCGGGGCCAGGATGGCCTCCGAGCGCCTGCGGGCGCTGCGCTTCCCCAACCATGTGATCGAGGCGGTGACCGAGCTCGTCGCCCTCCACCTGCGCTTCCACACCTACAAGATGGGCTGGACGGACCGGGCCGTGCGCCGCTATGTCCGGGACGCCGGTCCCTACCTGGACCAGCTGAACGAGCTGGTGCGCTGCGACTGCACCACCCGCAACCAGGCCAAGGCGAAAGCCCTGTCCAAGCGGATGGACGACCTGGAACGGCGCATCGAGGAGCTCCGGGCCCAGGAGGAGCTCGACTCCATCCGGCCGCCGCTCGACGGCAACCAGGTCATGGCCATCCTCGGCATCGGTCCCGGACGGGGGGTGGGAGAGGCGCTCTCCATGCTGCTCGAGGCCCGCCTCGATGAGGGGCCGATCAGCGAGGAGGACGCCACCCACCGCCTCCTGGCGTGGGCCCGCACCCGGGAAATCACCGCTGACAGAGGAAACCTCCCGCAGTAGCCTGCGGTCACAGTCCGTGGGCGGACCGTGACAAGGCAGGGGAACCAGGAGGGAACCGGTGCGCCGTGCGGCTCTGGTCGTCGTCGTGGCTCTGGCGGCTGCGCTCGTCCCCGCCATGTCGAGGGCCGATCCCGTCCAGCCCGTGGTGCTGATCCCGGGCTGGCACGGTGGGGGCGCCTCCTTCGACACCATGATCCCGGTCCTGGAGGCCGCCGGCCTCCCCGTCCTCGACTTCGACCCCGGCCGGCCCGGCACCCAGGCCCTGTCCTATGCCCCCAGCGGCGACGGTCAGCACATCTCCTACGTGGCCGGCCACATCGTGGAGGAGCAGATCACGGCCGCCCTGGCCCGGGCCGGGTACCGGCCCGACTCCCGCATCGACGTGGTCGGCTACTCCATGGGCGGCCTGGTGGCCCGTTTCCTCATGGAGCACCCCGGGGCCGACGTGGACGGCTTCTCCGCCGACCGGGGCTGGTTCGGCGATGGCACCCCGGATGTGGCCGGCGACTGGGCGGAGCGCATCGACGACCTGATCATGCTCGGCACCCCCAGCCACGGCACCTGGCTGGGCTTCGTGCCCGGCACCATCGGCGGCTTCGGGCGCTGGAACCCCACCGGCGCTGACATGCGGCCCGGCTCACCCTTCCTCGACCGGATGGGCGGGGCGGAGCCGGCCGGCGAGCGCTACGTGACCATCGGGGGAGCCCCCCGCTACCTCCCGTTCCCGGCCCATGACTACAACGGCGACGGCGTGGCCCACGGCTACGACGGCCTGGTGCCGGCCGAGTCACCCTTCCTCTCCGGCTCGGAGCAGTACCTGGTGCCGGCCCACCACGGCGGCCTGGTCAGCGACCCCCAGGCCGTCGACCTGGTGGTCAAGGCCCTCGGGCGCCAGGCCACGCCGCCCGGGGGGCACCAGCCCAACCTGGCGGGGGCGGCCACCGTCCGCCTGGAGCACGCCGCCGTGGCCGAAGACCACGACTGGGGCACCGGCGACGAGTTCCGCTTCGACGTCTCCGTCGACCCCGACGGGGGCAACGACTCCTACCAGCCCGCCGGGCGGATCGGCTTCGAGCGCGACGCCCCCTTCACCCAGGACTGGGGTGACCGGGGTCCCACCGTGGGGCCCGTGCACCTCCCCGGGACAAGCCCGCGTCTCGACGTCCGCATCGACGTGTGGGAGCACGACCCGTGGCGCTCCGAGGTGGTGACCACGGCGGTGTTCACCGACCTCATGCTGTCCGACGACCTCGACGGCATGGACTATTACGAGGCCACGGTCCCGCTCTCGGGCGGGCGCCGGCACGTGTTCCGCATCTCCCTGAATGGGGTGAGCAGCCAGGGCCTAAGCTAGGTCGCCGAACAGGGGGGATCTGGCGATGATGAGAACGCGCTTGGGGCGACTGGCAGTCGGTTTCGTGGTCGGTGTAGTGCTGACCGGCATCCCGTCGCTGGCCACCGCCCGCACGGCGCCGGCTCCGTCGGCGGCGCCCGGGGTCAACGCGTGCGTCTTCTACGGCATCTGCACGCCGTAGCCGACAGCTACTAGCTAGCTAGGCCTCGATCAGTTTCGGTTCCTGGGGGGCGAACCCGGGCCAGCGCTTGCGGCTCCGGGTCGACAGCTTGCGCATCAACTCGATGGCGGCCGGATCGTCGTCGCCGGGACGGCCCTCGATGGCGCCGTCCTCCAGCATCTTGATGATGATCTCCCGGCCCAGGTCGGTGCGGACCACGGTCAGGGTCCAGTCGTTGAACTTGCCGATCCCACCGGTGGAGATGTCGGCGTGCTCGGCGGCGAAGTCGGGGCAGAGCTTGCACCCCTCCCGGGTCCAGGCGTGGCACTCCTTGAGCGGGACCTCGTGGTAGTCGCCGTTGTGCATCCAGATCTGGAACACGCCTTTGATGTTCATCTTCTTCATCTCCGCCTTCTTCAGGCCGTACTTGGCCTCGAAGAGCTCCTCGAAGATGGCGTCGTCGAAGGTCTTGGAGCACAGCAGGCCGATGTTGAGGGCGAAGTGGCGGGCCACCTTGCCCGCCCGGCGCACGGTCATGACCGGGGGCACGGAGGACTGGCAGCTCATCCCGACCAGGGCGATCTTCTCGGCCCCGCCGTCGACGGCCTCCTGGTAGGCCATGGTGTTGGCCGAGTAGGTGTAGCGGCTGCCGGCCGCGGCCAGGATCTCCCCCTTGGTG
>JBIOYN010000313.1:0-2576 GCA_044870155.1 Acidimicrobiia bacterium | reverse complement strand
CCGCCGCCGCCCGCCCCGGGGTCCTGGCCGTGGTCGACGGCGGAGACGCGCAGTTCGCCGCCGTGGCCCTGGAAGCGCAGTCCTCGGTGTCGTCCTACGACGCCTACCCCCAGCCGGTGCTGGCCCGTCGGGTCCGGTTCGCCGGTGAGGCGGTGGCGGTGGTGGTGGCGGAGACGCCGGCCCAGGCGGTGGACGCCGCCGAGGCCGTCGAAGTCGACTACGAGCCACTGGAGCCCGACCTCGACTCCCGGGCCGGCGGCCACACCTTCCTCCGCCGGCGGTTCGAGGCCGGCGACGTGGACGGCGCCCTGGCCCGTGCCGCCGTGATCGTCCGCCGTACCTTCACCACCAACCGCCAGAGCGCGGCGCCCATCGAGGGCCGGGCCACGCTGGCCCGGTGGGATGCGACCGCCGGCGGGCTGGTCGTGTGGATGGGTTCCCAGGCGCCCCACATCGCCCGCCACGGCCTGGCCCAGTTCCTGGGGCTGGCCGAGCGCCGCATCCGGGTGGTGGCCCCGGACGTGGGTGGCGGGTTCGGGCAGAAGGCGGGGCTGTATCCCGAGGACGTGGCCGTCTGCCTGTTGGCCCGCCGGCTGGGCCGGCCGGTCAGGTGGGTGGAGACCCGCAGCGAGAACCTGGCTGCCGCTGCCCATGCCCGCGACCACCACTACGACGTGGCCGCCGCCTTCGACACCGACGGAGTCCTGGTGGCCATGGACGCCCGCATCCACTGCGACACCGGGGCCTACTCCATGTTTCCGTGGACGGCGGCCCTGGAGCCGTTCATGGCCGGTGGGCTGCTGCCCGGTCCCTACCGGGTGGCCAACTACCGGGCCGAGGTGGTGGCCGCCGCCACCAACAAGGCGCCGGCCGGCCCCTACCGCGGGGTGGCGCGCCCCGCCACCGTGTTCGTCATGGAACGCCTGATGGACCTGGCCGCCGCCGGGCTCGGGATGGACCGGGCCGAGATCCGCCGGCGCAACCTGGTTGGCCCCGACGACCTGCCCTACGTGACCGCCACCCGCCTGGTGCACGACAGTCCCAGCTACCCCGCGGTCCTCGACCGGGTGCTGGAAGCGGTCGGCTATGAGAGCTTCGCCAAGGTGCAGGAGGAGGCCCGGGCCGAGGGGCGGTCCCTGGGACTGGGCTTCGCCGTCTACAACGAGCTGACCGGCATGGGCCGGGCCGCCTCCGCCGGTCCCGGCATCGTGTACCGGACCGGCCACGAGGGAGCCACGGTCCGGATCGACCCGTCGGGCGGGGTGACGGTCCTGGCCGGGACGACCTCCCAGGGCCAGGGCACGGAGACCACGCTGGCCCAGGTGGTGGCCGGGGAGCTGGGGGTGGACGTCGACGACGTCGATGTCCGCCAGGGCGACACCGACGCCTCCCTGTTCGGGTTCGGGGCCTTCGCCAGCCGCCAGGGCGTCATCGGGGCCGGAGCGGCGGCGCGGGCGGCCGGCGCCGTGCGGGAGAAGGTGCTGGCCATCGCCGCCCACCTCCTGGAGGCGGCGCCCGCCGATCTCGACGTGGTCGACGGGCAGGTGGTGGTGCGGGGCACACCCAGCCGGGGGGTGACGGTGGCGGAGGTGGCCCGGGTCGCCTACCACGAGGCCCACCGGCTCCCGCCCGGCCTGGAGGCGGGCCTGGAGTCGACCCGCTTCTTCGACCCCGAGCACGGGACCTTCGCCGCCGGCGCCCTGGCCGTGGTGGTGGAGGTGGACCGGGACACCGGCGCGGTGGCGCTGCGCCGGGTGGTGTGCGCCGAGGACGCCGGCCGGGCCCTCAATCCCATGGTGGTCGACGGGCAGGTCCACGGGGCCGTGGCCCAGGGGCTGGCGGGAGCGCTCTACGAGCACCTCCGTTACGACGACGACGGCCAGCTCACCACCGCCACCCTGCTGGACTACCTGGTGCCGTCGGCCGCCGACCTGGTGTCCTACGAGGTGCACCACTGCGATGTCCCGTCGGCCACCAACCCCTACGGCGTCCGGGGGGTGGGGGAGGGGGGCACGCTGGGGCCGGGCGCGGCGGTGGCCAATGCGGTGGCCGACGCCCTCGGCGTCGAGGTCAACGACCTGCCCGTCAGCCCCGAGCGGGTGTACCGGTTGCTCATGGAGGAGGCAGCGGGATGAGAGTCGGTGGGCTGGAGATCGTTCCCCTCCTCGACGGGTCGGCCCGGCTGCCCGCCGACCGGCTCCTGCGCTACACCGGCACCCGGGACGATCCCTGGGGGCCGCACCAGGGTCTCCTCGAGCCCGACGGGACCCTCCGGCTCGAGCTGGGCGGCTTCCTGGTCCGCACCGGCGACCGGGTCGTCCTCATCGACACCGGCGTGGGCCGCATCGACAACGGCGTCTACCGGGGCGGGGCGTTCCTGGATTCGTTGCGTAGCGCCGGCGTGACGCCGGCCGACGTCACCGACGTGGTGCTCACCCACCTCCACTTCGACCACGTGGGCTGGGCCACCCAGCAGGGCGCCGTCGTCTTCGAGGGGGCCACCTACCGGTGCCATCCCGCCGACTGGGACCACTTCGTCTCCGGGCCCGACCCGGAGGAGGGCTCGGTGAGGAAGC
>JBIOYN010000312.1:0-10616 GCA_044870155.1 Acidimicrobiia bacterium | reverse complement strand
CCCTCTTCGTCGGGCCACCGGCCGCTGGCAACGACTCCGGGTCCAACCGGGACATAGCCGAACGATTCCGGCGGCCAGGAGCCCCGCTCGACCCCGTCCTCTCGGCACTGGCAGCCGGTCATCTCGTCCGACAGGTCAGTGCTTTGGAGGATGGAGTGGCGGCCGTCGCCGAGGTGACACGTGGCTTCGCCCTCACCGGACTCGACCTCGCAGCCGTCGACGTCACGGGCACCGAGGTGGGCCGTCACGAGGCCACAGCCTTCGTGAACGGGTTGTCCCGCCGGGGAATTGACGCCGGTGCAACGCGCTTCACGGTTTACGCACTGCCTTCGATCAAGGAAGCCAACGATGCAGTGGCCGGGCGACACGCCGCGCCCGAGGATGGGGACGGCGGTCCGCTGGCCAGTTCGCTGGTTGTCCCCGAGGGAACCGTCGTCGAATTGGTGGGCGCCGTGTTCGAGGGCGGCCAGCTTCACGCCAAGACGGTTCTCTCCGCCTCCGCGGAACCGCCATCGTCAACTGGACCCCGGCACCTGTTCTCCGGGACTGCGTCGCCGGGGGACTCGGCGACCTTTGCCCGCGCCGGCGGGATCGGCTGCTTCCACCGCCAGCAGAACAACACGGCGTGGTACGACCCCTGCCAGGAGTTCTGGCAGCACCAGAACGACAACGATGCCGACCGGGACTACTGGGCCGCACCGATGTGGGGGACCGGAAAGAGCAAGAGCGTCTGGGTGCTGAGCGGCTTGGAGGCGGCCTCCAGACGGAAGGACGGCACCGCCCACCAGGATTGGGTGGGCTGGGATCCGGGAGCGGACGGGAAGCAGAACTGCACGTCGCAGACGGTCTCCGTGAGCTACGCCGGAGCTAGCGTGTCGGTCGACAAGCAGCACTGCGAGCTCTGGGACATCAGCAAGGGTGAGCACCCAGCCCAGTTCTCGAACTGGTGGAGGGGAGACGTGCGGCGTAGCGAGCGCGAGACGGCAGCCGCCGTCCTCACCAGCACCAAGGGTGGTGAAGTGCCCACCGACAACTTCGACTTCGATTTCTTCGCCCATCCGTGACCGCCAAGGCCCGCCTCCTCCTCCCCCTGGCCGTGGTGACGGTGACGGGCCTGGTGGCCTGGTGGTGGTTCTTCGGGGGGGGCGACCGTCCGGTGACCGAGAGCGAGGCGAGCGCCTACCTCGACAAGATCGTGGCCGCCGCCCAGGAGAAGGACTTCGAGAAGCTCTGCGGGCTCAACGGGTCGGTCCTCAACTGCCGGCGCCAGCTCGACATCGGATGTGACGACACACCCGGCGTGGCGCCGGACGTCTCCTGCCGGGACACCGTTCCCAGCCAGCCGCCGACCGTCGTGGACACCCGGTACAGCCCGAAGCAATCATCCAACGACACGCCAGGGCGAGTGCTCGTTGTCCGCGGCGTCGATGGCTCCGGAAAGCCCTACGAGAGCGAGGTCTTCGTGTTCCGGGAGAACCGGAACCACTTCAAGGCCATCAACGCCGTCTACTGGTCGAACGCCCGCATCCTCGACGACGAAGACGGAGCGAGCTCCTCGCCGAGCTGAGGCTCAGGAACCACGGGGGGGTTTCCGGGCCGGGATCAGGCCGCCCGGCACACGAACGGCAGGCCCGCCAGGGGGGCGAAATAGGGGTCGGTGGCCACCAGGTGGCGGACCCGATCCGTGACCCGCTTGTGGGTCTGGCGGACGGCGTCCGGCTTCATGTTCCGGACCCGCCCGACGGTGACGGCGGGCGAGGGGTCGCCCTGGTCGGTCTGCAGGCGGACCTCGAGGAGCACCGCCTGCTGGGCGGGACGGCTCACCCGGTCGAGGGCCTCGTGCAGGAGCCGCACCCGGGGGTCGGCGTCGCCCAGGCGCCGGAGGGTGGCGAGCACATCGTCGTCGCCGCCGGCGCGGCCGGGGCGGGTTGCTCGGCCGGGCCGCCCTCGGGCAGCGGTTCGGTGAACTGCCCCACGTACGTCCCCACGATGCTCTGGACCCGGTGGCGGGCCCACCACCACGGGGTGACGCCGAAGCTGGGGTCCCACGACCCCGCCCGGGCGAAGAGATCGGTGCACACGTCGACGGCCAGCCCGTCGAGCTCGGCGGCGTCGACCCTGGTCACCCCCAGGCGCCGGAACTCCCGCAGGAGCGCGGCTCGGATCGCTTCGCCGAAGCCGTCGTAGAGCTCACCCAGGGCGACGGTGTCGCCCTGCGCCCATGCGGCTCATGACGGCTGTCAACCGCTCGAACCACCCTGCGTCCACCCGTCCGCCCTTCCTCGCGCCCGTCGCCGAAGCGAGTGTGCGGAGGGGGACTGACAAGAATCATCGATGTAATTCCAGGACGGCGGGAAGTCAGGACGCCAGCGAGCGTCCCTGGGCCCGCTGCTGTTCCACCACGGCCACCGCCCGCTGGAGCGATCGCAGCATCGACTCGCGGCCCTTGCCCGTGCAGGGGATCCACGGCTGGCCCGCCTCGCCGGCGCGGGTGCGGAGGTGGCGGCCCAGGTTGGTGCGCACGTAGGGCATGAGCACGAGGGCGTCGCCGTGGCGGAGCCGGGAGAGCGCCTGGTCGAGGATGCGGCTCCAGTCGGCCGAGAAGCCCCGGAACCAGTCGACGTGGACCCGCTCGCCGTAGATGCGGGCGAGCTCGCCGTCGATGAACGACGACCACTGGTGCTGGCTCTCGTTCCCGCCCACGAACACCAGGCGCACCGGTGCCGGGCTGACCGCCGGGGCGCCTTCGGGCTCCTCCGTGGTGACGAGCAGCCGGCCGAGGCGCTCGAGCTCGTCGTCGGAGGCGTCGAGGTCGGCGACGAGGTCGAGGAGGTCGGCGGCGTCGTAGCCGGGCAGCTGGCCGGAGCGGGCCCGGTGGAACAGGCCGGTGGCGATGTTGCGGGCCGGGCCGTACTCCCCCAGGCGCTCGAGAATGTCGACCCGGCGCAGGTCGGCGTCGACCCGGCCCAGCGCCTCGGCCAGGTGGTCGTTGCCGGCCAGGAGCTGCTCCCAGGCCCGGTCGAGGTCGGCGTCGCAGGCCCGCATGACTAGCTCGTCGATGGAGTCGGCGAGCTCCTCGAGGCGCTGGCTCTGGCCCAGGAGGCCGGCGCCGGTGAGGGCGGCGGCCAGCGCCGCGAACCGCTGGCGGGGCAGGAGACGGCGGTCATGGCCGAGCACCTCGGCCGCCGTCACCGCCCGGGCATCGGGGCGGACGGCCTGCTCGCACACCACCGACAGGAGCACGGCGGGCTCGTCGGCGCGGGTGACGGCCATCTCCAGCAGGTTCCCCACCCGGGGGGAGCCGAGGGCGGTGAGGGCGTCGGCGGCGCTGCGCAGCTCGGCGGCGGTGGGCCGGAACCCGCCGTCGCAGGCCCCCACGATGGCGCCGTAGGCGGGTCCCTCGGCCTCGGGGTCCAGGCTCTGGAGCCCGGCCAGGCCCCGGTGGAACCGGGCGACGGGCAGGAGGGGGGCGAGCTCGGGCTCGCCGGCGGCGGCCGTCCCGTCGGCCCGCTCGAGGGCGACGAAGGCGTCGGCGAAGCGACCCTCGAGGAGGGCCAGGATGCCGAGGCAGTAGGAGGCGACGGGGTCGTCGGGGCTGGCGTCGACGGCGGCCAGGAAGTGGGCCCGGCCCTGGCCCAGGCGGGCGGCCAGCGCCAGGCGCTCGTCGTCGCTGCGGGCGGCGTGGACATGGCCCAGGCGGCCGAAGCGGCCGGCCACGAGGCCCCGCTCCCGGGCCAGGAGGGCCACCCCCACCCGGTCCCGGGGGTCGGCTTCGACCGCCTCGAGGATCGACTGGGCGCCGGCGAAGTCCTCGGCCCGCCGGCGACAGGCAGCCAGGGCGGCGGCCACCTCCACGGCGGCGTGACCGGCGGCTGCGGGGGGATCGCCCGCCGCCACGGCGGGGGTCACCCAGCGCCACAGGGCGAGGAGGATGACCTCGGCGTCCTCCCCGCGGCCCTCGGCCAGCAGCTCGAGGGCCCGGTGGTGCGCCTCGCCGGCGATGGGCCCCGGGCCGATGAGCGACGGGTGGGCGGCGCCGAGGAGCCGGGCGGCGAAGTCGGGGCGACGGCCGAGGGCGGCGAGGATGAGGGGCTCGACCAGGCTCGGGCCCATGAGGGGGTCGGCGAGGATCTTGGCGCACTCGTCCTCGCGTTCCTCCATGGCGGCGAGGACGGCGTCGGCATCGCCGGTGCGCACGAACCCGACGAGGCGGCCGAAGCGGAAGGCCCGCCACCGCTCGGGGTTCATGCCCGCCACCGAGGGGCGCAGCGTCTCGGGGTCGAGGGCGGAGAGCATCCCCACGTGGAAGTAGGAGGTGGGCCGGTCGGTGCTCAGGTGGAGGAGCTCGTCGACGAGGTAGCGGAGCTCTTCGGGGGACGGCGCCGACGTGACCCCGGTGAAGGTGCGGACGATCGTGCGGATGACGAGGTCGTCGAGGGGGGTGAACAGCCGGGCGTCGGCGTCGGCCACGCTCGTCCCCGAGGTGCCGCCGGTGTCGGCGTCGGGCGTGGCGGCCTGGCCGTCGGCGGCCGGCCCGAGGTCGCCGGTGGCGTCGCCGCCTTCTTCCTGGTCCGGCAGCGCCGGCTCCGGTACCAGCCGGGGGTCGTACCCCAGCGCCTCGACGAGGTCGACCGCCGCGCACCCGTGCGCCACCTGCTGGGCGAAGAAGAGCCGGAGGGCGCCCTGAGGGACCTCTTCGAGGAGGGTGTCGAGCAGCAGGGCGAGATCCTCGGGCGAGGGGTCGGCGAAGCGGTCCGCCCCGAGGACCTGCTGGGCCCGGACGGCCAGGCCGGAGCAGATCTGTCCCAGGCAGTCGTCGCGCCGGCCGGCCCCCAGGGCGTGGACGGCCCCGACCACCAGGCGCCCGACACCGCCGGGGATGTAGCGGGGGTCGGCCTGCACCCCGAGGCTGCGGACGACCGACTGGCGGGCCTTGACCGGCACGAAGCGCAGGAGGGCATCCAGATCGGCGGGGCCACAGAGCCGGACGGCCTCGTCCAGCCGGGCGGCGCGCCGGCTGACGTCCTCGGGCGAGGGAGGTTCAGCCGCTGCCTTGGCGGCGCGGCTCGCCGGCCCGGGCCGAGCGTTGCGCGGCGCCGGGTCGCGCCGGCCGGTCCTGGAGCGCCCGCTCATGGGGCGGCAGCGTCCGGACGCGTGTGATCGATGGCGGCCACATCGAACCGATCGTCCCGGGGGAGGCCGGCCTGAAGAGTGGCCGGGGAGGTTTGCCCGCCGGCGGCGCCCTCCCCACCGGCGCCGCCCCAGATCAAGCCGGATGTCGAACCCGGGCTACGGCCCCTTTGACTTCTGCGTCTGCAGGATCAGCGTCGCCGGCGACGAGGAGGAACCGAGGCATCCGACCCGGGCCGACGTCGTGACCGTCACCTGGTAGGTCCCGGGTACCCATGGTTCCGTGGAGACGCTGAGCTTGGCGACTCCGTTCGCAGCACTGATCACAGGGCCGACGTCGAAGGATGGGGCCGTGCCGGTGGTCGGGTTCTTGTCGAAGGAGAAGGTGACCGCACGTCCGGCCACGCAAGCGGAATCAGAGCTGGTCAGCCGGGCCGAGAGCATCAGCTTGGCGTTCTTCTTGGCGACGAAGCCCTTGCTCGCTCCCGTGTAGGTGGTCGTGGTGGCGTCGTCGACCGGTGTGACCACGAGGTCGACGGTGTCGGCGGGTGAATCGGCCTGCCCGTCGTTGACCTTGTAGATGAAGGCGTCGGGGCCGTGGTAGTTGGCAGCCGGACGGTAGGCGACCGTGTCGCCGGCCAACGTGTAACCCGCCGCCGCCTCCCCCGCCGTGATGGCATGGGCGGCCGTGGTGGTGCCGTCGTACAGGGTGCCGTGGGCGGGCACGGCCGTCACGACGAACGTCAGGGGATCGTCGTCCGGGTCCTCGCCGGTGAGCCCGATCTGGACGGTCGTGTCCTCGTTGAAGGCGGCGGGATCGCCGGTGGTCGCCACCGGAGGCTGGTTGTCGCCGGCGGCGGCGGTGAGCAGGTTGAACACCGAGGTCTCCGTGGAGAGGACGGTGATGGTGCCGAACTCGGGTCCCGGCGTCCGGTCCGCCACGCAGGCGGGCGTCGGCGACAGGGGCGACGTGGTCGTGCAGTCGACCAGCACGACGCCGTTGCGCGCCACCGCGACGTCGTCGATGGTCACCCCGGCGTCTTCGAGGGTGCCGTTGTCGATGCCGAAGACGATCTGGATGGGCTCGGTCTCCGTCCCGGGCGGGGCGGTGATCTCGATCTGCCGGCCGAGGAACTCAAACCCGTCCGGGGCCGTCGCCGTGGTGTCCCCCTCGACGATGGTCACCACCCCGCCCGCCGACGGCGTCACGGCGGTGACGAGCGGGTCGGACGGGCTGGGCGTGGTCCCCAGCTGAGCCGTCTCTCCGGCGTCGGTGGCCTGCGAGCTGCTCGAGATCGGGGTGTCGCCCACAAGCCGGGCGATACTGATGTCACCGTTGCGGAAGCTGGATGAGCCGACGGCGACCGCCCGGTCGAAGGTGTCGACGGCGACGCCCATGGCGAAATCCCGGCCCCCCGGGAACTCGACCGTGTCGGATCCTTCGAGGACCCCGCCGGCGGTGAAGCGGGCGACGGCGAAGTCGGCACCGAAGCCACCGGCGGCGATGAGGCGGCCGGTCGAGTCGACGTCGAGGCCTTCGAAGAAGTCGGCCTCCGGGGTGGTGACCCGGGCGAGGCCACCGTCGCCGAACGAGGCGTCGAAGGCGCCCGTGGCGTCGACCTCCACCAGGACGGCGTCGTCGTCTGACCCGAACGTCCCCGAGCCGAAGCCGACGAGGGAGTCGTCGGCGTTCACGATGATGCCGGTGACCAGGGACCAGTCGGCTCCGGGGAAGGGCGCCGAGATCTCACCGGCATCGCCGGTGCCGGCGCCGAAGGTGGCGTCGAGGGAGCCGTCGGGGGTGAACCGGGCGAAGACGGCGTTGTTGTCGTACCCGCCGACGAGCACGCGCCCCTGGCTGTCGACGGCGACCCCGGTGGAGTGGGCGAAGGTGCCGGGGCCGGGCGAGAAGCTGATGCCGTCGTCGCTGAAGGTGACGTCGAGATCGCCGGCCGGAGTGAACCGCGCCGCGGCGAGATCCGGACTGTTGGTGTCGGGGTTGACGGTGTCGATGGCGACGGCGATCGTCCCGTCGTCACCGACGACCACGTCCATGAATTCGTCCCCGGCACAGGCACAGACGTCGACGATGACGTAGCCGGCACCGGCGCCGAAGGTGGGGTCGAGTTGGCCGTCCTCGGTCATGCGGGCGATGAGGGCGTCACTGCCGGCCCTCCCGGCGATGACGAGCTTGCCATCGGGCTGGGCGGCGATGGCTTGGGCACCGGCGCCGACCGCACCGAAGTCGTCGGTGAACACGCCGCCGGTCGCGAACGAGGTATCCGGGGTCCCGTCGGCGTTGACCACCAGGACAGCGAACTCGTTCAACATGCCCGGCTCGGCAAACTCGCCGACCATCGCCAGCTTGCCGCCGGGAGTGATGGCCACGTCGTAGCCGACTTCCCGGCTGTAGAAGGTATTCGTGATGACCGGTGTGGCGATCCCCCCGGTGCCGTAGGCCGTCACCGGCGCTCCGCTGAGGTCGACCTCGGCCAGGAACGCCCGGCCCAGCGACACCGCCTCGAAGCCGCTCGGCTTCGGGCGTGTCCCGGTGACGAGGATCCCGGCCGCCGTGCTCGACACGCTGTCGGTCTGCCAGAAGCCGGCCGGCGCCGCCGTGGCCGTGGTGGCCACGCCGTCGCCCCCGAAGGACGTGTCCAGGGCACCGAGGTCGCTGAACATGATCACGGCCGGCTGGTTGAGCTCGGTGGCGCCGACGACGATCCGCGTGTCCGCCAGCTTGACCGGGGAACCCGCCGCCACCACGTTCACGTCGGTCTTGGAGGCCACGCCGGCCGTGCCGAAACCGGCAACGAGGGCGCCGCTGGTGGTGGAGAGCCGGGCCACTCCGGCTTTGCCGCCGCCGTTGACGGACAGGAGCATCGATCCGTCCGCAAGAAGGGTCGGTGCCGCCTGGCTCACAAATTGGGACACGCTGGCGACGCCGGCGGTGCCGAAGGTCGGTTCGAGGCTTCCGTCGGCGGCGTGTCGGGTCACCTTGGTGCCGTTGAAGCTCTGGGACTGGTTCACGGACACGAAACCGCCGCCGGGAAGGGCAGCCAGCCCGAAGGCGCGCTCGCCGGAGCCGCCGAGGTCCTGGACCATGATGCCGTCTCCGGAGAACGTGGGATCGAGGGCGCCGGTGGTGCCGACGAGACCTACCCACAGGGCGTCACCCGTGGCGTTGTTCCCGGCGCCGATCACGATCCGGCCGGCGGCGTCGAAGATGACGTCGCCAACCTCTGTCGTCGGGTCCGGGAACGGCACCTGGAGGCGTCCGGCGTCGCCAAAGGTGCCGTCGAAGGTGCCATCGGCGTTGAGGCGGGCGACGCCGATGGCGTTCGTGCTCCCGATCGAGGTCCCGGCGAGGACGATGTCGCCGCCGGGGGCCACGGCGACGGCCGAGGCGAAGTCCACTGCCTCGCCGATGTCCACGAAGGCGACGCCGTCATCCGAGAACGACGAATCGAGGTCGCCGGTGTCCAGGACGCGGGCCACGACCATGTCGGGCGTCTCGCCACCCCCGGTCAGGCCGGCCAGCAGCGTCCGGCCCAGAGCGTCGGTGGCGGTGTCCATCACCCGGAAGCTCTCGACGTCGAGCTCCTGGTAGTTGGTGGCGACGGTTCCCGTGCCGCCGAGCGAGGGATCGAGGTCACCGGCCGCCGCCCGCACCACGCCCGGGTCGAACCACACCAGCCCGCCGGCGACGGCGATGGTGACCAGCAAGGACCAGATCCGGTTGCCCGGACGCCCGAAGGCGACCGACGGGCGGCCGGAGGTCTGCGGTGCGCGGCGCGCGGTCATGGCGGCTCCTGGGTGTGACCGCGCCGATCGGCGCGCGTCCACGCCTGTGAGGGCCGGGTGAGGTCCCGGCGGGCTAGCCCTACCAATTCGCTGGTCGCCACCGGGATGCCTAGGACTTTCGGTGACTCAACGCGGGATATGTGGAAAATCGCCGGTCAAATATCGGGCTAAATGCCCAATCGAGACGAGAACGCCCACCCCGCTGTCGGTCCATGCCAGCGGACCCACCCGCTCGGCGCCGCGAGTCGAGACGGACGGTTACCGAAGAGTAACCTGGGGCCATGCCGCCGGAGCCGCCGGAGCAGCGCCACGCCGTCATCCACGGCCATCGGGTCTCGTACCGCGTCAGTCCGGGTGGCGTGGTGGCCGACCGGCCTGTGGTGTTCCTCGTCCACGGGATCGCCGGGGACTCGAGCCCGTGGCGGCCGGTCGTCGCCGAGCTCTCCGGCCGCTACACGGTGGTGGCGCCCGATCTCCTCGGCCACGGCGCCTCGGACAAACCCCGCCACGACTATTCGCTCGGCGCCCACGCCAGCGGGCTGCGCGACCTGATGGTCGCCCTCGGCGTCGAGCGGGCGACGGTGGTGGGCCACTCCTTCGGCGGCGGCGTGGCCATGCAGTTCGCCTACCAGCACCCCGAGCGCTGCGCCCGGCTCGTGCTGGTGGCCAGCGGCGGGCTCGGCGCCGAGGTGTCCTGGATGCTGCGGGCCCTGGCCCTGCCCGGAGCCGAGTACCTGATGCCACTGGTGTTCGCCTCCTTCGTGCGGGACGTCGGCAATGCCCTCGGCCACCAGCTGCGGCGACTCGGGCTGCGGGCTCCGAACCTGGAGGAGCAGTGGCGCGCCTACGTGTCGCTCACCGACCCCGCCAACCGCCCGGCGTTCCTGCGGACGCTGCGCTCCGTCGTCGACCCCTCCGGCCAGGCGGTCAGCGCCCACGACCGGCTCTATCTCGCCGCCCGGCTGCCGACGCTGATCCTGTGGGGCCGGCGGGACCGCATGATCCCCGTCGACCACGCCCACACCGCTCACCTCGCCATCCCCGGCAGCCGGCTGGAGATCTTCGAGGGGTCCGGGCACTTTCCCCACCTCGAAGAACAGGACCGCTTCGTCGAGGTCGTCACCGACTTCCTGGAGACGACCGAACCGATGGCCTTCGACGAGCGCCAATGGCGGAGGGCGCTCAGCGGTCGGGAGTGAGTCGGCGGAGGGCGGCCTCCGCCCCGCCGGTCTGGGTCTGCTAACACCTCACCCATCCGCCCGAGGAACGGAGCTTCCGCTGGTGCGAGACGAGACGACACCGGAGGGCGGCAACGACGCCGTGGATGTCGCCCTGGGCGACGAGGGCTTCCAGCGCACGGCCGGCAAGCTCGACCCGGACACCCGCTCGCTGGTGACGGCGTTCCTCAAGCTCGCCCTCCCCCGCCTGGTCCGGGTCCGCCGGCCCCGGGACCTCCGGCGCTGGACGAAGGACGCCGTGGTCCTGGCCGCCACCCAGTCCTACCTCGTCCCCGCCATCGACGGCCTGATGGAGTCCGCCGCCCGGGGTGCCCTCCCCATCGGGGGACGGGTCCCGTCCCACCTCTCCGCCACCGTCACCGGCGTGGCCGGACCGGTGGCCGCCAACCTGGCCGAACTCCAGGTCCTGGCCGCCACCATGTTCACCGGCCCGGGGGGTGCCCC
>JBIOYN010000311.1:0-4280 GCA_044870155.1 Acidimicrobiia bacterium | reverse complement strand
CCGGGCCCCGGGGCGCCTCGAAGCGGCCGGAGTGGTAGGGGACGGTCCACAGGGTGCCGCCGACCCCGGCGACGGCCACCACGACGCTGGCGGCCAGGGCCCAGCGCCACCCCCAGGCCTCGGCCAGGGCGGGCAGGGCGGCGCCGGCCAGGAAGGCGCCGACCTGCACCCCCGACTGCTTGACGCCGGTCACGATCCCCTGGCGGAGGGGATCGACGTGGCGGGCGATCAGCTGGTTGGTGGCGATGTTCCCGAGAGCGACGCCCACCCCGGCCAGCGTCGCTCCCGCCACCAGGCCGCCGTAGCCGGGCGAAGCGGCCGCCACCAGCGTGCCCGCCGACCCCACGGTGAAGAGAGCGAGCAGGCTGCGCCGGCCGCCGAAGCGGTCCACCTGGGGGCCGAGGACGGGGGAGAGGGCGGAGCCCACGAAGTACATGACGGTGGTGAGCGACCCGAGGGCCGTCCGGGACAGGTCGAGGTCGTCGCGGATGAACGGTCCCAGCGCTCCGAAGGCGTAGCCGACGAACGTCGACACCACCATCCCGGCCACGAGGGTGGCGGACAGCCCGGCCAGCGCCGGGGAGGTCGTCAGCCGGGCCGTGCTCAACCGAGGTAGGCCTGCCGGACCCGCTCGTCGGCCACCAGCTCGTCCGCCGGCCCGGAGAGCGTCATCCGGCCGGCTTCGAGGACGTAGCCCCGGTCGGCCCGTTGCAGGGCCAGGGTGGCGTTCTGCTCCACGAGGAGGATGGTGACACCGGTCTCGTGGAGCTCACCCACGATGGTGAAGATGTCGCGTACCAGGCGGGGGGCGAGGCCCAGGCTGGGTTCGTCGAGGAGCAGGAGGCGGGGGCGGCTCATGAGCGCCCGGGCGATGGCCAGCATCTGCTGTTCGCCGCCCGAGAGGGTGCCGGCGGGCTGGTCGATCCGTTCCGCCAGGCGGGGGAACCGCTCCAGCTGGGCCTTGAGGTCGGTCTGAACGCCGGCGTCGTCCTTGCGGGTCCACGCCCCCAGCACCAGGTTGTCGCGCACGCTCTGGCGCGCCAGGACCCGCCGGCCTTCGGGTGAGTGGCCGATGCCGAGGGCGACGGCTTTGGGTGCGCCCACCTTGCGCAGGTCGGTGCCGTCGAAGTGGATGGAGCCGGTGTGGGGCTCGACCAGGCGGCTCACCGCCCGCAGCAGCGTGGTCTTGCCCGCCCCGTTGGCCCCGATGAGGGTGACGACCTCGCCGGCGTGAACGGAGAGGTCGACGTGATCCAGGGCGCTGATCCCGCCGTAGCGGACGGACAGGTCCTTGACCTCGAGCAGGGGAGCGGAGTTCGACGTCACTCTTCCCCCAGGTAGGCCTCGACCACGGCCGGGTCGGCGCGGACGACCCCGGGGTCGCCCAGGGCGATGAGCTTGCCAAAGTCGAGCACCGCGATCCGGTCGCACAGCCCCATGACCAGCGGCACGTGGTGTTCGATGAGGAGGACGGTGAGGTCGAAGTCCTCCCGCAGGCGGCGGATGAAGTCGGACAGGGCCGACTTCTCGTGCGGGTTCATGCCCGCCGCCGGCTCGTCGAGGAGCAGCACCTTGGGTTCGAGGGCCAGGGCCCGGGCGATCTCCAGGCGGCGCTGGTCGCCGTAGGGGAGGTTGCGGGCTTTGACCCCTGCCCGCGTGGCCAGCCCCATGAGGTCGAGCAGCTCCCGGGCCCGCTCCCGCACCGCCCGCTCCTCGGCCGGGCCCGGCGGGAGGCCCAGCACCCCGGTGAACAGGCCGCTCCTGGTGTGCAGGTGGCGGCCGATCATGACGTTCTCGAGGGCCGAGAGGTTGGTGAAGAGCCGGATGTTCTGGAACGTGCGGGCGATGCCCCGGGCCGCCACCTGGTGGGGCCGGGCCCCGGTGACGTCCTGCCCGTCGTGGAGGAACCGGCCCGCCGTCGGCTTGGTGAGGCCCGTGACCACGTTGAACAGCGTGGTCTTGCCCGCCCCGTTGGGTCCGATGAGCCCGAAGATCTCCCCCGGGGCCACGGCGAAGGAGACGTTGTCCACGGCCGTGACCCCGCCGAAGCGCCGGGTGAGGCCCTTGACCTCGAGGACGGGGGTGGCGGTGGCGCTGGTCCCGCTGGTCATGCCCCGGCCTCGGCCTGCAGGGTCCGGACCCGCTCCTCGACTCGGGGGAGGCCGAGGTCGACGGCGGTGGCCAGCGCCGGGTCGAGGAGGCCGCGGGCGTTCTCGAGGTCGCCGGCGCCACCCCGACGCAGGAGAACGGCGGCCAGCTCGGCCCGGCTGCGGGCCAGCCACGTGGGGGCACCCATGCGCTCGTGGACGGCGGCGGCGGCCGCGAAGCGGGCCTCAGCGTCGTCGATGCGGCCCATGGTGGCCGCCAGCAACCCGAGGTAGTGGGACAGCGAGCCCGTGGTCACGCCCCCCTGGGCCATGCAGACGACCCGGTCGGCGTAGGGCTCGAGTCGTCGGTAGAGCTCCTCGGCCCGGGCGGCGTCGCCGACCCCGGCGCACGTCCAGGCGGCTTCGGCGTGGTACCGCATCCACAGGAAGTCGAACGGCGTGGCGAAGCCCTCGCCGGCCATCTCCTGCAACCAGCGGCGGGCCTCGTCCGGCCGGCCCGTCTCGAGGAGGAGGGTGGCGAGCATCGCCTTGACCGCGGGATGACCAACGCGTGCCCACACTTCCCGGGCGTCGTCCTCCACCGCCTCCATCCGGCCCTGCTCGAACAGCACCGCATACCACTGCGCGAACCGGAAGATCGGCGCGTCGCTCTGACCCGTGGCCAGGCCGACCTCGTTGGCGGCGCGGCTCTCCGTCTCTGCGGCCTCGATGTCGCCTCGGAGGAGGAGCAGTCCGGCCCGCTGGATCCGGACGGGCCACTTGAGCGCCGGCTGGCCCAGCTCCTCGACCAGGGCTTCGTTGGCGATCAGGCAGCGCTCGGCCTCAACCCCGTCCCCCAGCTCCAGGAGCGCCCGGAAGAGCAGGTGCCGGGCCCGATGGCTGAACAGCGGGTCGCCGAGGACCTCGGCCAGCTGGAGAAGCTCGCTTGTGTTGGCCAGGCGCTCGAGGGAGTTGTCGGGGGCGGCGACGCTGTAGTCACGGGCGAGGAGGACATGGGCCAGTGTGGCCGGATCTCCCACCTGACGGGCGGCTTCGAGGGCGGCATCGGCGAGCTCCACCCGCCGCCGGCGATCCGGAACCCACACGTGCTCGAGGCTGAGGTTGGCCATGAGTCGGGCCCGGAGGGCGGGATACCCGTCGCCCACGGCCTCGATCGCCGCCTCCAGCACCGCCACGCGCTCGGCGTCGACCTGCCCGACGCCGCTGTAGAGATTCCCCCGGTTGTTCGCCAGCGCCGCCCGAACCAGGGCGTCGGTGTCGCCCTGCGCCCGCGCCAGGCGAGCGGCCTCGAGCAGCGTCTCCCGGAAAGCCGGTTCGCCGGCACGGCGCTGGGCCTCGCCCCGGGCGATGAGGAGCTCCAGCCGTCGGGGCTCGTCGGCGGGAGCTCCGGCGGCGGTGAGAAGCTCCAGCGCCTGGGCGTAGTAGGTGGCGGCCTCGTCATGCGCCAGCTGGGCCAGCGCCCGGTTCCCGGCCCGGGTGGCGTAGTCGACGGCCTTCCCCGCCTCGGCGGCGGGCGCCGAGGCCCGGGCCCAGTGGTGGGCCAGTGCCGGGAGGTGGTCGTCGAGGTCGGAGGCGTGGACCCGCTCGATGGCTTCCGCCACCCGGCGGTGCAGCGTCACCCGGCGGGCGCCGGTCAGCTCGTCGTAGAGGGTGGCCCGCACCAGGGCGTGGGAGAAGCGGTTGCGCGGCACCGGCCCGCGCACCTCCACCACCAGGCGAGCGGCGACGGCCTCGTCGATACCGGTCAGGAGGTCATCCTCGGCCATGCCGGCAGCGGCGGCGACGATGGCGGGCTCGAACTCGCTGCCCACCACGGCAGCGACGGTGAGGGCCTGGTTGGCGGCTTCCGACATGCGCGACAGGCGCCGGCCCACGACGTCGCGGACGCCCTCGGGAATTCCGACCTCGTCGAGGACGGAGGACACGAACCAGCGACCTTCCCGGCGCTCGAGGACCCCGGTCTCGGCCAGGTGGCGCATGACCTCGACCATGAAGAAGGGGTTCCCCTCCGTCTCGGCCCACACCGCCCGGGCCAGGTCCTCGCCGTCCTCGTCGAGCCCATGGCCGGCGGCGGCCTCGATGAAGGCCGCCACCCCGGCGGCGTCGAGCCCGGTGACGGGAAGGCGCTGCGAGCCTCCGCCGCGCCGCAGGTCGGCCAGGAGGTCGGTGAGG
>JBIOYN010000310.1:0-6551 GCA_044870155.1 Acidimicrobiia bacterium | reverse complement strand
CTCCGCCACCGACGGCGGCATCAGATACAGCTGGTCCCGCTCCACCGGCAAAAAATTGGCCATACCCCGATCATCACCGAAGCCGCGAAACGCGAGCGGGATACTCGGGATTCATGCGACAGCCTCACTATTCCGGCTCAGCGCCGGAACCTTGACGACCAAGGAATGTCTCCAGCCGTCCGCTGCTGCGAATTCGCTGGCGGTCACAGCCGCCGGGACACCACGATGACGGCGTGATCCGACCGGGCGAAGTAGGTCTACAGCCCTCCGACGACGTGGCGCGGGCCGAATGGGTGCGTCGGCGGCTGGTCGGCTTCGGCGCCGGCGTCCACTCGGTCGTCCCGAGCGGCTTCCCGGCCTACGTCCGCGTGTTCCACCCCGCCGATCGGGGCGGGCCCGAGCCCCGGGCGGTGCGCTGGGCCGAGGTGGCGGAGCGGGCCGGCACGACGATGCACGGCCTCGCCCAGTTCGCTGCGTTGACCAGGCCGTTCGACGATCCGGCGTCGAGCCGCCGCTGGGACGTGTGCCCACCGGCGCAGGGCAACCTCGATCCCGAGTCGCTGGCCGCCCTGTGCGAGGTCCTCGCCCGGCACACCACCACGCCGGCGGCCTGCTGGTTCTGCCTGTGGCACGGCCACGGCTGGCTCCGTCCCGGCGGCCACACCGTCGCCGTCCTCACCCGAAGAGGCCGAGACGGCAGCGAAGTCGCGGACGCCGGCGGGGCAACGCCCGCCGCCACCGAGCCTCCGGTTCAGGCGGTCGTCCCGACCGGGGAGGACCCGTCGTCACCCGCCCGTCCGCTGGTGCGACTGCCGCACCGCGAGTACCTCCTCTTCTGCGGCCCGGTTGACGCCGCCGGCGGCGTGGGCTTCCTCGCCCACGGCGTGTTCTTCCCCCATTCGCCCAACTTGTTCTGGCCCCACGACCACGTCTGGTGCGTCGCCACCGAGATCGATCTCGACAGCACCTACATCGCCGGCGACCAGGCCCTCGCCGACGACCTCCTCTCCGACCCCCACTTGGAGGCATGGTCCGTCCGGCCCGACGACTCCATCAGCTGGGACAGCGACACTGTCAACCGGTAGCGGCAGGGCGGTTTCGCGGAGAGCCTGGTCTCCCGGCCGGGTCTGGGCGCCAACCGCAGGACGGCTGAAGGCAGGCGTTGGCAAGGTCGGTAGGATCGGCCGACCGGCCATGTCGGCGCGGTTCTGCCGGGACGGTGGGAGGGCGAGATGGAATCGGGAGGGCAGCAGGAAGTCTCTGCGCCGGCCGCCATGATGGGCCTCATCACCGGTTACTGGGTCAGCCAGGCCGTCGGCGTGGTCGCGCTCCTTGGAGTCGCCGACGAACTCGCGGCGGGCCCCCGCGACAGTAACGACCTCGCCCGGGCGGTCGGCGCGGACCCCCAGGCGCTCTACCGGGTGCTGCGGTTGCTGGCCAGCCTGGGCCTGTTCACCCAGGCCCCGCCCGGTTCCTTCGCCTTGACTCCGCTCGGCGATACGTTGCGCTCCGATGCGCCCGGTTCGGTGCGCAACTTCGCCATTACCGAGACCGCGCCCGGACACTGGCTGCCGTGGGGGCGGCTGCATGAGAGCGTCCGCACCGGCCAGCCGATGGCCCAGGAGGCGCTGGGGATGGAACTCTTCGAGTGGTATTCGAAGAACCCGGACGAGGCGGGCTACTTCAGCGCGGCGATGGGCAACCTGTCGGCCCTGGCTGCCAGCGAGCTCGTGCGCGTCTACGACTTCTCGGGCGTTCGGACGGTAGCGGACGTCGGCGGCGCGCACGGCGTCATGCTCGCCGCGATCCTGCAGGCCAATCCGGCAGCACGTGGGATCCTCTTCGACCTGCCCCATGTCATTGCGACCGCCGGTGACCCCATCGCCTCCGCTGGGCTCTCGGAACGCTGCCAGCTGATGAGCGGAGATTTCTTCGAGGCGGTGCCCGAAGGCGCCGACCTGCACCTGCTGAAACAGATCGTCCACGACTGGAACGACGAACGAGCGACGCGGCTGCTGCAGAACTGCCACCGTGCGCTCGCCCCGGGGGGCAAGTTGCTCCTGGTCGAGATGGTGATCCCCTCAGACAACCGGCCAAGCCCCGCCCAAGCCATGGACCTGAACATGCTTGTCCTCCTTGGAGGCCAAGAGCGCACCGAGGAGCACTTCGAGCGTCTGCTCCGAGCGGCAGGCTTCCGGCTGGAGCGGATCATCCCGACGCACTCGCCGTTCTGGGTGATCGAAGCGACCCGGATCTGAGACGCCCTCCCATGTCTTTCAAAGAATTCGGGCGTGGAAGAGGACGCGCTTGAACGCATAGAAGTAGGGGGACCGGTCGCCGAGCGCGTCGAGCAGCCGGCGGCGATAGCGGTCGACGAACTCCTCGTACAGCTCGGGCGGCAGTCCGCTCTCATAGCGGGTGAGCGTCGTCCCCTTGGTCCATTCGACGACGTCGGCGGTGGACGCCAGGTGGTGGCCGTACACCTGGAGCCGGACGTGGGGGTCGACGAAGCCGAGCTCGTCGAGCAGCGTGGCGTAGGCCTCGGGCGCCAGCACCGGGGTCACCTGGTCACCCAGGGGGTCATCGTGCATGGCGGCGCCGAACGGCGCCTCGTGGGCGATCTCGAAGGCCAGGGCGTGCGAGGGATGGTCGGCGTTGGCCGGGACCTGGACCGCCAGCTGTCCGCCCGGGCGCAACGCATGGCGCAGCCGGCGCAGCAGGCCGGGATGGTCGGGCACCCAGTGCAGGGCGGCGTTGCTGAAGACGACGTCGAACTCCCCGGGCGCCTCGAACCCGGCGATGTCGCCGAGCTCGAAGCGGAGACCGGCGTTCTCGAGGGGCCGTGCCTGCTCGAGCATCGCCGCCGAGCTGTCGATCCCCACCGTGGTGGTGGCGCCCAGGTGGGCGTGGAGGCGGGCGGTCAGCGTCCCGGTGCCGCAGCCGAGGTCGACGACCCGCTCGACGGGCCGGCCCCCCGGCGCGACCTCGACCAGAGCGAGCAGGTCCTCGAACGGGCGGGCCCGCTCGGCTCCGAACTTGCCGTACTGGGCCGGGTCCCACGTGTCACGCTCCATCATGTTCCTCTTGTAGCAGCAGAAGCGCGGGTGAGGAGTGACGGACATGGGTGAGGCGAGAGAAGTCGCTGAGCGGTTCTTCGAGAGGTTCGGCGCCGGTGACATCGCGGGGGCGATGGCGTGCTTCGCGCCCGACTGTGTCTCCATCACACCGACCGGGGCATTGAACAACGCCAGGCACGGGGCCGCCGCTCGGGCCTTGAAGCAGGCACTGCCGGATAGCCGGATGGAACTGATCCGCGTCCTGGAGTCGGGCGACGAGATCTACGTCACGGGACGGTTCAAGGGAACCCACGAGAACGACCTCGCCACACCGGTGGGAACGATCCGACGGTCAGGCAACACCTTGGATCTGCTCTTCGTGGACTACTTCCGCGTGGCGAACGGCAAGATCGTGGAGTGCGAGGCCGTCCGGGATCGGTTGGACATGATCATCCAACTCGGGGGAATCCCGCCTCGGTAACGGCCGTGGGCGGGTCAGTCCGATGGGGCCAGGCGGTAGATGTTCTTCGACTCCGCCGCCAGGAGCAGGGTGCAGCGGCGGAAGGGGAAGAAGTCACCGGCTTCGATGTTGTCGCCCGCACCCACCGCCTCGGAATGGTCGGGCCAGCGGGCCAGGAACTCGGACAGGTCGGCGAGGGGGATGGCGGACCGGTAGATGAAGACACGGTCGTGGTTGGCGGCCACCAGCACGCGGCCGTCGGGCGAGACCCGGGTCACCGACACCGTGCGGGCCCCGCGCAGGACGCCGAGGAACCGGGGCCGGTTGACCCGCCGTTCGGACAGGAGTCCCTCGAAGCGGTAGACGCGGGCCGGGGAGGTCTTGGTCACCAGCACCAGCCGGTCCTGGTGGAAGAACGCCGCCTCGGTGTTGAAGTGGCGGCCGCGGGGATAGGCGTAGCGGTAGCGACGGAACCCGACGGACGACCGCCGCCTGACCGGATCGGGCTCGGGAACCTTGTAGATGTAGTGGTCGCGCCCCGTCTGGCCGCTCTCCACCACGTAGAGGCGCCCGGTGCCGTCGCGGTTCCGGGCGTAGGCCACGTCCTCCCAGTCGGTGTTGTCGGCGCCCACCACCCGGACCTCGCGGACGACCGACCGGCCCCCGGGCAGGAAGCGGACGGCGTAGAGGCTGGGTGGATGGCCCGAGTCCCGGATGACCCAACCCCAGCCCGGGAAGCGACCGGAAGCCGTGATCCCCGACGTCTCCCCTGTTCCCGGCGGCAGTGCCCCGGCCCGCCCCGGCGGGCACGGAGTAGGGGTCGTCTGGGCGCCCGCCCCCGGCGCCACCGTCACGACGGCGAGGACGAGGGCCAGGACGCCGGCGTGACGGCGGCGGCGCCGGGGGGACCCGGTGCTCCTCACCGTGGTGCGGGAACGGGGAGGGAAGGAACAGCCGGCGCCGGAGCCCGGGCTGCGACGGGCGACGGCGCCGGTGCCGCCGGCGAGAACCGCGAGAGCACCTCGCTCACCTCGTCCTGCTGGGACGGATCCAGCCGCAGGTGCCGGCGGTCCACCTGCTCGGCCCACACCCGGTTGGTGGAGTAGCCGCTCCCGGGACGGTTGGAGGCGAGGAGGAACCGGCGGGCGGCGGCTCCGTGACGGAGCCCGAGCTGGGCGCACAGCTCCTCGAACTCGGCCTCGGGCCGGGCGCAGAGCACCTCATGGCGGGCCACGTGCCATTCCGGATGGCGGTCGAGGGCCCGGGTCAGCAGCGAAGAGAGAAAGCCGAAGTGCCAGGCGGCCCGCCCCACCCACGAGGCTCCGTTCCGGGGCGGTTCCACCCCGAAGGCCGCCCGGCACTCGGCCACCGCCGAGGGGTCGGTGTCGAGGAAGCCGTTCCAGCCGAGTTCGGCCCAACTGCCGATCACGGCGAACGGGTGGCGTTCGACGACCACCACGGCGGGTCCGAAGCGCTCCGCCAGCCACTCCAGCGAGCGGGCGCAGAAGATCGACTTCACCACCACGTCACCCCGGCCGGGGCGCGAGCGGGGGACGGCCCGTCCGCCGGCCCGGCCCGGCGCCGCCCGGTGCAGCGCCCGCGCCCAGGCATAGGGCAGCGAGGGCCTCGTCCCGCCGGCAAAGGCCACGGCGAAGAGCCGTTCGTAGTCGGGTGCCCGCTCACCGGGGTGCAGGCGGGGGTGCGAACCCAGCTCCCGCTTGGCCCACCACGCCTCGGGGCGGACGAGATGGTTGTCGGGCTCGTGGACATAGCCCGCTCCGTCGGACTGCCCCAGGACCCGGCCCACCCAGGTCGTGCCCGAGCGGGGAACGCCCGCCACCAGCACCTGGCGCGTACCCGGGGCCCCCATCACGTCACCCCGTCCCGGACGGCCCGGGTCAGGCGCTCGACCAGCCCGGCCACCCGGCGCCGGGAAACCACTTCCGGGACCGGGAGAGAGAGCTCGGCCAGCGACCGGAGACAGCTGACGAACACGGCGGGAGTGAGCTCGGAGCGCACCAGCACGGTGCACAGCCCCCGGGTCAGCTCGCCGTCGGGTCCCCCTCCACCCACCAGCCCGAGCAACCGCGCCGGGCGACGTTCACCGGCCCGGCCCAGCGCCCACCCCAGGCTCTGTTCGCCCAGGTCGAAGACCAGGATGTCGGTCCGATCCAGGTCGGGCTGAGGAACGAAGCCGGTGCTCTCCCCGACCAGCACGAACCCCGGCCGGCGCAGACAGCAGACGAGCCCCATCCGGTAGATGGGGTTGGGGTCGTCGATCCACACCCGTGTCTCCATGGCTGTGCATGCAAACAGCCGGAGCGTCCCGCTCCCAGAGGTCGGCGGGCAGTTCTGCGGTTCTCAGCCACGGGTCCTCGGGGGGGCCGAAAGGTTCCCGGAAAACGGCCCCGGACGCGCGCAAGGGACGTCGCCGGCGACGGCGGGCGGTGCCGGCATGAGGGCCAGAGCCGGTACCCCTCGCCGTCGGGACGACGTCCCTCCGTGCGGGTGGTCGATTTCCGCGTGCGCTACCCGAACAGGCTTCCCAGACCTCCTCCCCCGCCGCCGCCGCCGCCCTGGTCCGCGCCGGGGGGCTTGGGCAGGAGCAGCACGCAGGCCAGGCCTTCCACGGGCACGGCGATGACCCACTTGTCCTGGGGGCAGAGCTCTTCCTTCTGGTTCTTCTTGTCGGACTTGTTGGGCGATTCGCTGGCGCCGGGGTCTTCACCCCGGGCGGTGGGCACGTAGACCCCGTCCCGGTGGGGGACGGCAGCGCCCGCCGCGCCGGCGGAAGCAACCGTCACTGACACCAGCATCGCCAGCGCCACCGACAGGCAAGCGCTTCTTCGCATGGCTGTGTTCCTCTCTCTTGGTTGGTGCTGTGGTGTGGTGTTCTCGTGTTGTGCTGTTAGTTGTGCAGGGCTTGGGCCAGGTGGGCTCGGGTCAGTTCGGACAGGTAGGACTCGCCGTGGTGGAACGGGGGGAACACCTGCATGACGGGCTCCTCGGAGGAGCAGGCGACGACCTTGATGGCC
>JBIOYN010000309.1:0-6993 GCA_044870155.1 Acidimicrobiia bacterium | reverse complement strand
GCGGCTGGTGCCCGGACCGGTCGTCCCGTTCCGCGGCGGGGGCGGGGGCATGGGTGGCGGGGGTATGGGCGGTGGCGGCATGGGGGCGGGCGCCGGAGCGATGCGGGGGCACGGCTTCATGGAGGCGGGCCTGGACGCCGAGGAGATGGCGCGCAAGGTCGCCGCCCTCCCGCCCGCCACCGGGGAGCCCGACGTCGACCCGGTGGCCGCCGCCGCTCCCGACCCCGGCTTCCGGTTGTCCCGCTTCGTGCGGCCGTGGCGGGGAGCCCTGGCCGTGGGCGTGGCGCTGGTGGCCTTCGATGCCGCCGCCGGGCTGGCCGGCCCCGCCCTGGTGCGGGCCGGTGTGGCCGGTGGCGTCCAGGACGGCCGTCGCGGTGTGCTGGTGGCCGCCAGCGTCGTCTTCGCCGTGGTCGCCCTGGCCGACTGGTGGGCCCTGTGGGCCGGGGCCCGGTGGACGGGGCGGCTGTCCGAGCGCCTCCTCTACGCCTTGCGGGTCAAGGTCTTCGCCCATCTCGGTCGCCTGGGGCTCGACTTCTACGAACGGGAGATGGCGGGCCGGATCATGACCCGCATGACGAGTGACATCGACGCCCTGGCCCAGCTGTTCCAGCAGGGGCTCGTCACCCTGGTGGTGGCCGGCCTCACCGCCGTGGGGGTGGCCGGCGCCCTCTTCGTCCTCGACTGGCGCCTGGCCCTGGCGGCCATGACGGTGGTGCCCCCGCTGGCCGTGCTCACCTGGTGGTTCCGCCGGACGTCCGACGCCGCCTACGCCCGGGTGCGGGACAAGGTGGCGGGCGTCATGGCCAGCCTCCAGGAGGGGCTCTCGGGCGTACGGGTCACCCAGGCCTTCGCCCGCCAGGACCGGAACTACTCGGAGTTCCGCCAGGTCGCCGGCGAGCACCTCGACGCCCGCCTCGAGGGCAACCGCCTGTCGGCCACGTACTTTCCCGCCGTGGAGCTGCTCGGCCAGGTGGCCACCGTGGTGGTCGTGGGCTACGGCGCCGGCCTGGTGCGGGCGGGGACGCTCACACCCGCCGACCTCATCGCCTTCGTGCTCTACCTGAACCTGTTCTTCGCCCCTATCACCCAGCTGTCCCAGGTCTTCGACCTGGCCCAGCAGGCCAAGGCGGCGGCGGCCAAGCTGGCTGAGCTGCTGGCCACTCCGGTCTCGGTCCCCGACCACGCCGGCGCCCGGGATCCGGTGGCCCTCACCGGGGCCCTGCGCCTGGAGGGCGTGCGCTTCCGCTACCCGGGGGAGCAGGCCCTGGCCCTCGACGGGATCGACCTCGCCGTGGCCCCCGGGGAGACGGTGGCGCTGGTGGGGCGCACCGGGGCGGGGAAGTCGACCGTGGTCAAGCTCCTGGCCCGGTTCTACGACCCGACCGAAGGCCGGGTGACGGCGGACGGCGTGCCGCTCTCCGACCTGCGCGCCGCCGGGTACCGCCGCCGCCTCGGCCTCGTGCCCCAGGAGGCCCACCTGTTCTCCGGCACCGTGTTCGACAACATCGCCTACGGCCGCCCCGACGCCACCGCCTCCGAGGTGGAGGCGGCGGCCCGGGCGGTGGGAGCCCACGACTTCGTGGCCGGCCTTCCCGCCGGGTACGCCACCGTGGTCTCGGAGCGGGGCCGCTCGCTGTCGTCGGGGCAGCGCCAGCTCCTGGCCCTGGCCCGGGCCCGCCTTGTCGACCCCGCCGTCCTGCTCCTCGACGAGGCCACGTCCACCCTCGACCTGGCCACCGAGGCTCGGGTCCAGGCGGCCATGGGGGCGCTGTCCCAGGGCCGGACCACGGTCATCGTGGCCCACCGCCTGGCCACCGCCGCCAGGGCCGACCGGATCGTGGTGCTCGAGGCCGGGCGCATCGCCGAGGAGGGCTCCCACGCCGAGCTCCTGGCCCGGGGCGGCCTCTATGCCGCCATGTGGCGGGCCGGCGACCCGGAGGCGGAGCCTCCCGACAGCGAAATCCTCGAGCCCACGGGCTGAGCGTCCTAGCGTGGGGGCGTGAGAGGAAGGCGAGTCCTCACCGTCCTCTCCGAGCGCCGCTACGAGACCCTGGCCGGCGTCCTCGTCGTCCTCATGCTCTCCCACACCCTCAAGCAGAAGTGGGGTTCGGGGATCGACGTGTGGGAGCACATCGCCGCCGCCCGCGAGCTCGCCGCCCACCCCCTCCACCCGCACCACCCGCTGCTCCCCCTCGATGCCCCGCACCAGTTCTTCACGCCCTACACGCTGGTGCTGGCCCTGGTCGTGCGGTTGACGGGCTGGCACGTCCTCACCGCCTTCGCGGTGGCGGGCCTCGCCAATTTCGCCCTCGTCCTCTACGGGATCCGGCGCTTCGTCCACGCCCTGGGCGGCAGTGCCGCCGTCGCCTTCTACCGCCTCGTGTTCACCGTGTTCCTGTGGGTTCCGAAGCCTGGTTCTACAGCGGGTTCCTCCACTTCGACGTGATGGCCCACGTGCTGTCGTACCCGTCGACGTTCGCCTTCGGGCTGACCCTCGTCGCCCTCACCCTCCAGGTCCGGTTCCTCGACACCGGCCGCTTCGGGTACCTGGGGGCGATCGTCGCCGCCGGGTTCGTCGTGCTGGTGTCCCATCCCATCACCTTCGCCTTCCTCGTGATCGGGACGCTGTCCCTGGCGGTCGGGAGACGCCCGGTCCGGACTGTCCGCGCTGTGGTGGCCACGGCGGCGGCGCTGGGAGCGGCCGGGGCACTGGCGATGCTCTGGCCGTACTTCTCCGTCTACGACCTCCTGGTGGGCGGCTCGCAGGTGACCCGCTCCTACCGGACGGCGGTCGACGGCGCCAACCACGAGCTCTACGCCAAAGCCATCCAGCGCCTCCTCCTGGCGCTGGTGGCGGTCCCCTTCGTCGTCGCCCGCGTCCGGCGGGGTCGCAACGACCCTCTGGCCCTCATGGCCCTCGGCCTGGCCGCCGTCTACGCCTACGGCTGGGTGTACAACGTCGGCTCGTTCAGTCGCAGCCTGACGTTCCTGCATTTCGTGTCGGTGACCATCCTGGCCGAGGAGCTGGTGGCGACCCAGGGGGTGCTGGCCCGGCTCGGGACCGCCGCCGCCCCGGCCCGGCGCTTCGTCGCCGCCCTTTTGGCGGCGCTGGTGGTCATGGGGGTGTTCAACCTCCGCAACGGCTTCATGGTCCTCCCCGACTCCCTGGTCTCCGGCCTGCCCTACGACTGGGCGCACGACGAGGTGGGATTCACCCGCTTCGACGACTTCCGGTTCCTCGAGGAGCACCACGACGACTATCCGGTGGTGATCGCCGACGTGTACACCAGCCTGGAGGTGCCGGCATTCGGGAGTCGCACCGTCGCCTTCGCCCGCGTCCAGCCCTTCGCCGACACCAACCAGCGCTCCGCTGACCTGGGGCGGTTCTTCTCCCCCGACGCCACCGACGCCGACCGGCGGGCCATCGTCCGGCGCTACCACGCCAGCCTCGTCATCGTCACCACCGAGCAGCTGGCGGACAAACCCGACGACTACCGACCGGTGGTGGCGCTGGGGCGCGTGGTGGAGCGCAACCATCGCTTCGTGTTCATCGAAATCTCCGAGGCCACGGGCTGACGCTGGGGGAGAATCGGAGCCCTATGGAATTTGTCATCGTGTTCGTGCTCATCACGGCCATGACCGTCGCCATCGTGGGCGGAACGTATCTCCTCACCCGCCTCATGGCCGAGCCCATGGAAGCCCTCGACGCCCGCCTGCGACCGCAGGAGAGCCGCACCGGCCGGTGCGGGGTCTGCGACGGGACCGGAACCCGAATCGAGCATGCGCCGTCGGACGTCGGGTCACCCGTCGCCACCGTGGCCTGCTTCCGCTGCGGCGGGTCGGGCGAGCCGCTCCCGCCGGGGGAGATCGCCCGGCTGCCGGGAGCGTCCGCCGAGGGTTACCAGCTGCGGCGGCTCATCGACTACGTCCGCTTGTGCTGGTCCCTGCGCAAAGTCAGGTAGCGGAACCCTCCCGGGCCTCCGGGGGCCGCAGGTCGATACGCAGGGTGAGGATCCCGTCCTCCAGCGCGCCGGTGGCGTCGCCGATCATGGCGAAGTCCATGAAGTCCGTCTGAGCCCGCTCCAGAAAGCGCTTCTTCTCCGGACCGGCCACCGGCGGGAGGGGCCGGTTGCGCACGGCCTGGGCCCGCTCCCGGAACCGGGCGATCATGGCATCCACGTCGAGCTCGTCGGCCATGCCCCGCAGGTTACCCAGGCTGATCGCCGCCCCGTGCGGCCTAAACTCGGCGGCACCATGACCGCCCCGGAGCGTGTCGAGTCCCGGATCCTGACGGTACCCAACGTGGTCACCGTGGCCCGGCTGCTGTTCGTCCCCGTGTTCTGCTGGCTGCTCTTCGGCCGGGACGACCGCACCGCCGCCGCCTGGCTCCTGTCCGTCCTCGGGGCCACCGACTGGGTGGACGGCTACCTGGCCCGCCGCCTCCATCAGGTGAGCGAGCTGGGCAAGGTGCTCGACCCCCTCGCCGACCGCATCCTGCTCGGCACCGTGGTCGTCAGCCTGCTCATCGACGGCAGCGTGCCCGCCGTCGTCGGCATCCTCCTCCTCATCCGCGAGGTCCTGGTGTCGGTCGGCGTTCTCGCCCTGGCCGCCGCCGGGGCACGGCGGATCGACGTGCAGTGGGCGGGCAAGGCGGGAACACTGTCACTGATGTTCTCCCTCCCCCTGTTCATGATGGGCACCCACGGGCCATGGGGGTGGCCGGCGGAGCTGCTGGCCTGGGGCTTCGCCATCTTCGGGCTGGGGGCCCTGTGGTACGCCGCTTTCACCTATGTCCCCATCGCCCGCCAGGCCCTGGCCGACGGCCGCGCCGGACGCTTGCAGGGACGGATGCCATGAAAGCCGTCGTCATGGCGGGTGGTGAGGGGACCCGGCTGCGGCCGCTGACCTCCAACCTGCCCAAGCCCATGCTGCCCATGGCCAACCAGCCGTTGATGGAGCACGTCCTGCGCCGTCTCGGCGAACACGGCTTCGACGACATCGTGGTCACCGTCGCCTACCTGGCCAGCCACATCCGCAACTACTTCGCCGACGGCTCCGAGCTCGGTATCCGCCTGCGCTACGCCACCGAGGAGAGCCCGCTGGGCACGGCGGGCTCGGTGCGCAACGCCGCCGCCGAGCTCGACGACACGTTCATGGTCATCTCCGGTGACGTGCTCTCCGACGTGGATCTCTCCGAGGTCATCAAGTCCCACCGGGAGTCCGGGGCGCTGGCCACCATCGCCCTCAAGCGGGTGGAGAACCCCGTCGACTTCGGCATCGTCATCACCCGGGACGACGGCACCATCGAGCGCTTCCTGGAGAAGCCGACCTGGGGCCAGGTGTTCTCCGACACCATCAACACCGGCATCTACGTCCTCGAACCCGAGATCTTCGAGCTCATCGACGCCGGCCGGCCGGTCGACTTCTCCGAGGAGGTGTTCCCCGCCGCCCTGGACGCGGGACGGCTGCTGCGGGGCGTGGTGGTCGACGGCTACTGGGAGGACGTGGGGACGGTCGAGGCCTACCAGCGGGCCCACGAGGACATCCTCGACGCCCGGGTCATCGTCGACGTCCCTGGTTTCGCCGTGGGCGAGGGCGTCTGGCTGGGAGAGGGAGCCGACGTCGACCCCGGCGCCGAGATCGTGGGCCCCGCCATCATCGGCGACAACTGCCGGGTGGAGGCGGGCGCCCGGATCGGGGAGTACACCGTCCTGGGCTCGGACGTGGTGGTCAAGCGCGACGCCTTCGTGCAGCGCTGCGTCGTCCACGACCACTCCTACATCGGCCCCGGGGTGCGCCTCCGGGGCGCCATCATCGGCCGCTCCTGCGACCTGCGGCAGGGAGCCAGGGCGGAAGAGGGCGTGGTGATGGGCGAGGAGTGCTTCGTGGGCGAGCACGCCGTCGTGAACCCGGGCGTGAAGGTGTACCCGTTCAAGACCGTGGAGCCCGGCGCCGTGGTCAACTCCTCCATCGTGTGGGAGAGCCGGGGGGCCCGCACCCTCTTCGGGCGCCGGGGCGTGCGCGGCCTGGCCAACGTCGACATCACCGCCGAGCTGGCCGTCCGCCTCGCCTCCGCCTACGGGACCACGTTGAAGAAGGGTTCCGTGGTGTGCGCCAGCCGGGACACCTCCCGGGTGGGGCGGACCATCAAGCGGGCGCTCATGGCCGGCCTCAACCTCACCGGCGTGCACATCGACGACCTGGAGCTGGCCCCCGTACCCCTCACCCGCTTCCAGGTGCGATCGGAGCGGGCCCAGGGCGGGATGACCGTCCGGCTCATGCCCGGCGACCCCGCCAGCGTGGAGATCCGGTTCTTCGACGCCGCCGGCGCCGATATCGACGAGGTCGCCCAGCGCAAGATCGAGCGCCTGCTCGGCCGGGAGGACTTCCGCCGGGCCTTCGCCGGCGACATCGGCGACATCGTCTACCCGCCCCGGGTCATCGAGTACTACACCGCCGCCCTGGAGCGGGCCATCAACGCCCCCCGGGTGCAGGAGGCGAAGTTCAAGGTGGTGCTCGACTACTCCTTCGGGGCGACGTCGGTGGTGCTGCCCAGCGTGCTGGCCAAGATCGGCGCTGAGGTGCTCTCCGTCAACCCCTTCGCCTCCACCCAGGGCGCCGCCGCCTTCGACGACACCTGGTCCCGGGTGGCCCGCATCGAGGACCTGGTGCGCACCTCGGGCAGCGCCCTCGGGGTGGTCTTCGACCCGGACGGCGAGACCCTGGTCATCGTCGACGACGAGGGCCGCGCCCTCAACCACGATCAGGCCCTCCTGGCCCTCGTCACCCTCATCGGCGAGGCCCAGCCCGGGGCGTGCATCGCCCTGCCCGTCGCCGCCAGCCGGGAGGCGGAGCGCATCGCCCGGGCCGCCGGCTGTGCGGTCACGTGGACGAAGCTGTCGGCCGCCCACCTCATGGAGGTGGCCAACGCCGGCGGGGTCGACTTCGCCGCCTCCCAGGAGGGGGGCTACATCTGGCCCGACTTCCTGCCCG
>JBIOYN010000308.1:0-3959 GCA_044870155.1 Acidimicrobiia bacterium | reverse complement strand
AGGCGTCCCCCGGGGCCCACATCGCCCTGCCCGTGGCCGCCAGCCAGGAGGCGGAGCGCATCGCCCACGCCGCCGGCTGCGAGGTCACGTGGACCAAGCTGTCGGCCGCCCACCTCATGGAGGTGTGCAACGGGGGCGGGATCGACTTCGCCGCCTCCCAGGAGGGGGGCTACATCTGGCCCGACTTCCTGCCCGCCTACGACGCTGTGGCCACCCTGGCCAAGCTCCTCGACCTGCTGGCCACCACCGGCCGGCGGCTGTCGTCGGTGACCCGGGAGCTGCCCCGGGTCCACATGGCCCACGAGCTGGTGGCCACCCCCTGGGAGCGCAAGGGGGCGGTGATGCGCACCACCGTGGAGCAGGCCAAGGACCGGGACGTGGTCCTCGTCGACGGCATCAAGGTCCTCCACCCGGACGGGTGGGCGCTGGTCCTGCCCGACCCCGAGGAGCCCCTCACCCACGTCTGGGCCGAAGCCGGCAGCGACCACGGCGCCCGCCAGCTGGCCCAGGAGTACGCCCGCCGGATCCGGCACGCCCTCCGGTAGGATTCCCGGCGCACAAGCCTTTGGGGAGGAGTCGACAGCCGTGCGCATCCGGGCCTCTCTGGCTGCCGTGCTCGTCGTGGTCGGCTTCCTCACCCTGGTGGGGGCCCGGGGCGTGGAGGACGCCCGCCGGGGGACGGAGACCCGCCGGGCGAGCCTGGTCAAGCTCATCCGTGAACGTCAGGGTGAGGTCGACGAGCTGGGGCGGACGCTGGTGGGCCTGCGGACCGAGGTCCTCTCCGCCCGCCGGCGGCTCTCCGACCGGGCCGCCTCCGACGCCCGCCGGGTGCGGGGTGTCCAGCTGCAGGCGGGCACCGTGGCCATGCGGGGCCCCGGCCTGGAGGTCACCCTGGCCGACAGCGACCGCGAGGTCGACGACCCCGCCGATCGGGTGGCGCTGGCGGTGCACGACGTCGACCTCCAGCTGGTGGTGAACGCCCTGTGGGCCGCCGGGGCCGAGGCCATGGCGGTGAACGGGCAGCGCCTGGTGGCGACGTCGCCCATCCGGGCGGCGGGGGAGACGATCACGGTCAACTTCCGCCCCCTCGTCCCGCCCTACAAGATCGCCGCCATCGGGGCGGGCAAGGACGCCTTCTCCCGGACCGAGGTGGGGGAGCGCTACCGCCGCTTCGCCGACGACCTCGGGTTCGGCTTCAAGGTGGAGGCACGACGGCGCCTGTCGGTCCCCGCCTTCCTGGGCACGCTCCAGCTCACGACCGCCAAGGCCGGGAACGAGCCCGCCCCCGGGGCCCCGGGGGCCACCGAGCTTCCCGGGGACGGCCACTAGCGTGCTCGCCTTCCTCAGCCTGGTGGTGGGGGCGGTCATCGCCCTCGTCCTGCGGCCCACCGTGTCCGAGGAGCAGTCCCGTTACCTGGCCATGGCGGTGGTCGCCGCCCTCGACACCGCCTTCGGCGGCCTGCGGGCCCATCTCGAGCAGACGTTCTCCGACCGGCTCTTCGTCCTCGCTTTCGTCTCCAATGCCGCCGTGGCCGTCGTCCTGGTGTGGATCGGGGACCAGCTGGGCGCGGATCTGGCCACCGCCGTGGCCGTGGTCTTCGGCGTGCGGATCTTCCAGAACGTGGCTGCCGTCCGGCGCCAGGTCTTCGGTGGCTGAGGCGGCCGGCGCCGGCCCCGGCACCGGAGCAGGGACGGGCACGGGCGTGGGCCCGCTGCCCATGGCGCCCGTCCGCCAGCTGGGCGCCCGGGCCCTGGTGGCGCTGTCCGTGGGGCTGGTCGGCGTCCTCCTCACTGCCCAGTTCCGGGCCAGCCGGGGCGTCACCGAGCAGCTGGAGGCGGAGAGCGAGCAGGACCTGACCCGCATCTTCTCCTCCCTCAACGAGGAGAGCGCCGCCCTGCGGGACGAGGTCGCCGACCTGCGCCTGGAGCTGGCGGCACTGGAGTCGTCGGCCGCCCGCGACGAGCTGGCCCGGGAAGCGGCCGCCCGCCAGCTGGAGGAGCTCGAGATCCTGGCCGGCCTGGTGCCGGCCCGGGGTCCGGGGGTGGGCGTGCGCATCGCCGACCCGGCCGGCTCCTTCGAGTACGAGCTGCTCCTCGACCTCGTCCAGGAACTGCGCGACGCCGGCGCCGAGGCCATCGCCGTCAACGGCCGACGGGTGGGCGCCAGCACCGCCTTCTCCACCAGCCGGGGCGAGGTGACGGTCGACGAGCGGCCCGTCTCCGCCCCCTACGAGGTGGTGGCCATCGGGGACCCCGCCACCCTGGAGGTGGGCCTGCGGATCCCCGGCGGGGCGGCCGACACGCTGGCGGCCCTGGCCGGGGTTTCGGTGGAGGTGGAGCGGCGCAGCGACGTCCTGGTGCCGGCGCTGGAACACCCCCCGTCGTTCAAGGTGGCAACTCCCGTAGATTGAGCCCGGCGTGTGAACATGCATTTGAGCGGTGGAGGGTCGACACAGATGAACGTTCCCGAGGAGCTGCGGTACACCAGCGAGCACGAATGGGTCCGGGTGGACGGGGATGTGGCCCGGGTGGGGATCACGGACTACGCCCAGGACGCCCTGGGGGACGTGGTCTACGTCTCCCTGCCCGAGGTGGACTCCGTGGTCGCCGCCATGGGGACGTGCTGCGAGGTGGAGTCGACCAAATCGGTGTCCGAGGTGTTCGCGCCGGTGTCGGGCCGGGTCGTCGAGGTCAACTCCGAGCTGGCCGACGCCCCCCAGACGGTGAACGAGGACCCCTACGGGAAGGGCTGGATCTTCGCCGTGGAGATGTCCGACCCGGCGGACGCCGCCGGCCTGATGGATGCCGCCGCCTACCGCGCTCTGCTCGAAACGCTCTGAGGCTGTAGTTCACGTCGAGGCTTTGTTTGTAAGCGGCGAGACGCGCCGTTACCCTTGCCGGTCGACATGTTCTGCAACCAGTGCGGTCACCGCAACGCTCCGGGCTCCAATTTCTGCTCATCGTGCGGGGCGGCGCTGGCCATGGCTCCCGGCGACGACACCACCGACACCATCGTCTTCAACCCCACCGAGGAGCGGGAGCTCGAGGACGAGCTGGCCCTCGGCCTGGACGAGCTGCCCGAGGGGATCGGGATGCTGCTCGTTCGCAAGGGGCCCAACGCCGGGAGCCGCTACGTGCTCGACGCCGAGGTCACCCGGGCCGGCCGGCACCCCGACTCGGACATCTTCCTCGACGACATCACGGTGTCGCGCCGCCATGCCGAGATCGCCCGCCGGGGCGACGGCTATCTGCTCCGCGACGTCGGCTCCCTCAACGGCACCTACGTCAACCGGGACCGGGTGGAGGAGTCGAAGCTGGCCCACGGCGACGAACTCCAGATCGGCAAGTTCAAGCTCGTCTTCCTCACGGGGCGCTGAACCCGTGGCTGGGGACGGGAAGGCCCGCTCCATCGGCGAGGTCCTCGAGGAGCTGGTCGAGGACTTCCCCGACATCAGCGTGTCCAAGATCCGCTTCCTGGAGGCCCAGGGGTTGATCAGCCCGGCCCGGACACCGTCGGGTTACCGGCAGTTCTCGGAGTCCGACGTGGCCCTGCTGCGCTGGATCCTGGCCCTGCAGCGCGAGCACTACCTGCCGCTCAAGGTCATCCGCAAGCGGCTCAAGGACGGCGACGGTCCGGGCATCGGGACGGACGCGGTCGTGGCCGGCTCCGTTCCCGCGGCCACGGCGCCCGCGCCGGTGGAGCCGACGGAGACGCCCGCCGCCTCCGGGTCCCCAGCGCCGGTGGCCGACACGCTGCCGGCGGCCTGGTACCTGGAGGACGAGGCCCCCGGGCTCGAGCCCCTGCCCCAGCCCGTGTCCATCCGGCCGGTCCCCCCCGGGCCCCCCGTGATCGGGGACCTGTGGTCGGTGGCGCCGCCGGGCCGGCACTGGACGGCGGCGGAGCTGGCCCGGGAGGTCGACCTCCCGGAGCCCGCCGTCAGCGAGCTGGCCTCCTACGG
>JBIOYN010000307.1:0-4088 GCA_044870155.1 Acidimicrobiia bacterium | reverse complement strand
CCTCCTGGCCGCCGGCTTCCTGGCCGGCGCCGCCTGCAGCGCCTCCGGGAGCGCCGACGGCGACGGTGTGAAGGTCGAGGGCAAGGTCCAGACCCCCGACCAGGTCACGTCGACGACCGGGTACTAGGGACGACCGGTACCTAGGTCAGGCGCTCGTCCAGCAGTCGGTTGAGGAGCTGCGGGTTGCCCTTGCCCTCCGTGGCGCCCATCACCTTGCCCATGAAGAAGCCCCGCAGCTTCTTGCGCTCCTTGTCGTCACCGGCTCGGTAGCGCGTGACCTCGGCGGGGTTGGCGGCCAGGATGCCGTCGACCACGGCCCCCAGCTCGCCGGCGTCGCTCATCTGGGCCAGGCCCCGGGCGGCGACCACCTCCCGGGGGCTGCCCTCACCGGCCAGGGCGGCCGCCAGCACCTCCTTGGCCAGGGGCCGGGACAGGGTACCGTCGCCCACCAGGGCAACCAGCTCGGCCAGCCCCTCGGGGGTGAGGGCCAGGTCGGCGGGAGCCGCGCCCGTTTCCTTGACCCGGGCCAGGAGGTCGCCCACCACCCAGTTCGTCACCTCCCGGGCGGGGGCGCCGGCCGCCACGGCGGCGTCGGCGTAGCCGGCCAGGCCGGAGCCGAGGAGCACGCCCGCCTCCTGGTCGGAGATGCCCCACGCCGCCACCAGGCGCCGGCGGTGGGCAGCGGGGAGCTCGGGCATGGCCGCCCGCACCCGCTCCCGCCACTCGGCCGGCGGCGCCAGGGGCACGAGATCAGGCTCGGGGAAGTAGCGGTAGTCGAAGGCCTCCTCCTTGGAGCGCAGCGAGTGGGTCCGCTCCGCCTCCTCGTCCCAGTGACGGGTCTCCTGCACGATGCGGCCGCCGTCGGCCAGGACCGCCGCCTGGCGACCCTCCTCGTATTCGAGGGCCCGAGCCAGGGAGCGCAGTGAGTTCATGTTCTTGATCTCGACCTTGGTGCCGAGCGTGTCGGTGCCCGGCGCCCGCAGCGAGATGTTGGCGTCGATGCGCAGCGACCCCTCCTCCATCTTCACGTCGGAGACGCCGATGGCGCCGAGCACCTCCCGCAGCTCGGTGACGTAGGCCCGGGCCTGCTCCGGGGAGCGGATGTCGGGCCGGGAGACGATCTCCATGAGGGGGACGCCGGCCCGGTTGTAGTCGACCAGGGAGTGGTCGGCCTCGTGGATCCGTCCGCCGGCCCCGACGTGGACGGTCTTGCCCGTGTCCTCCTCCAGGTGCGCCCGCTCGACGCCGACTCGCAGACCGTCGACCTCCAGGAACCCGTCGACGCACACCGGCTCGTCGTACTGGGAGATCTGGAAGTTCTTGGGCATGTCGGGATAGAAGTAGTTCTTCCGGTGGAAGATCGACGTCGCCGGCACCCGGCAGTGCAGGGCCTCCCCCACCCGCAGGGCGAACTCCACCGCCGCCTCGTTGAGCACGGGGAGGGCACCCGGCAGTCCCAGGCACACGGGGCACACGCTGGTGTTGGGCTCGGCGCCGAACTCGTTGGGACAGGCGCAGAACATCTTCGTCTTGGTGGCCAGCTCGCAGTGGACCTCGAGGCCGATGACGGTCTCGTAGGCGCTCATGACCCGGCTCCGTCGAGCACGGGGCGGGGAGCGAAGCCGAAGCCGGCCTCCAGGGCCCGGGCGGCCCGGAACATGACCGCCTCGCCGAGGGCGGGGGCGAGCACCTGCACACCGACGGGCAGGCCGGCGCCATCGAGGCCGGCGGGGACGGAGATGCCCGGCGCCCCGGCCAGGTTGGTGGGGATGGTGCACACGTCGGAGAGGTACATGGCCAGGGGGTCGTCGACCTTGGCCCCCAGCGGCCAGGCGGTGGTGGGCGATGTGGGGGACAGGAGCACGTCGAAGTGCTCGTAGGCCCGGGCGAAGTCGTTGATGATGAGCGTGCGCACCCGCTGGGCCTGGCCGTAGTAGGCGTCGTAGTACCCGGCCGACAGAGCGTAGGTGCCGATCATGATGCGGCGCTTGACCTCGGCCCCGAAGCCCGCCTCCCGGGTGAGGGCGTTCATGGCGGCCACGTCGCCGGCGGGCCGGCGCAGCCCGTAGCGCACCCCGTCGTAGCGGGCCAGGTTCGACGACGCCTCGGCGGGGGCGATGATGTAGTAGGCCGCCAGCCCATACTCCACCGACGGGACGGAGACCTTCTCCACCTCGGCGCCCGCCTCCTCCAGGATGGTCCGGGCCGCCTCGACGGCCCTCGCCACCTCAGGCTGGATCCCGTCGGTCTCGGCCAGCTCGGTGATGATCCCCACCCGCAGCCCGGCGACGCCGGCGCCCAGCGTGGGCGACAACAGCTCGGGGGGCGTGGGGATGGAGGTGGAGTCGGCGGGGTCATGGCCCCAGATGGCTTCCAGGACCAGGGCGGTGTCAGCCACGGTGGTGGCCATCCCCCCAACCTGGTCGAGGCTGGAGGCGTAGGCCACCACCCCGTAGCGGGAGACCCGGCCGTAGGTCGGCTTAACCCCCACCACGCCGCACAGGGCGGCGGGCTGGCGGATGGACCCGCCCGTGTCCGTGCCCAGGGCGACGGGGACGAAACCGGCCGCCACCGCCGCCGCACTGCCGCCCGACGATCCGCCCGGCACCCGGGTGTTGTCCCACGGGTTGGCGGTGGGGAAGAAAGCGGAGTTCTCGGTGGACGATCCCATGGCGAACTCGTCCATGTTCGTCTTGCCCACGATGACCGCCCCCGCCGCCCGCAGCCGGGCGACGACGGTGGCGTCGTAGGGCGGTTGCCAGCCCTCGAGGATGCGCGAGGCGCACGTGGTGGCCACGCCCCGGGTGGCGATGATGTCCTTCACGGCCACGGGGACCCCGCCCAGCGGGCCGAGCTCCTCGCCCCGGGCGCGGGCGGCGTCGATCTCGGCTGCCCGGGCCCGGGCGCCGTCGTCATCCCGGGTCAGGAACGCCCGGATGTGGGAGTCGTAGGCGTCGATCCGGGCCAGGTGGGCGTCGAGCACCTCCACGGCCGACACTTCGCCGGAGTGAACCAGGAAGGCCAGCTCGGTGGCGGTGCGGCCGGCCAGGCCGCCGGTCACGACTCGTCGGCCCCGGAGTCGCCGGGGTTCGGGGTGTCCCCGTAGTCGATGATCCTGGGGACGCGGAAGCGGCCATCCTCGGCGGCGGGGGCCATGGCCCGGACGTCGTCGCGGGACAGCCCGGGGCGGGCCACGTCGGGGCGCATGACGTTGGCGAGCGGGATGGGGTGGGAGGGGGGGGCCACGGCGGAGGTGTCGAGCGCCTCCACCTGGGCGGCGTGCTCCAGGATCTGGCCCAGCTGGACCGTGAACTGGGTGATCTCCCCCTCCGACAGGGCCAGGCGGGCGAGCCGGGCGACGTGCTCCACGTCGGCGCGGGTGATCCGGGGGGTCATGCCCGGGGATTGTACGGGCGACAATGGAAGACCATGCGGGTCCTGATCGTCGACGACGAGGTACGCCTGGCTGACGCCGTGCGGCGGGGGCTGGAGGCCGAAGGGTTCGTGGTCGACGTCGCCCACGACGGCCACGAGGGGCTGTGGCGGGCCACGGAGGGGACCTACGACGCCATCGTGCTCGACATCATGCTGCCGGGCGTCAACGGCTACCGGATCTGCTCCACCCTGCGGGAGCGGGGCGACTGGACGCCGATCCTCATGCTCACGGCCAAGGACGGCGAGCTCGACGAGGCCGAGGCCCTCGACACCGGGGCCGACGATTTCCTGTCCAAGCCCTTCTCCTTCGTCGTCCTCACCGCCCGCCTGCGGGCCCTCCTGCGCCGGGGCACCCCGGAGCGACCCGCCGTCCTGTCCACCGGCGACCTCCGCCTCGACCCCGCCTCCCACAAGTGCTGGCGGGGAACGGTGGAGATCGTGCTCACCCCCCGGGAGTTCTCGCTCCTCGAGTTCCTCATGCGCCGGGCGGGCCAGGTGGCGACCCGGACCGAGATCCTGGACCACGTGTGGGACCCCGCCTACGACGGCGACTCCAACGTGGTCGAGGTCTACGTGGGCTACCTGCGTCGCAAGATCGATGCGCCCTACGGGCGCCGGGCCCTGGAGACGGTGCGGGGCGTGGGCTACCGCCT
>JBIOYN010000306.1:0-5083 GCA_044870155.1 Acidimicrobiia bacterium | reverse complement strand
GTGCCTCGGGGGGGAGGATGGCGTCGAGCTCGCCCTTTTGCACCGCGCACAGCAGGGCGGCGCTCTCCACCAGCTCGTCGCGGGTGAGAGGGAAGAGCCGCCCCCTGGGGGTGCCGCCGCGGGAGTGGTTGGAGCGACCCACCCGCTGGAGGAAGGTGGCGATGCTGCGCGGCGACCCCACCTGGCACACCAGCTCCACGGGCCCGATGTCGATGCCGAGCTCGAGTGAGGCCGTGGCCACCAGGGCCTTGAGGTCGCCGGCCCGGAGCCTGGTCTCCACCCGGTGGCGGCGGTCCTTGGACAGCGAGCCGTGGTGGGCGGCGACCACGTCGTCGCCCAGGCGCTCGCCCAGCTGGTGGGCCAGGCGCTCGGCCAGGCGCCGGGTGTTGACGAACACCAGGGTGGTGCGGTGCTGGCCGACGAGGATGGCGATACGGTCGAGGACGTCGCCCATCTGCTCGCCCGAGGCCACCGCCTCCAGTTCGCCCTGGGGCAGCTCGAGGGCGAGGTCGAGGTTGCGCTGGTGGCCGGTGTCGACCACCGCTGGCGGCTCGGGAGCGCTGGTGCCGCAGAGCATGCCGGCCAGGACGGAGATGGGCCGCTGGGTGGCCGACAGGCCGATGCGCTGGGGCCGACGGGCGGCGACGTGCTCCAGGCGCTCGAGGGTGAGGGTGAGGTGTGAGCCCCGCTTGTCGCGGGCGGCGGCGTGGATCTCGTCCACGATGACCGTCTCGATGCCGCGCAGCATCTCCCGGCTGCGGGCGGCGGTGACCAGGAGATAGAGGGACTCGGGCGTGGTGATCACGAAGTTCGGGGGACGGCGCACCATCGCCGCCCGCTCGGTGGTGGTGGTGTCGCCGGTGCGGACCCCGACCCGGAGGCGGGGTGCGGGCAGGCTCAGCTCGGCGGCCACCTCGGCGATCTCGGACAGGGGACGCTCGAGGTTCTCGGCGATGTCCACGGCCAGGGCCTTGAGGGGCGACACGTAGGCGACCGAAGCCGTGCCCTCCACGTCGGTGCCGGCGGCGTGGGCCCGGTACAGGCGGTCGATGCACACCAGGAACCCGGCCAGGGTCTTGCCCGAGCCGGTGGGGGCGGCGATGAGGGTGTCGCGCCCGGCGGCGATGGCGGCCCAGCCCTGCTCCTGGGGTGGCGTGGGCCCGTCGGGGAAGCGGCGGGCGAACCAGGTGGCCACCGCGGGGTGGAACCCCACGGCGGGCAGGCCTCCGGGGGGAGACCCGGGGTCCGGGGTGTCCCCGGATGGAAACAGGGTTGGGTCTTGGAGCAGCGCCATGACTGCTTCGACCATACCCACCGGGTGTGACAGTGTGGAGCCCGTGACGGACATCCCCACCACTTTCCGCCTCAGCGAGCCCGAGGATTTCGGCATCGACGTGTCCGAGGACGATGCCGGCGTCACCGTGGCCGTGCACGGCGAGCTCGACGTGCTCACCGCCCCGTTCCTGTGGGAGCGCCTCGAACCGCTCCTCCCGAAGGCGGGCGAGCGCCTGGTCCTCGACCTCGGGGGGGTGCGCTTCCTCGATTCCATGGGCCTGAGCGTCATCGTCCGGGCCCAGTCGAGGCTGCGCCAGGCCGACGGGCAGCTGGTGGTCAGGTCCCTGCAGGACCAGGCCCGCAAGGTGTTCGAGCTCACCGGCCTCGACCGCACGCTCGACGTCGAGGACTGACGGGACCGGGCTCAGCCGGGGAGATCGACGAGCATCGCCCGGCTCAACACGGTGGCGGCGTCGTCCATGAGGCGCTCGTGGGCCCGCCAGTCGCCCGAGCCCGGCTCCACCGTCCACAGGTAGCGGGCGTTCTCCCACGCCATCCTGCGGGCGAGGACGACGATCTCGTTGGCCAGGCGTTCGAGCAGGCTCTGCCGGGCCAGCTGCACCTGCGTGGGCGTGGCATAGCCCCGGGCCAGCTGGTGAAGGAGGTCGTTCATCTCCTCGGCGAAGATGGCGTTGACCTTGTCGTAGTCGGCCTTCTGGCCGCCGTCGTCGATCTCCTTTCGACCCAGCGCCCGGCAGGCGTTGACCACGGCGAAGGCCAGGTCGAGGTTGATGTGGGCGTTGACGCCGGCCATGGCCAGCTGCACGGGGATGATCTCGCCGTCGTCGGGCACGGTGAAGAGCATGCGCCACACCTCGGGCGGGTGCTCCCCCCCGACCTGGGCCCGCACGGCGTCGAGGTAGCGGTTGGCGAAGGCGACGTCCAGGGCGGTCAGGAACTCGTTGTCGGCGAAGAACCGCTCGCCGGTGATCTTGTCCTGCACGTTCTGGGTGATCACGAGGTACAGGCGGCTGAACCAGTGGATGCCGCTCCCGGGGTCCGTGCCTCCGGCGGCGGTGGCCTCCTTCATGACGGTGAGACGCTCGATGACCTCGGCCACCGTGGCGACGGGGCCGGCGGAGAGCGACGGATGGGAGCCCTCGGGCATCGCCGGCGATTCTCTCGCCGTCAGGAGCTCGCCACCAGCCCCAGGCGATGGGCCACGGCACCGGCCTGGCCCCGGCTGGCCACTCCGAGCTTGGCCAGGATGTGCGACACGTGGAGACTGGCGGTCTTCTCGGCGATGAACAGCTCGGCCGCCACCTCCCGGTTGGAGCGGCCCTCGGCCACGAGCTCCAGCACCTGAAGCTCCCGCCGGGTGAGGGAAGACAGCACCCCGGGGCGCCCGCGCCCGGGGTCCCCCGACCCCTCCTCCGGCGCCGTCACCCCCGCCGGGTCGGAGGCCGCCAGGGGCACCCGGCCCCGCCGGGCCAGCGCCTCGACCTGGCGGCGGAGGGGCTCGGCTCCGAGCCCGACAGCCACCTCGTGCGCATCCCGCAGCGCAGCCGCGGCCCGGCGGGAGGGGTACCGCCCGGACAGCAGCACCTCGGCCTCCCGCCACGTGGCGTAGGCGCCGGGGTAGGGATGGCCGAGCTCGTTCCAGCGGGCGGCGGCGCCGGCCCACGCCTGCGGGTCCGCCGTGGCTGTGACCCGGCCGAACTCGGCCTCGCACAACGCCACGTAGGCGGCCACCACGTCGCGCACGGGGAGGGCCACGTCCATGGACCGGGAGGCGAGGCGGTGGGCGTCGGCCAGGAGGTCGGCTGCCGTCGCCTCCGCCTCGCCGGCGTCGCCGGCCGCGCCCTCGGCCCGGGCCCGCTCCGCCCGGTCCCCCTCGGCCCGCAGGCCGTGCCACAGGAGAGGGGCGACGAGCCAGACGTCTTCGCTGCCCGCCACCAGGGCGAGGCCGGCGGCGACCGCCCGGCGGGCGTCCCCGGGCCGGCCCTGCCACAGGGCCAGGCCGGCGTGGAGGGTGAGCAGCGGGGCCTGGTATCGGGGAGCGGTGGCCCGCGTCCAGCGGCGCTGCACCGTCTCCACATCGGCGAGGGCGGTCCCGAGATCGCCCTGCCCGGCGGCCAGGCGGGCTCGGGCCAGGTGGACCTCGATGGCCGCCGCGCCCGTCGGCCGCAGGGCCAGGGCGGCGGCCAGCACCGGACCTGCCTCCCGCCAGCGACCGAGGCGGAACATGGTGGTGGCGGCGACGGCGGCCAGGCCGGCCCCGTAGGAGCGGCCGAGGCCGAGCTCGGCCATGCGGCGGGCGCCCTCCTCGGTCACCCGGGCGGCGGCGGCCAGGCGGTTGAGCGGACCGGCGAGCAGCTCGGCCAGCTTCAGGTAGGCCCGGGCCAGCTGGTCGGGGGATCCCGCCCGGCCCGCCACCGCCACCGCCTCCTCCAAGGCCGCCACCCCCGACGACGGCTCGCCCAGGAACGCCAGATCGAACCCCAGCGTTCCCAGCACCGTGGCCTCCTCGCCCGGCAAGCCGAGGCGGCGGGCCACGCCCAGGGCGGACTCGGCCTGGCGGCGCGACTGGCGGTAGCGGCCCGCCTGCAGCAGGGCTTCGGCGTGGGCCGCCAGCACGGTCACCGCCTCGGCGCAGTCCCGGCCGGCGAGGAGGTGGACGGCGTGCTCGTAGGCGGCCAGGGCGCCGGCGGTGTCGCCCGCCGCCCACCGGTAGCGTCCCATCGCCTCGTGCAGCAACGGTTTCGACCCGGGATCGCCCGGGGCCGGGGTGTCCCCGAATGCAGCGGCCGCCTCCCGCTCCAGCAGGCCGGCGGCCCGGCCATGGTCTCCGGCCCGGTGGGCGGCGGCGGCGGCCCGCTCCACGAGCACCCGCCGGTCGAGCCCCGTCCGGGTGGCGGCATCGGGCACGTGGTCCCACAGCTCAAGCGCCCGGGTCCAGAAGCGGTGGGCCTCGGCGTGGCCGTGCGCCCCGTCGGCGGCGCGGGCGGCGTCCAACGCGGCCGCCAGGGCCCGGGGCCGGTCGCCGGCGCCGAACCAGTGGTGCGCCCGGGCCTCCCGCACCCCCTCGCCCCCCAGGCCGGGCTGGCGATCGAGGGCCGCCCCGAAGGCGGCGTGGATCCGCGCCGCCTCCCCGGGAAGCAGGTCGCCGTCCACCACCTCGCGGACGAGGCTGTGGCGGAACCCGTAGCCCGACGAGCGGTCGACCACGAGGACACCGGCGTCGACGCACTCCCGCAGCGCAGCCACCAGGTCGGGTGACGGAGACACCGCTTCCAGCAGGTCGTGGCTCACCGGCCCCGTGGCCGTGGCCACCACGCCGGCCACCCGGCGGGCGGGACCCGACAGGGAGGTCAACCGGCCCTGGAGGATGTGACGCACGGTGGGCGTGAGCTCCGGGGTCCGACCGAGGCGGGCGGCAGCCAGTAACTCCTCGGCGAAGAAGGGGTTGCCGTCGGAGCGGGAGCAGACGCCGGCCAGGAGCTCGGGGTCCGGTTCCGTTCCCAGGATCGCCCGGGCCAGCTCGGTCAGCTCGGCGTGGTCAAAGGGCTCCAGTTCCAGGAACGGCACCCGCCGCCGACGCAGCTCACCCAGAACCGGCAGAAGCGGGTGGCCGGCGGTCAGCGCGTCCTCGCGGTAGGACGCCACCACCAGGATGCGGTCCTCGATGGTGTTGGCGAGGAGGAAGCCGAGGAGATCGCGCGTCGACCGGTCGGCCCAGTGGATGTCCTCGAGTACGAGGGCGACCGTGGCGGCGGCGGCGATCCGCTCGGCCACCCCGAGCACCAGC
>JBIOYN010000305.1:0-5820 GCA_044870155.1 Acidimicrobiia bacterium | reverse complement strand
GGGCCGGTCCCGGACACGAGGTTGAACACGCCGGGCGGGATGCCGGCCTCGTCCATGATCTCGGCCAGCACGAAGGCGTTGAGCGGCGCCACCTCCGACGGCTTGAGGACGACGGTGCAGCCGGCGGCCAGGGCGGGGGCGACCTTGGCCACGATCTGGTGCAGCGGGTAGTTCCAGGGCGTGATGGCGCCCACCACGCCAACGGGCTCGCGCACCACCAGCGAGTGGCCCACCCGCTCCTCGAAGGAGAAGCCGGGGAGCAGCTGGGCGTAGGACCCCATGACCATGGTGGGGAGCCCGACCTGGATGGCACCCGCCAGGCGGATGGGCATGCCCACCTCGGTGGCGATGAGGGTGGCCAGATCCCCCATCCGGGCGGTGAGGCCCTCCATGAGCCGGGTGAGGTGCTTGGCCCGTTCCTCGGTGGAGGTCGCCGACCACGACGGGAACGCCTTGACGGCGGCGGCCACCGCCCGGTCGACGTCGGTGGCGGTGCCGTCGGGGATGGTGCCGATGACCTCGCCGGTGCCGGAGGCGAAGACCTCGATCGTCCCCTGGCCGGTGGAGGGGACCCAGGCGCCGTCGATGTAGATGGTGTCTCTGGTGTGCATCCCTAGAGTGTTACCGATGAACGACCGGTTCCTTCGAGCGTGCCGGCGGGAACCGGTGGATCGAACCCCGGTGTGGTTCATGCGCCAGGCCGGCCGCTACCTGCCCGAGTACCAGGAGGTCCGGGCCGGCCACTCCATCCTCGAGGTGGCCAAGACCCCCGAACTGGCGGCCAAGGTCACGCTCCAGCCCGTCGAGCGCTTCGACGTCGACGCCGCCATCATCTTCGCCGACATCCTCCTGCCCCTCGAGCCCATGGGCCTGGCGCTGGAGTTCGCCGCCGGCGAAGGGCCGGTGATCCACAATCCGGTCCGCACCGGCGCCGACGTGAAGGCCCTCCGGCCCCTCGTCGCCGGCGCCCTCGGGTTCGTGTCCGAGGCCATCCGCCAGACCCGGGCCGCCCTGGCCGGGGAGGTCCCCCTCATCGGCTTCGCCGGCGCGCCGTTCACCCTGGCCAGCTACCTGATCGAGGGCGGCGGATCGCGGAACTACGTCCACACCAAGCAGCTCATGTGGACCGAGCCCGAGGCGTGGGCGGCCCTGATGGCGTTGCTGACCGAGACGGTGAGCGGGTTCCTGGCCGAGCAGGTGGCGGCCGGCGCCCAGGCGCTGCAGGTCTTCGACTCCTGGGTGGGGGCGCTGTCCCCGGCCGACTACCAGGCCCACGTGCTGCCCTGGACCGTCCGCGTCTTCGAGAGCCTGCGCAGCCTGGGCGTGCCCACCATCCACTTCGGGACGGGCACGGCCACGCTGCTCGGCCTGATGGCGGGCGTCCCCTCCGACGTCATCGGCTTCGACTGGCGGATGCCGCTCGACGCCGCCTGGGACACGGTGGGGGAGCGGTTCGCGGCCCAGGGCAACCTCGACCCCGTCGCCCTCTTTGCCCCGCCGGCCGAGCTGGAGCGCCAGGTGCTCGATGTGCTGGCTCGCGCCGGCGGCCGGCCGGGCCACATCTTCAACCTCGGCCACGGCATCCTCCCGGGCACCCCGCCCGACGCCGTCGCCAACGTCTGTGACCTGGTCCACGAGCGGAGTCAGTCGGCCAGGGCGTAGAGCTGCCAGTCCCCCTCGATGCCCTTGAGCCGCTGACGGCCCCGATCGCCGAAGCGCAGCCCCGAGCCCGTGACCAGATCCTTGACCGTGCTCGAGACGAGGATCTCGCCGGCCCCGGCGGTACCGAGCACCCGGGCGGCCACGTGCACGGCGATGCCGGCCACGTCGTCCCGGCTGACCTCGCACTCTCCGGTGTGGACGCCGGCCCGGACCTCGAGTCCGAGGGGGTGGACGGCGTCGCGGATCCCCCGGGCGCACTGCAGGGCCCGGGCCGGGGAGTCGAAGGTGGCCAGGAACCCGTCGCCCGTCGTCTTGACCTCGTGGCCCTTCCAGGTCGCCAGCTGCCGGCGCACCGCGTCGTGATGTTCCGCCAGGAGCTTGGCCCAGGCGGCATCGCCCAGCTCCTCAGCCCGGCGGGTGGAATCAACCAGGTCCGTGAACAGCACGGTGGCGAGCAGCCGCTCGGGCGCGGGAGTGGCGCCGGGGTGGGGGCGGCGTTTGATGAACAGCGCCGTCACCCGGGCCACGGCCGCCACCGTGCCGTCGGCGTCGAGGAGCTCGCCGCTCGCCACCACCAGGGCGCGGCCGTCGTTCGCCACCACCGCCCTGGCCACCAGCTCGCGCCCGTCCGTCGCCACCGGCTGGAGGAAGCTGGCGCTGAACTCGAGGATCCCGACCCGGTGCTCGGCGGGGCACAGGGTGGCCACGGCCCCGGTCGTGGCCGCATGGGCGGCGAAGGCCAGGACGCCGGACGACATCGTGGTCGGTGACACGTCACGGAGCCAGTCGCTCGCCCGGACGGTCATGGTGGCGCGACCCTCGGCGGCGTCGGTGACCCGCATCCCGAGCAGCAGGAAGATGGGGAGGTTGGGGTGGTCCTCGGCGAAGAAGTGCTTGAACTCGGGCAACGCCGCTCCCGCGTCGAGGGCCCGGGCGAGCACATCGTCGTAGTCGAGATCCCGAAGGTAGGGGTCCGGCGTGGCATAGGCAGGCTCCTCGGAACCGGCCGGCGGGTGCCAGGGATCGGGCGGAGGATCGGCGGGCTGGATGAGGAAGGACCCGGCGGCGTGGGCCACGGCCCGTCCCAGGGCGTCTTCGGCCAGGACCTCGGTCAGCGTGTAACGGGGTCCGGTGTTCAGCACCCGGCCGCGGGCCACGAGGGATCGGGCTTCCATCGTGCACGGCCGCAGATGGTGGATGGAGAGCGTGGCGGGAACGACCTCACTGCCCGGAGGTGCCGACGTCAGCGTGGCCATGGTGAGGGCGCTCTGGAGGAGGATGGTGTGGTCCAGCGTTCCGTCACCCCGGTTCAGCCAGGGGCTGGCGGGCCCGGTGAGCGTGGCGCTGCCGGCACCGAGCTGGGTGGGGGTCGTTCCCGTCAGCCGGGAGAGGGGCGGCCTGGGGACCTCCAGCCGCAGCATGGACCGGGCCCGGTCCATGCCGGCCAGGGAGAGGAAGCTCCGGTCCGGCACCGACCCACGAACGGGTTCGTTCCAGATCATGGGGCATGATCGCGCCCGTGGACACGGCTGTGCTGCTGATGGCCCTGGGAGGGCCCGACTCCCTGGAGGCGGTCGAGCCCTACCTGCTCGACCTGCGCGGTGGGCGGCCCACGTCGCCCGAGCTGGTGGAGGAGATCCGGGAGCGTTACGCCGCCACCGGCGGGAGCTCGCCGGTGCTCGCCATCACCCGGGAGCTGGGCCGGCGTCTGGAGGCGATCCGCCCGGTCAGTGTCTTCGTCGGGCTGCGTCACTGGCAGCCCCGCATCGCCGACGCCTGGGCGGAGATCGTCGCCGCCCGGCCCGAGCGGGTGGTGGCCATCTGCATGGCCCCCCAGTACTCGGCCATGACGGTGGGGAAGTACTGGGAGAAGCTGGACGAGGCCGTCGCCGCCGCCGGCGGCGGGGACATCCCCGTCCACCGGGTGCGCTCGTGGGCCACCCACCCCGGCCTGGTCGACGCCTTCGCTCAGGCCGTCGTCGACGGGCGAGGGGACTGGCCGGAAGAGACAGCGGTTCTCTTCACCGCCCACTCGCTGCCCGAGCGCGTCGTGGCGGAGGGCGATCCCTACACCGACGAGGTGGCGGCCACGGTGGCGGCGGTGACCGCCCGCCTCGGGTTGCCTGTCACCCGCTTCGCCTTCCAGAGCCAGGGCCGTTCCCCGGAGCCGTGGCTCGGCCCCGAGGTCGAGACGGTCCTGGCCGAGCTGTCCGCCGGCGGGCATCGCCACGTGGTCCTGGCCCCCGTCGGGTTCCTCTCCGACCACGTCGAGATCACCTACGACATCGACATCGAGTTCAAGGCGGCGGCGGAGAAGCTGGGGATGGAGCTGCGGCGCACGCCCATGCTCAACGCCGGGGACGCCCTGGCCGGCGCCCTGGCCGCCCTGGTCGACGAGTCGCCGTGAGCCGGGGGCGGGTGGCGGTGGTGGGCGGCGGGATCGCCGGGCTGACCGCCGCCTACGAGCTCATGCAGCGCGGACTCGACGTGACCGTGGTGGAGGCGGAGTCGCGCTTCGGGGGCAAGATCGCCACCAGCCGCACGGTCGACGGCCTCGTGATCGAAGGCGGTGCCGACTCCTTCCTGTCCTCCAAGCCGGCGGGCCTGGCTCTGTGCGACCGCCTCGGCATCCGCTCCCGGGTCATCGACAGCAGGCCCAAGGACCGCCGCACGTTCGTGTGGTCGCGAGGCCGGCTGCGGGCGCTGCCCGAGGGGCTGGTGCTGGGCTCACCGGTCCGGGCCGGCGCGCTGTTGCGCTCCGGCCTCCTGTCGCCCGCCGGCGCCGCCCGGATGGCCGGCGACCTCGTCGTCCCCGCCCGCCGGGACGGGGCCGAGGAGTCGATCGGCGAGTTCTTCACCCGCCGCCTGGGCCGGGAGGCCTTCGAGCGGGTGGTGGAGCCGCTCCTGGCCGGGATCCATGCCGGCGACGCCACCAAGCTGAGCCTGCCGGCCCTCTTCCCCCGCTTCGCCGCCATGGAGCGCGAGCACGGGGGTCTGGTGCGAGCCGCTCTGGCCACCCGGGGTCACTCCGCCGGCCCGGGCCCGGCGGGGGATGGCCACAGCCCTTTCGTCAGCATGGTGGGAGGCATGGCGGAGCTGACCGAGGCGCTGGTGGCCATGCTGGCCGCGTCCGGGGCCCGCCTGGTGCATGGATCCCGGGTGGTCGAGCTCATCACCGAGGGCCCGGCCTGGCGGCTCGGGCTCGAGCCGGCGGGCGCCGTCGAAGCCGATGCCGTGATCCTCGCCACCCCCGCCTTCGTCACCGCCGGGCTGGTCCGGGCGCTCTCGCCGCCCGCCGCCGCCCTGCTGGAGGCCATCCCCCACGCCTCCACGGCCACGGTCTCCCTCGCCTACCGCCCCGACGGGCTCGTGGGCACGCCGCGGGGCTACGGCTTCGTCGTTCCCCGGGTGGAGGGCCGCCAGCTCATCGCCGCCACCTGGAGCTCCAACAAATGGCCGTCCCGGGTCGTCCCCGGGGAGCACGTCGTGGTGCGGGGCTACCTCGGGGGCGTGGGCCGGGAGTGGGTCCTGAACGGCACCGACGACGACCTCGTCCACGTGGCCCGCGCCGAGCTCAGGATCCTCGCCGGCCTCGACGGCCGGCCCGTCCACACCGAAGTCCACCGCTTTGCCCAGGGGATGCCGCAGTACACCGTCGGCCACCTCGACCGGGTGGCTCGGGTCCGGGCCCAGCTGGCGGGCTGGCCCGGCCTGGCCGTGACCGGGGCCGCCTACGGCGGGGTGGGAATCCCGGACTGCATCGCCGACGCCACCGCCACCGCCGGTGCCGTCGCCTCGGCCCTGGCGCCCCTCTGATCGCCCCGCGAACCTGCCGCCGGTGGGTTCACCCGGCGGGTGCCCTTTGGTACAGTCTGAGGTCCACGCGGACGTGGCTCAGTTGGTAGAGCACAACCTTGCCAAGGTTGGGGTCGCGGGTTCGAATCCCGTCGTCCGCTCTGAAGAAGCATCAGGTCAGGGGCCCGGGGGGCCCCCGAATCGCGTTCCGGGCCAGTCCGTGACGCCCCCCAAGTCCGCGAGAAGTTCGGGGGATTCCGCGGCTCGGTCCGCGAAAACGGGCCCTCCGGAGCCGCTGGGTGCGGCCCGGGAACAGTCGGGAATCGAAACCCTTGATGACCCGCTCGACAAAGTCGACGACCA
>JBIOYN010000304.1:0-7474 GCA_044870155.1 Acidimicrobiia bacterium | reverse complement strand
GTGATGGTCTTGATCCCGAACTCCCGGTGGCCGGAAAGGCATGTGTTCCGGATCCCTTCCATCCCCACCTTCTCCCCCAGCCACATGTAGAGCCAGGGGTGCTGGAGGAAGGTGGTCTGGAAGGAGAGCATCTCGTACTCCGCCCTCGGGATCAGGGGGTTCTCGCCCTCCGTGCCTCTCCGGGCCAGGAGGTCAGCCACATACCAGGAATTGTGCTTCGCCCATTTGACAGTCTCTTCGAGGGACATCAGTTCCAGTTTGTTCATCTCCGAGATTCCTCCTCAGGAAAATCCTCGACTCCCACCCCGGGGACGCCTGGCGTCCCGGCGATCTGCCATTCGCCCTCTAGAGGCTGGCGACTCTCACGGGTCCGCGGGTCCCCACCGCGGAGCCGACGAGACCGTGCCGTCGGAAGCCAACTCGACCGAGGTCGTCGCGTCTGTGCCCGTGAGAACGTCTTCGCTCAGTGTCACGGTGTTTCGGCCGGGTGATCCGGCCTCCCCCCCTCCGATGCCGGTCACCGGGGGCGCATCCGTCCCCGCGGCGGGCCTGGAGCGATGTGTCAGAGCGGATGCGATCCTATATTGGTCGGACCAAATGTCAATCTGCTTGCTCGACCAACATCAGTGGGAGCCGAGGAAGCAGGAATGGGCGCGGGGAAGGTTGGCGGCGCTCGCGATCTGGGATGCGACGGTGCAGCCGGTCGACGACCACCGGAGTTTGGTCTGACCAAGTTATCTAGCATCCCCTCGGACCGGAAGCAAGGGAGGATTCCGCGCCCCTGACAGCCCGGTTCGGAGCGGGATACAGTTGGTCAGACCAAACTTCTTCCGACCCCTCCCCGGCCCGAAAGGAGCTCCGATGACGGACGTGCTCCAGCGCCCAGACCCCCAGAGCGGGTCGGGCTCCGGCGGGACGGAGTTCCGCACCGCGTCGGGCATCCCGGTCAAGCAGTCCTACGGCCCGGCCGACCTGGCCGGGTGGGACTTCGAGCAGAAGGTGGGGCGGGCCGGTGACTTCCCCTTCACCCGGGGCCCCTACGAGACGATGTACCGCGGCCGGGTGTGGACGCACCGCCAGGTCGTGGGGCTGGGGACGGCGCCCGAGACGAACGCCCGCAACAAGTTCGTCCTCGCCCAGGGACAGACGGGGATCTCCAACGACTTCGACGTCCCCACCCTGATCGGCCTGGACTCGGACGACGCCCGCTCGAAGGGCGAGGTCGGGGGCAGCGGCGTGGCCATCGACACCCTGGCCGACATGCACGATCTCTTCGACGGCATCGCCCTCGACGAGATCAGCGTGTCGCAGACGATCAACCATCCCGCCGTCGTGATCTTCGGCATGTACATGGTGATGGCCCGGCAGCGGGGCTATGACACGGCCCGCCTGGCGGGCACGACGCAGAACGACCCGCTCAAGGAGTTCTACGCCCAGAAGACCTTCGTCTTCCCGCCCCGGCCGTCGGTGAAGCTCGCCGGGGACCTGCTCGAGTACTGCGCCGGCAACATGCCCCGCTGGAACGGGATCAACATCAATGGCTACAACATCCGGGAGGCGGCCACCAACGCTCCCCAGGAGCTGGCCTTCACGTTCTGCCAGGCGATCGCCTACATCGAGGACCTCCTCGGGCGGGGTCTGGACATCGACGACTTCGCCCCCCGGTTCTCGTTCATCATGAACGTCCAGAACGACTTCTTCGAAGAGGTGGCCAAGTTCCGTGCCGCCCGCCGGATCTGGGCCAACCTCCTCCGGGACCGCTTTGGTGCCCGCGACCCGCGGTCGTGCCGGTTCCGCATGCACGTCCAGACGGGGGGCAGCACGCTCACCTACCAGCAGCCCGAGGTGAACCTCATCCGGGGTGCGATCCAGGCCTTCGCCGCCGCCGTCTCCGGCGTCCAGTCCATGGCCGTGTCCTGCTACGACGAAGCCTTCTCCATCCCTTCGGAGAAGGCGCAGCGGCTGTCGCTGCGGACGATGCAGGTCGTCGCCCACGAGACCGGCGTGACCAACACCGTCGACCCCCTGGCCGGGTCCTACTACGTCGAGAGCCTGACCGACGAGGTCGAGCGCCGGACTTACGACACGATGGCCGACATCGAAGGGCGCGGCGGCGCCATCGTCTGCGCCGAGGACGGGACGCTCGAGCGCATCGTCACCGACGCCGCCTACGCCGCCCACCAGGACCTGGTCAGCGGCCGGCGGATCGTGGTCGGCGTCAACGCCTACCGGATGGAGGACGAGGACTACGACCTCGAGACCTTCCGGGTCGGCGGCGCGTCGGAGCAGGAGCAGCTGCGGCGCCTGGCGTCGTTCCGGGCCGCCCGCGACGCTGACGCCGTGGCGCGGAGCCTCGATGCCCTGCGCCAGGTGGCCCAGGGAGGCGCCAACACGATGCCGGCCGTGATGGACGCCGTCACCGCCGGAGCCACACAGGGCGAGATCATCGGCGCCCTCGTCGACGTGTTCGGGGCCTTCCGGCCGCCGGCGATCTATTAGGACACTCGCGGCGTGATCCGTGTGCTCTTGGCCAAGCCGGGGATCGACGGCCACGACGTGGGGGTGAAGGTCGTCGCCCGTGCTTTGCGTGACGCCGGCATGGAGGTCATCTACACGGGCTTGCGGACGACGATCTCCGAGACGGTGCGGATGGCGATCCAGGAGGACGTCGACGTGATCGGCGTCTCCAACCTCTCGGGCCAGCACGTGGCCATGCTGACCGAGCTGCAGCAATGCCTCGGTGCCGCCGGCGCCGGCGACGTGCTGCTGCTCGCCGGTGGCAGCCTGCTCCGGGAGGACATCGCCGCCCTCGCCGCGCTCGGCATCGAGGGCTGCTTCCCGCCCGGGACGCACATCGACGACATCGTGCGCTTCATCCGGGAGCGGGCCCCGGAGCGCACCGGCGCCGAGCCGACGGCGTGACCGCCAACCCCACGCCCCCGACGGTGGCGAAGGTGGTGGCCGAGTTCCTCGTCCGCCGGGGTGTCCAGCGCGTCTACGGCCTGTGCGGGGGCCACATCCTGCCGATCTGGGACGAGGCCGCCGGGTTCGGCATCGAAGTGGTCGACGTCCGTCACGAGTGCGCCGCGGTGTACATGGCCCACGCCGAAGCGGAGCTGACGGGCCGGCCCGGCGTGGCCCTGGTCACCGCCGGACCAGGTCTCACCAACGCCGTCACCGGTATCGCCAACGCCGCCGTCGCCCGCGTCCCCGTTCTGGTCATCTCCGGGCGGGTGCCCCGTCCCCAGACCGGCATGGGCGGCCTGCAGGACATTCCCCAGGCAACGGTGGTGGCGCCCCTCTGCCGTCGGGTCGAGGTCGTCTCCGAGCGCCACCATGTCCTTCCCCGGCTCGACGCCGTGCTGGACGCCGCCCTCGGGGCTGACGGGTCCCCGGGGCCCGCCTACATCGACTTCCCCACCGACCTCCTGCGCGAGCCGCTCGCCGATCCGGAACTCGACCGGTCGTGGATGGCGCCCCGGGCTGCGACCCGGCCGACTCCCGATCCTGGGGAGATCGCCCGGGCGGCGGCCGTCCTCCAGGGGGCACGCCGGCTCCTGGTCATCGCCGGGCGTGGCGCCCGCCGGGCCCCCGCCGAGGTCGTCGGGTTCCTCGACGCCACCGGCGGCCTGTACCTCGACACCGCCGAGAGCCGCGGGACCGTCCCCGAGGACCATCCGGGTCACATCCCCGCCGTGCGGGCCCGGGCCATGCGTGAGGCCGACACCGTGGTGACCCTGGAACGCCGGCTGGATTTCCAGCTCGCCTACGGATCGCGGGCCGTGTTCGCGCCCGACGCCCGCTTCGTCCGCATCGGCCGCGCCCGGGAGGAGACGGCGGAGAACCGCCGCGGCGATGTGGAGGTGCGCGCCGGCACCGGAGCCGCCCTGGAGGCGTTGCTGGCCGGGGACACCGCGCCCCGGGACCCCGACCACAGCTGGCGCCAGGTGCTGGTGGCGGGCAACGCCGAGCGGGCCGAGAGACTCGCCGCCGCCATGCAGGGCGCCGAACCGGGCGGCGACGGCCGGATGCACCCCTACCGGCTGATCGCCGCCCTGAACGAGGTGATCGACGACGAGTCCGTGGTCGTCGCCGACGGCGGCGACATCCTGGCCTTCGCCCGGGTGGGGTTGCGGGCCCCGACCTACCTGGACCCCGGGCCGCTGGGATGCCTGGGGGTCGGGGTGCCGTTCGCCACGTCGGCCGCCCTCAACCTGCCCGGCCGTCTCGTGGTGGCGCTCATCGGCGACGGGTCGTTCGGCTTCACCGCCATGGAGATCGACACCGCCGTGCGGACGGGCGCCCGGGCCGTGTTCGTGGTGGCGAACAACGAGGGATGGAACATCGAGCGCCACGACCAGCTGGCGAACTACGGCGGTCGCCTGGTGGGCGTCGAGCTCCCCGGGTGCCGCTACGACCTGTTGGCCCGCTCGCTCGGCGCCTACGGGGAGCGGGTCGAGTCGGAGGCCGAGCTCCCCGGCGCGCTGAAACGGGCCCTGGCCGAGGCACCCGCCGTCCTCGACGTGCCCGTCACCAGGGACGCCGTCTCGCCCGACTTCGCCGGCGGGCTGGCCGGCGTGCCCGACCGCCAGGCGCTCTCCGCCTGGGATCTCGCCGAGCGCCGATGGCTCGGCGTGGTGCCGGAGGAGCCGTGATCAACACCCGCTGAGACCCGGGTGGCGGCCCTCGGTCTACTTCAATGCCCGCCGGGCGTACGCTCACCGCTCCGGGGCGCCCTCCACCGCCTTCTCCAGGAACCGGTCCCGGGACACGATCACCCGGGTGAAGCGCCCGGCGGCCACCAGGCCCCGGGAGTCGCTGATGGTGACCCGGAACACCAGGCGGCGCCCGTCGACCGACTCCAGCACTGCCTCGGCGCGCACGGCGGCGCCCACCGGCGTGGGGGCCACGTGGCTGATCTCCACCCGGTGCTCCACCGCGCTCTGCCCGGGCGGGAGGCGGCCGGCGAGGGCCTCGCCCGTGGCCTGCTCGGCCAGCAGGATGATGCGGGGCGTGGACAGAACGGGCACATCGGACGTCCCCATGGCGGCGGAGGTGTCGCTCTCGCTCACCACGTGGTCGATGATGGCGGCCAGCCCCGGTGACAGCTCCACGCCCGTACCATAGGTAAACCGCACGGGAGCGGGCGTATGAAGCCCGCTCCCGTCCCAGTCTTTCAACGGCGAGAGGAACCCGGGTGGTCGAGGAATCTGTCCTGCAGCGGGTGCTGTCGGCCGCCCTGCGTACGGGCGGCGAGTTCGCCGAAGTGTTCGTGGAGGACCGGCGCAACGCCGGCGCCCGCCTCGACGACGGCCGCATCGAGGAGTTCACCGCCGGCCGGGAGCGGGGTGCGGGCATCCGGGTGATCTCCGGCACCAGCACCGGTTTCGCCCACACCGCCGACCTGTCCGAGGCCGGCCTCACCGAGGCCGCCCAGGCGGCGGCCGCCGCCGCCCGCAGCGCCGAGGGCCGGACCACGGTGGTGGCGCTCGCCCCCCGGCCCGCCTCGCCTCCCCACGACGTGCTCATCGCCCCCGAGAGCGTGGAGAAGGCCCGCAAGGCCGAGCTGTTGGAACGGGCCGACGACGCCGCCCGCTCCGAGGGCGGCGCCATCCGCCAGGTCTCGGCCGCCTACGCCGACGGCCGGCGCCGCATCCTGGTGGCCAATTCCGACGGGCTCCTGGCCGAGGACAACCAGGTCCGGACCCGGTTCATGGTCTCGGCCGTGGCCGCCGGCGACTCCGGGCTGCAGACGGGCTACGAGGGTCCGGGCCACACGGTGGGCTTCGAGCTCTTCGACGACGTCGAGCCCGAGGAGGTCGCCCGCATCGCCGCTCGGCGGGCGCTGCGCATGCTCGACGCCCGGCCTGCCCCGTCGGGCAAGCTCCCGGTGGTGCTCCGCCAGGGGGCGGGCGGGGTGCTGTTCCACGAGGCCTGCGGCCACGGGCTGGAGGCCGACCTGGTGAACCGCAACGCTTCGGTGTTCCGGGGCCGGGTGGGGGACCAGGTGGCGTCGCCGCTCGTCACCCTGGTCGACGACGGGACCTTCGCCCGGGGCTGGGGGGCCTTCGCCATCGACGACGAGGGCCATCCCGCCCGGAGCAATACCCTGATCGAGGGCGGCGTGCTCACCGACTACATGTGGGACCTGCTCCGGGCCCGCCAGGAAGGCCGGGGCCAGAGCGGCAACGGCCGGCGGGAGACGTACCAGAGCATCCCCATGGTGCGGATGACGAACACGTACCTGCTGGCCGGCGACGAGGACCCAGACGGCATCGTGGCCCGCACCCCCTACGGGCTGTACTGCGCGGCGCTGGGTGGCGGGTCGGTCAACACCGCCACCGGCGACTTCGTGTTCGGGGTGACCGAGGCCTACCTCATCGAAGACGGGCGCATCACCGAGCCCGTCCGGGCCGCCAACCTCATCGGCAACGGCCCCGAGGTGCTCCTCGCCATCGACGCCGTGGGTAACGACTTCGACAGCTGGGCGGGCACGTGCGGGAAAGACGGCCAGGGCGTGCCCGTCTCCGCCGGCCAGCCCACCGTGCGGGTGCGGGAGATGACGGTGGGCGGCACGGCCGGTGCCTAGCGGTTCGAACGGCGACGGCGACCTGCTGGCCCTGGCCCGGCAGGTGGCCGGGGCGGCCCGGCCCGGTGAGCAGGTCGAGGCCTACGTGGCCCGATCCCGCTCCACCGAGGTGAAGGTGTTCGGCGGCGAGGTGGAGTCGGTGTCGTCCGCCACCATCGATGGCGTCGGCGTCCGGGTGGTGGTCGACGGCCGCCAGGGATACGCCTGGGCCGGAGCCCTCGATCCCGACATCGTGGCCGAGACCCTGGAGGAGGCCCGGGACAACGCCGGCTTCGGGGGGCGGGACGAACACCACGGCCTCGCCTCGCCGGCCGACGCCGCCCTCCCGGAGGGTGTCACCGCCGCCGCCCTCGACCTGTGGCGCGACGGCCTCGTCGCCGTCCCCGCCGCCGACAAGGTGGCGCTGGCCATCGAGCTGGAGCGGGCGGTGCTGGCCGGAGACGAGCGCATCCGCGGGGTCCGGGTGGCGAGCTACGGCGACGGAGCGGTGGAGTCGGCGGTGGCCAACTCGCTGGGCGTGGAATCCAGCGCCCGGCGCACGGTGTGCTCCTGTGGCGTGCTCGCCCTGGCTGGGGAGGGCACCGCCACCCGCACCGGGTACGGCTGGTCGGTGGGCCGGGAGCCCGCCGATCTCGACGTCGACGAAGCCGCCACCATGGCCGTGGAACGGACCGTCCGCCTGCTGGGCGCCAGCCAGATCAAGTCCCGCCGCCTTCCCGTGGTGTTCGACCCGCTCGTCTCGTCCAGCCTGATCGGGGTGGTGACGGCCGGCCTCAACGGCGAAGCCATCCTGAAGGGCCGTTCCATGTTCGTGGGCCGCCAGGGTGAGGACGTGGCCGGTGCCGGGATCACCCTGCTCGACGACCCCACCCAGGCCGAGGCCTA
>JBIOYN010000303.1:0-13173 GCA_044870155.1 Acidimicrobiia bacterium | reverse complement strand
ACCGAGGTGATCGTGGGACGAGCACCACGGAACAGGTACGGCGGGCTCCAGACCTCGAAGCTCGGGTCGTTGTCGTTGTTGGTGAACGGGCCGCCCTGGTCCTGGTTCGCACCGCCGTAGTGGCTGGCGATGGGAGCGTGGCCACCGAGGAGGACACGCATGTCAGGAAGCAGGATCGCCGAGTTGTGGTACGTGCGGTCACGGGTGTGCTCCGCAACCTCAGTCCACGAACCCGACTCGGGGTTGAACACCTCAGCGACCTTGACGGGAACCTCGACACCGGGGTCGATGACCTCGTCCTTGTCACCGCCACCAACGGTCAGGATCTGGCCGTCGGGAAGCAGCACGCCGGACGGGAACCAACGCGGGTGGTTGAGCTCGCCAACCACCTTGTTGGTCACGTTGTCGTTGGCGTCAATCGTGGTCACGGTGGTGAAGCCGTTGGCGGGAACCCAGCTGCCCGGAGGCGGGCCGAGCGTTCCACCGAAGGTCACCAGGCTCAGCGAGTCGTACGGGGGCTCCATGAGCTCCGACACGACCTGGGTACCAGAGCGGCCACCGAAGGGTCCCATGCCGGTGATGGACCACGTCTTGGAGGCGGGGTCCCACAGCTGCTGGAACATCATGATGGCCTCGTCGGCGCCCTGCCCGAACGGACCCCACATCTGGCCCACACCGGTGTAGAAGGTCTTACCGGAAGGAACCAGGAACTGGCGGGGCTGCATGGGCAGCGACGTCTCGGACATGTCACCGGAGTACTGCTCGGTCCAGGCGTTGGTCGCCGGGTCGAACACTTCGCCCCGGCGGACCTGCCCGGCCTGGTACTTGTTCGTCATCTGCGAGGCACCACTGGTGATGAGCACCTTGCCGTCGGGCTGGACAACCATGCCCGGGTACCAACGGCCGTACTTCATGGAGCCCTGCTGGGTGAAGGTGTTGGTCTGGTAGTCGAACGTGCTGGTGCTCCGGAGACCCTCGAGCTCCACCACACCGGCGTCCTGCGGGTCACCCTTGTCCCGGTCGGTGAACCGGGGCTCGTTGTACCAGTCGGTACCACCCGAGATCAGGATCCGGCCGTCGGCGAGGGTGGTCACGTCGGCGCAGAACATGTCGCCGTCGTTGTCACCGTCGTCCGGCGGAGAGTCGGGAGCGTTCTCCGGAATACCGAGGTGCCCTGCGAGGCTGCCGGTGAACCCGTCACCGGGACGCCCCTGGGGCGGGAAGATGCCGACCGGCGCACCGCCGTCGCTGCCTTCCTTCACGTCCGGGTTCTTGTGAGCGCCCCGCTCAGGAGTGGGGACGACCCACTGAGGTGTGCCGGACCGGAGGTCGAGCACCCGAGCCTGGCTGTCACGGGCGGAAGGAGAAAGCGACATGGCACTCGGGCCACGGGCGTTCTCCTGGCTCTCGATTCCGTTCCAGTACAGGATCCGGCCGTCAGGCAGCATTGCGGAAGCCTGAGCGGTCGGCTTACAGACGAGGAAGCCGGGCGTGTCGTTCTCGGCGGGAACACAACGAGGCGTGCCCGATCCGCCTTCTTCGAACGGCTCGGTCCACTGCCCGACCAGGTCGGGTGTGCCGACTACCTGCGCGGAAGAGCCGGATACGACCCCTCCTACCAGAAGCACCGCCGCTGTCGCGACAAGTGCTGCTCTACGAAGCCCATGCATGGGCATCTCCTCCCCTTTGAGTGCGAATCGTGGTGTGGTGACGTGGAGTAAGTGATCCGTGTTGCTAGATGCTGCATAGGGAACGGCAGTTTGTCTATCTAGCGTAGGCCCCCGTGCACGGGGGGTCACGGCTTGTCATGTTGCGGTTGTATGACTCGCGAGTCTTCGCGACTCTGCGGGAAACGAGCGTGTGCTCGAATCCCACGTTTCCAGTCTTGTCGGACGGACAACTCGGGTCAAGTCCAGACAAATTGCCGGAGGGTGGTCGGGCGGCCACGGAACGTCGCAGGGGCACCGCCGGCTCCGGCGTGCCAGCATGGCCGCGTGGGTGCCGACGACGAAGTGCTGGAGGCCAACCGGGCCTTCTACGCCGCCTTCGAGGCCCGGGACCTCGAGGCGATGGGGCAGGTCTGGGAGCACAGTGACCGGGCCACCGTCACCCACCCGGGCTGGCCCACCCTGCGGTCGTGGCCGGCGGTGGCGGCGTCGTGGGAGCGCATCTTCGAGCACACCCCCTACATCCAGTTCTTCCTCACCGACGAGGCGGTGGTGGTGGCGGGAGACGTCGCCTGGGTGAGCCTCTACGAGAACATCCTCCAGGAGGTGGGTGGCCGCACCCGGTCACTGGGGGACTCCCGGGTGGCGGCCACCAACGTGTTCGTCCTCACCGACGGGGTATGGCGGATGGTCGTGCACCACGGCTCGCCCGTCGCCGGGTGACTCCGAGCCTGATTGGGTACGCGCCACGGGAGACGGACGACAGAGCGAGGAGACCGAGATGGATCTCAAGGGCAAGCGCATCGCCTTCCTGATGGCCAACGAAGGCGTGGAGCAGGTGGAGCTGACCGAGCCCTGGAAGGCGGTGGAGGAAGCCGGTGGCCGGCCCGTGCTGGTGGCGCCCGAGGCCGGCAAGATCCAGGCCTTCAACCACCTCGACCGGGCCGACACCTTCACGGTGGACGAGACCCTGTCCGACGCCGACGCCGCGAAGTTCGACGGCCTCGTGCTCCCGGGCGGGGTGGCCAACCCGGACCACCTGCGCACCATCCCCGAAGCGGTCGACTTCGTCCGGGGGTTCTTCTCCGCCGGCAAGCCCGTGGCCGCCATCTGCCACGCGCCGTGGATGCTGGTCGAGACCGGGGTGGTCAAGGGCCGGACGGTCACGTCGTGGCCCAGCCTCAAGACCGACATCCGCAACGCCGGGGGCACCTGGGTGGACGAGGAGGTCCACACCGAGAACGGCCTCGTCACCAGCCGCAAGCCCGACGACCTGCCATCGTTCTGCAAGAAGATGGTGGAGGAGTTCGCCGAGGGCCGCCACGCCCGCTAAGGGCGGCCAGCCACGCCAGCGTCAGCCGGCGGCGCCGGAGGTGCCGGCGTCTTCGGCGGCGGCGAACTGGGTGGCGAAGAGCTCGGCATAGAGGCCCCGGGCCCGGAGCAGCTCGGTATGGGTGCCGCGCTCGACGATGCGGCCCCGCTCGAGTACGAGGATCTGGTCGGCGGCGGCGATGGTGGAGAGCCGGTGGGCGATCACCACCGCCGTCCGACCGGTGAGGGCCTCGGCCAGAGCGGCCTGGATGGCGGCCTCGTTCTCCGAGTCGAGGTGGCTGGTGGCTTCGTCGAGCACGACGATGGCCGGGGCCTTGAGCAGGAGGCGGGCGATGGACAGGCGCTGCTTCTCGCCCCCGGAGAGGCGGAAGCCCCGCTCGCCCACCACCGTGTCGTAGCCATCGGGCAGGGCGGCGATGACGTCGTGGATGCGGGCCGCCCGGCAGGCGGCCACCAGTTCGTCGTCGCTGGCCTCGGGCCGGGCGTAGCGCAGGTTGGCTCCCACCGAGTCGTGGAACAGGTGGGGGTCCTGGCTGACCACGCCGATGGCTCCCGCCAGGCTTTCCAGCGTGACGTCGCGCACATCGTGGCCGTCGATCCGCACCGCGCCCGAGGTCACGTCGTAGAGCCGGGGGATGAGGGAGGCCAGGGTGGTCTTCCCCGCCCCTGACGGCCCCACCAGCGCCACCACGGTGCCGGGCCCGGCGGTGAACGACACGCCCCGCAGGACGGGCTCGGACGCCTCGTGACGGCGTTCCCGCACGCCCTCACCCTCCAGGGACTCGATGGACACGGTGGCCGCCGACGGGTAGCGGAACCACACGTCGTCGATCTCGAGACGGCCGGTCACCGCAGGCAGCTGCGATGCGCCGGGAGCGTCGGCCACGGCCGGCGGGGCGTCGAGGACCTCGAAGACCCGCTCGAAGCTGACCAGGGCGGTGAGGAGGTCGACCCGGGCGCCGGCCAGGTCGGTGAGTGGCGAGTACAGGCGGGCGACATAGGCGGCCAGGGCGGTGAGCGTGCCGATCTGCATGGCGCCCGAGGCCAGCTCCCGACCCCCGACCCAGTAGACGGCGGCCGTCCCGATGGCACCCACGAGCGCCAGGCTGCCGTAGTAGAGGCGGCTGGTGACGGCGAGCTTGATCCCCGAGGCGCGCACGGCGTCGGCCCGCTCGGCGAACTCGGCCGCCTCGGCCCGGGGCCGGCCGAAGAGCTTGACCAGCAGGGCGCCGGCCACGTTGAAGCGCTCGGCCAGGGTCGACGACATCTGGGCGTTGATGCCCATCCGGGCCCGGGACAGTGCGGCGAGGCGCTTGGCCATGCGTCGATCGAGCACCACGAAGCCGGGGATGACGAGCAGGGCCAAAAGGGTCACCCTCCAGCTGAGGATGAGCATGGCCGTGAGCGTGGTGACGAGGGTGAAGACGTCCGACGTCACAGAAGCCAGCGTGCCCACCACCTGCTGGGCGCCGAGGACGTCGTTGGACAGGCGGGACAGCAGCGAACCGGTCTGGGTGTGGGTGAAGAAGGCCACCGGCATGCGCTGGACATGCTCGAAGAGGGCGACCCGCAGGTCGTAGATCAGGCCCTCGCCGATCCTCGACGCCAGCCAGCGGTTGAGCAGCCCGAGCCCGGTGGCGACCAGTGCCACGGACACCGCCGCCGCCACCAGCCAGTTGATGACCCCGGTGTCGAGTGAGCCGGCGTCAGCCCGGTCCACGAGGACTTTGAGCACGAGCGGGGGGAGGACCAGCGTCAGCGACGTGGCCGCCAGCCCGGCCAGGTGCAGGACCAGCAGCCACCGGTAGGGGCGGGCGAAACGGACGGCCCGGCGCAGGGTGGCCCGATCGACGCCGCGCTCGAGGTCGGCGGCGGTCACATCGGTCAGGGGACGCCAGCGGCTCATGATGAGTCCTTCATCGGATGGGCGCCCGCCGGGATTCCGCTCGAAGGTGGCCCGAGGGCCGGTCCTGCCCGTGGGTCCCGGGTCCGCTCACAGACGGACCCGGTGACCCTGGGCAGTTTCCCAGCGTGACAAAGATATCGCTCTTCGTGAGCGTTAGCGAGTGGCGACCCATCTCCCGGCCCGGTCCGCCACGGCCAGCGCGTCGGTGGCGGTCGACGGGATCGCGACCACGGCGCGCACCGTGCCCTCGTGGCGCTCGAACGTGACCACGTTCACCACGGCCGAATAGGCGATGAGCTTGCCGAAGAACGCCAACCAGGCCAGGGCGGCGAAGACGATACCGATGGATCCGTAGAGGGCGGACGACGACGCCACCGCCTTCGGGATCCAGTAGGCACCCGCGAACTTCAGGAGCTCGAGTCCGATGGCGCCGAAGAGCGCGCCGGGAACCAGGTGCCGCCACGGGATCTGCCGGTTGGGGAGCACCCGGGCCGTCCACAGCCACAGGAGGAAGCTGACGCCCACGCCCACCAGGACGCCGAGGGGGGCGAGGAAGCCGGGAAGCCAGCGCAGCACGGTGGTGATGGCCGCCGACCCGAGGAAGAGCAGTCCCGCTCCCAAGAGCCAGCCGAGGCCGATGGCCTTGTCCTTCAGCCCCCGGTCCTTCACCTGCCAGGCCCCGTTGTAGATGGCCTGGATGGCGGCCACGACGCCGAGGCCGGACCACAGCAGGCCGGCCAGACCGACGATGCTGGCCGCCTGGCGGCTGTCCTTGGCGGCGGTGATGGTATTCGTCACCAGGTCGGCCGCCTGGCCCGTGAGCCCCAGCTCGGCGACCACCTTCTGGGCCAGGTCGGTGTTGGAGCCGGCGGCCACGAAGCCGAGGACGGCCACTGCCACCAGCATCAGGGGGAAGAGGGAGAGGAAGGCGTTGAAGGCGAAGGCGGCGGCCAGGATGTTGCCGTTGATCTGGCCGAAGCGGCCCTGGACGGCGGCGATGGGCTCCAGCCAGGTGAACCGTTGAGCCAGCTTGTCGAGGAACCCACCCTTGGCCGCCTCATCGGGGTCGGGGAGGGGGCGCTCGGGCTCGTGGCCGTTGTGGCCGCGGCGGTCGAGCAGGGAGTGGACGGCGGCGGTGCCGAGCACCACGGCACTCCCCACCGGCACCACCACCCGGTCCAGCACCCCGCGCTGCTTCTTGCCCGGCTTCTTCGTCCCGCGTGCTCCCATGGCCATGACATACCCTCCCACGGTGACCGTCTACCTGGTAGGGGCCGGGCCCGGGGACCCGGGTCTGTTGACCGTGCGGGGCGCCGAGGTGCTCCGCCGGGCCGAGGTAGTGGTCTACGACCGCCTGTCGGTGGCTACGTTGCTCGACCTGGCGCCGGCGGAGGCGGAGCGGATCAGCGTGGGGAAGGCTCCCGGGCAGGCCAGCCTGCCCCAGGAGGAGATCAACGCCCTGTTGGTGGAGCGGGGGAAGGCGGGTCAGGAGGTGGTGCGCCTCAAAGGGGGCGACCCCTTCGTCTTCGCCCGGGGCGGCGAGGAGGCGGCGGCGCTCCTCTCCGCCGGGGTCGCCTTCGAGGTGGTGCCGGGCATCACATCGGCCCTGGCCGTCCCCGCCTATGCCGGCGTGCCCGTCACCCACCGCGGGGTCTCCACCTCTTTTACCGTGGTCACGGGCCGGGAAGGGTCCGGCGATTGGCCCAGCCGCACCGACTGGGAGTCGATCGCCCGCGTGGGGGGCACCATCGTGGTGCTCATGGGCGTGGCCCAGCGGGCCCGGATCGCCGAGCGGCTGATGGCCGGCGGGCTGGCGCCGGACACGCCGGTCACGGCCGTCACCTGGGGGACCCGCCCCGAACAGCAGACCTTCCGCACCACGCTCCGAGGGCTGGGGGCGGCCCCGGTGGAGTCGCCGGCCACCATCGTGGTGGGGGCGGTGGCGGGCCTGGACCTACGCTGGTTCGAGGACCGGCCCCTGTTCGGCCGCACGGTGGTGGTGACCCGGGCCCGGGAGCAGGCTTCGGACCTGGTGGAGCGCCTGCACGATCTGGGTGCCGACACCGTCGAGCTGCCCGTCATCGAGATCGGCGAGCCCGCCGACGGGGGCGCTGCCCTGCGCCGGGCGGCCGAGACGGTGGGGGAGTGCGACTGGCTGGCGTTCACGTCGGCCAACGCCGTGGAGCGGTTCTTCGCCGTCCTCGCCGCCCTGGGGCGCGACGCCCGGGCTCTGGCCGGCGTGCAGGTGGCCGCCATCGGGCCGGGTACGGCCGCCGCCCTCTTCCGGGCCGGCGTCCGGGCCGACCTGGTGCCGGGGCGCTTCGTGGCCGAGGCGGTGGTCGACGCCTTCCCGTCCGGCCCCGGCCGTGTGCTCCTGCCCCGGGCGGCGGTGGCCCGCGACGCCCTGCCCCGGGGCCTGGCCGCCAAGGGCTGGACGGTCGAGGTGGTGGAGGCCTACCGCACCGCTCTGGCCCAGCCGTCGCCAGCGGCCCTGGCCGCCGCCCGCCGGGCCGACGCTGTCACCTTCACTTCGTCGTCGACGGTGACCAACTACCTGGAGGCGACGGGTGAGGGCCCGCACCCGCCCGTGGTGGCCTGCATCGGACCGATCACCGCCGAGACAGCCCGGGCCCACGGCCTGACCGTCACCGTGGAGGCGGCCGAGCACACCATCGCCGGCCTCGTGGAGTCGCTGGTGGAGGCGCTGGCGCCGGCGCCCTAAACACGACGCATTGAGAGGGTTGGGGGCCGCGGACGGAGGGCGTACTTCGGAACTGTGAAGCGGGAACCCCCCGTTGCGGGGGTTATCAGTGCACAGAACGGTCAGCGGTCCCGGCGGGCGACATAGACGGCGAGCTCGCCCAGGGCGTGGCGGGCCTCGGGGACGAGGGTGGACTCGTCGAGAGCGTCCACCGCCTCGGCCACCAGCACCTCCACCCGCCGTTCGATGTCGTCCTTGGCCCCGGTCTCCACCAGAAGGGTCTGGAGGTCGGCCACCTCGGCGTCGGTCAGGTCGGCGGCGCCGACCCGGCTCAGCAGGGTGCGGCCGCCGGCGCCGGCCCGGGCGGTGGCGATGGCCAGGAGCGGGGTGGGCTTGCCGTCGCGCAGATCGTCGCCCACGGGCTTGCCGGTGACGGCGGGTTCGCCGAAGGCGCCGAGCAGGTCGTCGCGCAGCTGGAACGCCTCCCCCAGGGGCAGGCCGAAGGCCGACAGGGCGGGGCCCAGGTCGTCGAGGTGCCCGGCCAGGGCGGCGCCCAGGTGGAGCGGGCGCTCGACCGTGTACTTGCCCGACTTGTAACAGGCGATGCGTCGGGCCGTGTCGTGATCGGATCGGCTGGCGGCCGTCCCCGCCATGTCCAGATACTGGCCGATGTTGAGCTCGAGGCGGAGCTGGTGGAAGACCTCGGCCGCGGCGGGCGGCACCGAGCCCAGGAGGATGTCGGCGTAGACGAAGGCGAGGTCGCCGACCAGGATGGCGACCCCTTCGCCGAAGCGGCGGGGCTCGCCCCGCCAGCCCGCCGCCCGGTGCCGGGAGGCGAAGTCGAGGTGGACGGTGGTGCGTCCCCGGCGCCGGGGGGAGCCGTCCATGACGTCGTCGTGGACGAGCGCGAAGGAGTGGAGCATCTCCAGGGCGGCGCCGGCGTCGAGGACGGCCCGGTCGTCGGGATCCCCGCCGGCGCCCACGTAGGCCCAGTGGCAGAAGGCGGGCCGCAGCCGCTTCCCGCCGGCGAGCACGAAGTCCCGCAGGGCGACGACGGGCTGAAGGAGGTCGTCGTCGACCAGGGACCAGCGCAGCGCCTCGGCGTCGAGCAGCTCCCGGATGCGGTCCTCCACCGGGCCCACCACGGCCGAGAGGCTGTCGGGGACGGAAGCCGCCGCCAGGGTCGGGCCGGTCGTCTCCGTCGGAACAGGCGGGCGCGGCGACGGTGACATGGCGCCACACCGTAGTGTGCCGCCGGTGCTCGCCTTCCTCGCCCCCGACTGGCTGGAGGCTCTGGGCCGGGCGGCCGAGGCGGTGCGCTTCCCGGCCGGGCTTGGCCTCGTCCTCCAGCAGGTGGTCACGGACGTCGATGGTGGGGACGTGCGCTACCACCTGGTGGCCGGAGACGGCCGACTGTCGGTGGTCCCCGGCCAGGCCGCCGCGCCCGACCTCACCCTGAGCCAGTCCTACGAGGTGGCTGTCGCCCTGTCCCGGGGGGAGCTCAACGCCCAGCAGGCCTTGTCGGCCGGCCTCCTCAAGATCTCGGGCAACGTGGAGCTGCTCGTGCGTCACGGCCGGGCCCTGACCGCCCTGGCTGACGTGTACGCCGGGCTCCGCGACCGGACCGCTTACTGAAAAAAAATCCCCGGGGCTCCCGGTGCCCAGTGGTGGAAGGGGAGGTTTCACCACCGGACACCCGGGAGTCACGCCGGGGGAGGCTGGGGGACCTCCACCCAGAGAAACGCCGCAAATCGGCATTCATGACGCACACCGCGCCCAGCCGCCGCATGGCCGGCGCAGGGGGAGCCCACCCGCGTGGCATCGCCTCGATCAGGGGTGCATGATGGAGCCCTTTCGCCGACCCGGGGGGTGGTTTTCCATGCGGGTATCCATGACCGTCAACGGTCAGACAGGCGAGCACGAGGTCGAACCTCGACTGCTGCTCGTGTACTACCTGAGGGAGGTTCTGGGACTCACCGGCACCAAGATCGGTTGCGACACGACGTCGTGTGGCGCCTGCACCGTGCTCCTGGACGGGGAGTCGGTCAAGAGCTGCACGATGCTCACCGTCCAGGCCGACGGCGCCGACATCACCACCATCGAGGGGCTGGCCACCAACGGCACGCTCCATCCCATGCAGCAGGCCTTCCACGAAAACCACGGCTTGCAGTGCGGCTACTGCACGGCGGGCATGGTCATGGCTGCCGTGTCCCTGCTGGAAGAGCACCCCAGCCCCTCGGAGAGCGACGTGCGGGAAGGCCTGGAAGGCAACCTGTGCCGCTGCACCGGCTACCACAACATCGTCAAGGCGGTCCTGGCCGCCGCCGGGAGCACCTCGTGAGCCCGGCCATCGGCGAGCGGCTCCACCGGCGGGAGGACGCTGCGCTGCTCACCGGCGAAGCCCGCTTCGTGGACGATCTCGACATTCCCGGGGCCCTCTACGTGTCCCTCGTCCGGAGCCCCCACGCCCACGCCCGGATCGTGTCGATCGACAAGTCGGGCGCCGAGAGCGCCCCTGGGGTGGTGGCCGTGTTCACCGGCGCCGACCTGCAGGGGGAGTGGGCCGGCCCCATGCCCTGCGCCTGGCCGGTGACCGACGACATGAAGAGCCCGGCCCACCTCCCGATCACGGCGGACAAGGCCCGTTATGTGGGTGACGCCGTCGCCGTGGTGGTGGCCGAATCCAACACCGCGGCCCGGGACGCCGCCGAGGCGGTGGTGGTCGACTACGAGGTGCTGCCCGCCGTCATCGACCTGGAGGACGCCCTCTCGGACCGGGTCGTCATCAACGACGACCTGGGGACCAACACCTCCTACGTGTGGGAGCTCAAACCCGACGAGGCCAAGGTGGAGGCCGCCTTCGCCGCCGCCGCCCACGTCGTCAAGGAGCGCTACCTCCAGCAGCGCCTCATCCCCTCGGCCATGGAGCCGCGAGGCGTGTGCGTCGTCCCCGCCCCCTACGGCGGCGACTACACCCTGTACTCATCCACTCAGATTCCGCACATCCTGCGGATCATGTCGACGCTGACGGTGGGCATCCCCGAGACCAACCTGCGGGTCGTCGCCCCGTCGGTGGGCGGCGGGTTCGGATCGAAGCTCGAGGTCTACGCCGAAGAGTTCCTCTGCCTGGCCCTGGCCAGGCGGTTGAAGCGCGCGGTGCGCTGGAACGAGGAGCGGACCGAGAACACCCAGGCCACCATCCAGGGCCGGGGGCAGATCCAGGACATCGAGCTGGCCGCCGACGAGAACGGGAAGATCACCGCCGTGCGGGTGAAGCTCCTGGCCGACATGGGGGGGTACCTGCAGCTGATCACCCCCGGCATCCCCCTGCTCGGTGCCTTCCTGTACCACGGGCTGTACGACATCCCCGCCTACTCCTTCCAGTGCACGGGCGTGTTCACCACCATGACCCCCACCGACGCCTACCGGGGGGCGGGGCGACCCGAAGCCACCTACGCCATCGAGCGGGCCATCGAGTCCCTGGCGGCCAAGGTGGGCGCAGACCCGGCCGAGATCCGCAGGCGCAACTTCATCCCGACCGAAGCCTTCCCCTACACGTCGGCGGCCGGGCTGATGTTCGACTCGGGCAACTACGAGCCCGCGCTGGACAAGGCGCTGGAGCTGGCCGGCTACGAAGGGTTCCGCAAGGAGCAGCAGATGCGCCGGGAATCGGGTTCGACCAAGCACCTGGGCATCGGGCTGTCGTCCTACGTCGAGATGTGCGGGCTGGCCCCCTCCCGGGTGCTGTCCGCCCTCAAGTACGTGGCCGGTGGCTGGGAATCCGCCAGCGTCCAGATGCTGCCCACCGGCAAGGTGCAGGTGGTGACGGGCACCTCGCCCCACGGTCAGGGCCACGAGACCTCGTGGTCGCAGATCGTGGCCGAGCGGCTCGGCATCCCGCCCGAGGACGTCGACGTGCTCCACTCCGACACGTCCATCTCCTCGCTGGGAATGGACAGCTACGGGTCCCGGTCGCTGTCCGTGGGCGGTGTGGCCGTGGCCTTGGCCACCGACAAGGTCATCGACAAGGCCCGCGCCATCGCCGCCCACCAGCTGGAGGTGGCCGAGGGCGACCTCGAGTTCGTCAACGGCGTGTTCCAGGCCAAGGGCACCCCCGACAAGAACCTGCCCATCCAGGCGGTGTCCTTCGGCGCCTTCACCGGCCACAACCTGCCCGACGGCATGGAACCCAACCTGAAAGCGGAGGCGTCCTACGACCCACCCAACTTCGTGTTCCCCTTCGGCACGCACGTGTGCGTGGTGGAGGTGGACGAGGAGACGGGCGCTGTCGACCTGCTCAACTACATCGCCGTCGACGACTGCGGCACCCAGATCAACCCCATGATCGTCGAGGGCCAGATCCACGGCGGGGTCACCCAGGGCATCGCCCAGGCGCTGTTCGAGGAGGCGGTCTACGACGCCGACGGGAACCTGTTGACCAGCACACTGGCCGACTACCTGGTGCCGTCGGCGGCGGAGATGCCCAGCTTCACCCTGGCCAGCACCGTCACCCCGTCGCCCACCAACCTCCTCGGGGTGAAGGGAATCGGGGAGGCGGGGACCCTCGCCTCCACGCCGGCGGTGATCAACGCCATCGTCGACGCCCTGTCGCCGCTGGGCGTCACCGACATCGCCATGCCGGCGTCACCCCAGCGGGTGTGGCAGACGATCCAGAGCGCAAAGGAGGGGGCACGATGATCCCGGCGGCTTTCGACTACGTCCGGGCGGGCTCGGCCGACGAGGCCGTCTCGCTGCTGTCCAGTCACGGCGACGACGCCAAACTGCTGGCCGGTGGGCACTCGCTCCTCCCCCTCATGAAGCTGCGTCTGGCTTCGCCGTCGGTCCTCGTCGACGTGGGCCGGCTGACCGACCTGTCCTACATCCGGGACAGCGGCGACCAGGTGGCCATCGGTGCCCTCACCCGGCACCGGGACGTCGAGACCAGCGACCTGCTCAAGAGCCAGGTGCCGATCCTGGCCCACGTGGCCGGCCTGGTGGGCGACCCCCAGGTCCGGCACCGGGGCACCATCGGCGGTTCCCTGGCCCACGGCGACCCCGCCTCCGACCTGCCCGCCGTGGTGCTCGCCCTGGGCGGCACGCTGGTGGCCCGGGGGCCGTCGGGGGAACGGGAGATCCCGGCCGCCGACTTCTTCACCGGGTTCCTGGAGACGGCCCTCGCTCCCGACGAGCTCCTCACCGAGATCCGCGTGCCCAAGGTGGCGGGCGCCGGCTGGTCGTACCAGAAGTTCAACCGCCGGGCCCTGGACTGGGCCATCGTGGGTGTGGCCGCGGTGCGCAACGGCACCACCGGCGTGGCCCTGGTCAACATGGGTTCCACGCCGCTGCGGGCCAGCGCCGTGGAGCAGGCGCTCAGCCAGGGGGCATCGGCGGCCGACGCCGCTTCCGCCGCCGCCGAGGGGACGGGGCCGCCCACCGACCTGAACGCCGGCCCCGACTACCGCCGGCACCTGGCCCAGGTGCTCGTCCGACGGGCCCTGGAGGAGGCCGGCGCCTGAATCATCTCCGGGCACGCCCCGGACCCCGGGCACGCTATGAATGAGGTGTGA